>JBMNPN010000011.1:0-38651 GCA_050943615.1 Coriobacteriales bacterium
CTCGCGCACTTCGTGCGCTCAAACAGTCCTCGCAAGACCGCTCGGGAAAGGCGGACGAGCAGCCTCGTATGGTCCCTGGCGAGGTCCGGGCCCCAGGCTTACCTCGAAATGGTCTTTTTGCGGCTAAAAAAGCCGGAAATGTTTTTTCTTCTCTCTGACCTGCGATATTCCTTAATTTTGCAAGGTTTTTCCGAAAACGATTCGGGGTTTTGGCAAGGTCGGTCGTTCATTATGGGTCTTGCAGGAAGGCTTCGAGGACCAAGGAGGGCGCACATGCTTCAAACGACGAAAGACTGTGCTGGCATTACGCTCGCCCGACGCCAGCAAGACTCTGGGAATTGCTCTTTTCGGATCTTCTCTTCCCGGTCATTTCTGGCACGGGCACTTGGATATGCCCTGCTCGTATCTGCCTTGATACTGTTCGCGTTGCCAGTATGGCATGCCCAGGCGGCCACGTGGCCGGTACCGTCCTCGGAGCTCCTGTCCAGCTTGGGGTTCCACTCGACTTATATGGCCGGCAATGAAAAAAGCTATGTACATAGTGGATTAGACATCCCCGCATCTGCCGGTATGCAGATATCATCACCCGTAGCCGGAACGGCATGTTATGTCGGCGACGTGCCGTCCGGTGATTCTCGTGTGGGGATGAGCGGGGGCGCAGATGGGGAGACCATGTGTGCCGTGTCGGTCGAGATGGCAGATGGGCGGCGTGTGACGCTCATGCCCGTAGCCGAAGTCTATGTACAGCAGGGGCAGCACGTCGCGGAAGGGGAGGCGCTCGGAACGTTAGCGGCTTCGGGCGATGCCTCCTCTGCAGCCACGCACCTGCATATGGGGCTGAAGAAGGGACGGACCTACTACGATCCGATGACGCTCTTTGGCGTTGCCGGGGTAGGGAGTGCGGCTCCTTCCAATACGTCTTCGGATTCGTCGTCGAATCAGAGGGAAGAGAATGAGACGGCATCCGAAACTGAACAGGATGCGAGTGTCGCGCAGGGGGAAGGTGTTTCAATTGGAGAGGCATCCCCTGCGGCGCAGTCGCTGGCAGACGACCTTGTTTCCGATGTGCGCTCCAGCTCCTCTGCTCCTGAATCTCAAGGAGAGCTCGGGAAGATCTCGTCGGGTGCCGTTTCCTGGGAGCCCCAGGAACAAAGCCAAGGCACTCCGTTACGTGACGTTTTCGGCTTGGGAAATCTTGTGTCCGCCTGCAAGAGCCAGCTTGCCGATCTTGCCCAAGGTCTCGAAACCGTGTCCCAGTCATCGGGTATACCGATAACTGCACTTTGCCTGTGCGTGCTTGTGCTGCTCGCGGCCGTTAGCGCTGTCGTCGCCTACGCGTTCAGAAGCCTGGTCGTGCCGCATGTCGCGACTTTGTGGAAACAGGCAAAAAATGTTTTGTTGCCCAATAATGGGGGTGTTAGTATGTCGAAGTTATTTCCTGCTTCGGGGTCAGCCTTCTTCGCCCGAAGCCGTTTAGCCCGGAGGAGGTGACTACATGAAGGCTTATGAACTGCTGTTTTTTGTCGACCCGTCTATTGACGAGGAGACCCGCCTTGCAGCTGAGAAGCGCATCGATACCGCTATTACCGAGCAAGGTGGCAAGGTCAGCAACGTCGAGGAGTGGGGCAAGCGCAAGCTCGCCTACGAGATCGACGGTCTGACGGACGGCGACTACACCCTCATCGAATTCGAAGCCGAGCCTGCCGCTATTGCAGAGCTCGATCGTGTCCTGCACATCATGGACGCTATCGTGCGGTACATGATCACGCGTCGCGATGATCGTGCTGGTTCGGTTGAGAACGCATAACGGATCTCCGTTTTCGTCCAACTGAAAGGAACGTGTTCACATGAGCATCAACAAGGTAATTATCACCGGCAACCTGACCCGTGATCCGGAGACGCGCAGCACTGCGAATGGAACGACCATTCTCCGTCTGGGCGTGGCGGTCAACGACCGCCGTCGCAATCAGCAGACCGGGGACTGGGAAGATTACCCAAACTTTGTGGATTGCAACATGTTCGGAAAGCGCGCCGAAGCAATCGCCCCATACCTGAGCAAAGGCACCAAGGTCGCCATCGAGGGCCGCTTGCACTACAGCTCTTGGGAAGACAGGAACACGGGCGCCAAGCGCAGCAAGATCGACGTCACGATCGACGAGATCGAGTTCATGTCATCTCGCAACAGCGGCAGGAACGGCGGCAACTACGGTGGTGGCTACAGCCAGAATGCCAACCCGAATGCCGGTTATGGAGCAAACGCCAATGCCAACAGCGGTGCCTACGGCTCAAATGCTAACGCTGACACCTACGGTGGCAATGCGGGTGGCGGTGCCTATGGCTCGAATGCCAACGCTGACACCTACGGTGGCAATGCGGGTGGCGGTGCCTATGGCTCGAATGCCAACGCTGACACCTACGGTGGCAATGCGGGTGGCTACGACGCACCGGCACGTTCCGATTCTGTTCAGGAGCCTCCGGCTCCATCGCCTTATGACGACGAGGACATTCCCTTTTAAAGGACCCTTGTCATATACGAGATATTTGTGAGGAGGAAACATGGCTGAATATACCCGTCAGCCGCATCGCAAGCGCTGCCCGTTCTGCAAGGACGATGTCAAGTACATCGACTACAAGGACACGCAGATGCTCCGCCACTACATCACCGACCGCGGCAAGATCAAGTCGCGTCGTGTGACGGGCGTTTGCACGCAGCACCAGCATGCGCTCGCGACCGCGATCAAGCGTGCTCGCGAGATGGCGCTGCTGCCGTACACGGTCAAGGTCGTCTCTGGTAACGGCGGCCGCCGTAACCGCTAGTCGGGAAGCCCCTTGGACTCGCTCATCAGCCTTGCGTGCGTGGTCGTGTGCCTTGTCTGGACTGGAAGAAGGCCCAGTTCGGCCAAGGTGGCGTGCACGATTCTCGTGTTCACTGCCCTGATCGTGGGATGCGACTCCTACCTGGCAATGTCCCTCGGCACGACTCCGGCGCAGATGTTCAAGGACGCGGCTCTCGAATCAGCGCGGGCAATGGCCTCGATGGGCGCGATTGAGCAGGAAGGAGTCTCGCAGGTCGAGAACAGCCTGTTCCTGCTCGACTGCTGGATTGCCTTTATCGCGATTTACGTCACGGTATTTGTGATCATCGGGATGTGCCTGCGCTGGATTTACGAGCGGATTCGCCACATTACGACGTGGAGCCCCTTTTCCAAGGTCGATCTTTCGCCGTGGTGGTCGGTTCCGCTCATCTTGGCCATCGTTATGTACACGGTCGTGACCATGATGGGGGCTACAAACGATGAGAGTGCAAGGGCACTCGTCTTAAGCGTGTTCATGGTGTCATTGATACCGCTCTTCTTCCAGGGAGCGGCGGTTGGCAAGGGCATCCTGAACAATATGGGCGTCAGCTTTGCCTGGCAGCTGTGCTTGGGCGTTTTCGCGCTGATGCTCATGGTGCCCGTGTTGGTCTTTCCCCTTATGGGACTGATCGACTTCTGGGCCAATTTCCGCAGGCTCGAGCGGGCGGATGCAAGACCGCACGGCAAGCCCGAGGATTAGGCGCGTACATATATGTAAGCAGCTCTGCGCCATAGCGGAGCAGCCCCGCAGATTTTCGGGGTTTGACAAGAAGGTAAGAACATGAAGGTTATTCTGCTCAAGGAACTCAAAGGCCGCGGCGGCGAGGGCGACGTCATCGACGTTGCGCAGGGTTTCGCCGTCAACTACCTGCTTCCGCAGGGCATTGCCATCAAGGCGACCAAGGGCGAGCTCAAGCAGCTCGAGCAGCGCCGTCACAACATCGAGAAGCGCGAGCTCGCTCGCACGACCGATGCTGGCAAGCTCAAGGAAGTGCTCGACGGCAAGTCCCTGCGTGTCGTCGCAAAGGCCGGCGAGGAAGGCCAGCTCTTCGGTTCCATCACGACCTCGATGCTCTCCGATGCCATCTCAGAGCAGATCGGCGTCAACATCGACCGCAAGAAGATCGATGTCGGCAAGGCTATCAAGACGGTCGGCAAGCACACGATCACCGTCGCCATCTACCGCGACATCAAGGCGACCCTCGAGGTCAACGTCGTGAGCGATGAGGCGGATCTCGAGGTCCTCGACGAGATTGAAGCTGCCGAGCAGGCCGCTGCTGCCGAAGGCGAAACCGAGGCCACCGGCGAGGACGCTGCCGCTGCCGAGGAGGCTGCTTCTGAAGAGGAAGCTTCCGAAGAGGCCACCGAGTAGGGCAAGTCTTTAGACATGAAGTAAGAGAGGGCCGGTCGTCACCGGTCCTCTTTTCATATTTGCTGGCATTTCGGCGGGCCCGATGGCGCGCCTGACAGGAGACGGACAGTGAACATCGACACGCACGAAGTCGAGGGCCTCATCTTCGATTTCGATGGCACCCTCGCTGATTCGATGTGGGTTTGGGACGATGTCGACCGGCGCTTTCTCGATCGGCGGGGCATCCCCTTCACGACAGATTACGGAGAGACGATCGCCGTTCTCGGTTTCGAGGGCGGGGCCGACTACACGATTGAGCATTTCGGCCTCGACGAGAAACCCGAGGACATCATCGAGGAATGGAAAGAACTCGCGGGGGACCGCTATTCGACGGATGTGATGCTCAAACCGGGCGCGAAGGACTATCTCAAGTACTGCAAGGTGCAGGGTGTTCCACTGGCGATTGCGACCTCGCTTCAACGCCGCCTGCTCGAGCCTGCCCTTGAGAACAACGGCGTGCTCGACCTGTTCGACACGCTCTGCGTCTGCGATGAGCTGCAGTGCGGCGGCAAGTCGAATCCAACGGTCTATCTCGAGGCCGCGCATCGAATCGGCGTCGCACCGGAGAACTGTGCAATCTTCGAGGACGTCGTCACGGCGGCGCGCTCTGCCAAGCAGACGGGCGCCTATGTAATCGGTGTCTACGATGCGCACAAGCAACAGGCAACAGAAGAGCTCAAGTCCACCGTCGATCGCTTCATCACGGGTTGGGAAGAACTGCTCTGACACGGGTCCGTACGTGTGACGCTGCCACGTTCAGCAACTTTTGGCCCATTATTAAAGTAGTGCAGCACAATTTCTGCAAGAAAATTGCGGTTTGGCACTCAATTGGGCTGCTAGGCACCAGTACGCGCGGGAAATCCAAGCCAAAAGTTGCTGAACGTGACATCGATAAGGCGAGCGCGCTGCACTTCCTGGGTTCTGTGGCAACGAGAACGCTGCCGATGCTTGTGCCTCTCAAAAGAAAAAGGGGGCGCTCGGATTTCCAAGCGCCCCCTGCTGCAATCTGGTGCGGCATGAGGGATTCGAACCCCCGACGAACTGATTCGTAGTCAGGCCCTCTATCCAGCTGAGGTAATGCCGCTTTTGAAGCCTGACTATAGTAACACTGCAAAAGAGCGTGTCAACAAGAAATTTTTGTGGAGAGGAACAAGGCGGTCCATGCAGTTGGAGTCCGCATATCGGCATTTGCTCGGTGGCAGCTCGCGCGCGAAATGCGCCTTTTGCGGGCATGCGCTGGCAATGTCTCCCCGTGGTGATAAGATGCAATCCAATGAAGTTACTGGTTCTAAAATCGTGTGACGAATCGACACGTTCGTAGGACTTGGAAAAGGAGACTGTCATGTGCGCTAATGGAGTGAATACCCAGCAGCTCAAGGACACGGTGACGCAGATCGACGAGACGATTGCCCTTATCCGTCGCTGGACGCACCGTATGTACCACCTTGCCGATGGTGGCAAGATGGAGCGTTCCGCCGAGCAGCTGCAGAAGATTCAGTCGGCCCTCGATGATGTGCGCGAGATGCTCGACGAATGCCAGGATGCCATCGATCGCGATGACAACGACAACGGCGTCACGGTCACGGCCGTCTAACGGCCGAAGGTTCTGAAATGTACGGCGCATCGGATGCAACGTTTCTGGTCCTGTGCGGACACCCGCTCGACCAGACGGTCATCAATGCGCTCGAGAGTGCAGCAGAGGCCCTTGGCCACACGACGGGCTGCGCTGCGCTCTCCCTCGACGAGCTCGACCGTGATGGAACCGAGCTCGTCGATTTTATCTACCAGGTAGACCCCTGGTGCGTTATCCCCATTGACGATGCCTCGATAGCGCGGCTCTGCGATGCGTTTCCTGAAGAGACGCGCAAGTTCGCGGGTGACTGCCCTGTCAAAGTGGGGGCGGGATACCTGCTCGTCGCGGTTCCGGGCTTTGCAAAGTGCCTCGACAACCCTTCCCTGAAGCGCCTGTGCTGGGAGCGGCTCAAGGCTGCTCGCCATCCCGGTAACCCGCTCGGATAGGCATTTTCACGTGCAACGTGCCCGGCTCTGAAAATACTTGCCGAAAGCTGGGTGCCCGACCCTGCCATTTCTGATATAGTCTGTTCCTGCATCGCATGTGGACGCGGAGAGATGGCCGAGTGGCTGAAGGCGCTCGCCTGCTAAGCGAGTATAGGGTTAGATAGCCCTATCTGGGGTTCAAATCCCCATCTCTCCGCCAGATGCGATTCTCTTTTCTCTTTTCCCATCGTTTTCGAACAAACTCAAAGTGTGCATTTTCTCCTATACGTTCATGCACGTGACGGAATAGCTCAGCATGGGGCGCTCGGCGCATGCTACAGTGAGCTGAAACACACGAGAGATTGGCGGCACGCGATGAGATGCTGGGAAGTTCCAGGCTGCAAGGGATCGATGACGGCAGGGTGTCCGCACGATGCGACGGGCTTCTGCCCGCGCACATGCGCGAACACGATCGTCTGTACGTATCCCTGGTACGAACGGGCCATGGGCATGGAGGTCTTCGAGTCCTACGATGTCGACTTCGGCTGTGCCAGAAAAGAAGCGTGCACGAGCTGCAAGTTCTTCCTTACCCACGCCCCACGCATCGCCCTCGTGGATGAGGAGTAATTGAAAAATGCACCGCATGGGGGCGCCACCGCGACGGCCTCGGAGGGCGGACTCGGCAAACCGCGCGTCCCGCTGGACGGGGCGCCCTGCGGAACTCGCGCGCTTTGCGCGCTCAAACAGTCCTCGGGCAAACCGCCCCGTCCAGCGGGACACGCAGCCTCGTGTACCCTCCGAGACCGTCGCGGTGGCGCCCGATCTCGTTGCCTTTTGGATGCGAGTAAGTTCTGAGCTCGCCTCTCAGCTTGCGAAGACGAGGTCCACGGCCCGAAGGTTCATCTCGTGGAAACGCGGCTTCACGCGCGTTTTGATGGCGTTTTCGAGCTCGGTTCTCGAGATGCCGAGCGCACCGCTTTTCGTCGCGGCGGCGAGCAGCACGATATTGAGGCACTTGCTCGAGCCGACTTGGCGGCAGATCGCATCTCCATCGACTTCTATGAGCTTGACGTTGTCCAGCGACTCGAGCCAGGCGAGTTCCTTCTTGCCGTCGTAGTCCACGCCAGCCAACGCGGCGGTGGGAGGCTGCACGGCCTGCTTGTTCACGATGAGCGTGCCGCCCGGCCTGAGGTAGTCGATGCAGCGTATCGCCTCGCCCGGTTCGAAGGCGATGAGGCAGTCGGCCGTACGCTTGGGGACGAGGGGAGACTGGGGGCGTCCGCCGCGCACGTGACTTGCGACCGACCCGCCGCGCTGTGCCATGCCGATGGTCTCGGCGGTCTTAACATGTTCGTTTCTCTCGAGGAGTACCTGGGCGATGAGGCGGGAGGCGAGCACGTTTCCCTGGCCGCCGACGCCGCAGATGACGCAGTTGAGTCCGCTGCTCATAGCGCACCCCTTTCGGTCAGCGCCTCGGTTGGGCAGATCTTCGCGCAGAGGTTGCACCCGTAGCAGAGCGAGGCATCGACGTCCACGTGCCCGTCCTTGACGATGAGGGCGGGGCAGCCGATCTGGTTGATGCAGGAGCGGCAGTCGATGCAGGCGTCCAGATTTATCTCCATCTTCTCGTGCGTGGGCTTGGAGACGTAGATGCAGGGCGATTTGAAGATGATGGCGCGCACGCCCGTCTTTCCCATCATGTCCTTGACAGTGGCAACGGCCGCATCCAAGTCGAGCGGGTCAACCGTCACGCAGTCGACGCCGATGGCCTCGAGTATGGCGGGGATGCTCATCGCGGCGCCGTCGACGCCCATCATGGTGCGCCCGGTGCCGGGGTGAGGCTGGTGCCCGGTCATCGCCGTCGTCGAGTTATCGAGGATGCAGACGATGATGTCGTGCTGGTTGTAGACGGCGTTGATGACGCCGGTGATCCCGCTGGCAAAGAAGGTCGAGTCTCCCACGAATCCAAAGGCCTGGGTGTCGGGCTCGATGGTCTTGATTCCCTGGGGCACGGTGATGCCCCCGCCCATGCACAGGCAGGTGTCGACCATGTCGAGCGGCATCGCGTTTCCGAGCGTGTAGCAGCCGATGTCACCGCAGAACACCGCCTTCTTCGAGCCGACGGCCCGCTTGACGGCATAGAAGCTCGCGCGGTGCGGGCATCCTGCGCAGAGCACGGGGGGACGAGCGGGGAGCTCGGGTTTTTCGATGGCCTTTTGCGTGAAGGGGATGCCCGCGAGGTCGGCGAGAACCTTGGCAACGGTCTCGACGCTTTGCTCGCCGGCGGCGCCGAAGAACCCATCGAGCTTGCCGTGGACAGTGTAGGTGCTGCCCGTGAGCCCATGCTGGAAAATCATGCCGAGCTCGATGACGGGATCGAGCTCCTCCACGACGAGGACCTCGTCAACTTGCTCCATGAAGTTGCGCGCAATCTGAGCGGGGAAGGGATAGGGATTCCCGATTTTGAGGACGGGGGCATCGAGGCCCAGAAGCTCGAGTGCTTCGCGAACGTAGTGGTAGGACACACCGCCGCAGGCGATACCGACGCTGGCGTGCCTGTTGCCGCCCGTGGTGTGAACGAGTTTCTCGTATCCGCTCGGATTTCCCTGCTCGATGCGGTTGAGACGCGAATTCTCGTGGTAGAGGTCGTAGCAGATCTGCCTGGCGCGCCGCTCGACCTTGTCGTGGTTCAGAAAGCTCGTGCGGGGAAAGACGACCCAGCGCTTCGTGTCCTTCTTGAAGCCCGAGGGCGTGTGCCCTTTCCAGCTGGGATCGGTGTCTCCGATGTCGGCGTGCTCGAAGTTCGCCCCGCAGTCCGCGATGCCGCCGCGTGTCTTGACTGTGCCGCAGGCGTGGCAGACGCGGGTGGTCGGGCGCACGATGACGGGCGTGTGGTAGCGCTCGGACATCGTGAAGGCATCCTGGATCATCCCGTAGGCCTCTCCGGGGTTGGAGGGATCGAGTACCGGTACCTTTGCGAACTGGGCGAAGTTCCTCGTGTCCTGTTCGGTCTGGCTCGAGATGGGGCCGGGGTCGTCGGCGACGACAATGACCAGGCCGCCCTCGACGCCCAGATACGACAGCGTCATGAGCGGGTCCGAGGCGACGTTCATGCCGACCTGCTTCATCGTTACCAGCGCGCGTGCCCCGGAGTAGGCGGCTCCCGCTGCGGCCTCGAGGGCGGCTTTCTCGTTGGTCGACCACTCCACGTGCACAGACCCGTCGTTGTTCTTGGCGACGGTCTCGAGCACTTCTGTCGAGGGAGTGCCGGGATAGCCTGCCACGAAGTTCACGCCCGCATGCAGGGCGCCCAGCCCGAGGGCCTCGTTGCCCATTAACAGCTTGACTGGCATCGTGCCGCTCCTCTTTTTCTCTTCGTCAGGTAGATGGATGATGCAAATGGTACCATCATGGACGCTGGAAATGCCCAGTCGTGCAACTGTCTATCCTTGGAGCAGCGATGGAAATCCGTTATATCGACACGCGTGGTCAGGTCGAGACCCCCTATTCGTTCAGCGAGGCCGTTCTCAAGGGCATCGCTCCGGGGGGTGGCCTGTTCGTGCCCGAGCGCATCCCGCATCTCGATCTCGAGGAGATTTGCGCTTTGGGAGAGCTGCCCTATGCGCAGCGCGCGGCGCGCGTCTACGAGCTGTTCGGCGTCGATTTCGATGACGCGACCGTTGAACGCCTGATGAACGACATCTATGGCGATGCCTTTGACACGCCTGAAATCGCCCCCATCGTCAAGGTGGGAGACGATGGCATGCACGTCCTCGAGCTCTGGCACGGGCCCACGAGCGCCTTCAAGGACATGGCGCTGCAGTGCCTTCCCGTCTTCTTCAGCGCGAGCGTGGAAAAGCAGCGCGCGGCGGGCGGTCCGCAAAACGACTACTGCATCGCCGTGGCGACGAGCGGTGATACGGGAAAGGCGGCGCTGCACGGGTTTGCGAATCGAGCGCACGTGAGCATCGTCGTCTTCTACCCGCACGGCGGCGTGAGCGACATCCAGTACAAGCAGATGGCGACGCAGGAAGGCGACAACGTCTGCGTGTATGCCGTCCGCGGCAACTTCGACGATTGCCAGACATCGGTCAAGCGCATGTTCGGTGACGAGGCATTCAGCAAGAAGCTCTTGGAAAAGGGAAACGTTGCGCTCTCCTCTGCCAACTCCATCAACTGGGGCCGCCTGCTGCCGCAGGTGGTCTACTACATCAGCAGCTATGCGGTGATGGTGAACAGCGGCGCCCTCAAAGCGGGCGATGAGCTCGACGTGACGGTACCGACGGGGAACTTCGGCAATATCCTCGCGTGCTGGTATGCCAAGCAGATTGGCGTGCCGATTGGCAACATCGTGTGCGCGAGCAACGCGAACCGCGTGCTCACCGACCTCATCGAGACAGGCGTCTACGATATCTCAGAGCGCCCGTTCGTGTTGACGCCCTCGCCCTCGATGGACATCCTTGTCTCGAGCAACCTCGAGCGCCAGCTCTTCGAGTTGACGGGGCGCGACCCCGAGCGCATCGCCACCTGGATGCGCGAGCTCAACGAAAAACGCCGCATTTCGCTCGACGACGAGACCTTTGCCAAGCTCAGGGAAAACTACGCTGCGGGATCCGTTGGAAACGAGCAGTGCCTCGAGACCATCCGCGCGGTCTACGAGCAACGTCACTATCTGCTCGACCCGCACTCTGCCGTTGCGTGGAAGGTCGCGAGCGAGCATCGCAGCGCCAATCCCATGCTCGTCGTTTCGACGGCGAGCTGGGCCAAGTTCGGCGGCAACGTCTATCGGGGACTCAACGCGATCGCAGCCGGCGATCCCCTGCCCGCCGAGGTCTCCGATCTCACCGACGTGCAGCTCAACCGCGTCATCTTCGAGAAGACCGGCGTGAGCCCGATTCCGCCTGCGCTCGACGAACTTGACGACAAGCCCATTCGCTTCGGCGAGGTCATAGATGGCGGCAAAGAAGATGTCGAGGAAGCGGTTCTCAGGTTCTTGGGATAGCTCGGCATTCGACTCTGGAATCCAATAAACGAGGCGCTCCCTGTTCGTGCGAACGGGAGCGCCTTTTCTAATTATTTGATTTTGGTAATTATGAGCAGTATGTATAATCTTAATTTCCAATAAATTTATCAGAATAATGACTATAATGTTTGGTAGATAAAATTCCGACGGGCAAGGACAAGGGGGGCTCTCCAGATGGCTCAGGAAAAGGAACTGCATTCACAGATTAAGCTTATGATCTCGAGCTCGGCAGATCGCAAGGCGCCGAGCTTTGGGCGTGGCGTGGCGATTCTGCTGCACGGCGTCGACGAGAACGGTTCTCTCAACAAGACGGCAAAGAACCTGCACATGGCCTACAGCAAGGCGTGGAGCATGATCAAGAAGGTCGAGGAAGGGCTGGGCTTTCAGCTCATCGACCGCTTTGGCGCCCGCGGCTCCAAGCTCACGGAAGACGGTGCGCGTTTTCTCGAGCTCTATGACGAGTACGAGGCCAAGGTCCAAGATTACGCTCAGAAGGAGTTCAAGGAGATCTTCAAGGATTTCTAGATTCTCCAGTGCTGAACGGCTGCGCCTCGTTCCCTGATAAAGGGTATGCGGCGATGTACGTGAAAGGCCCCAGGTCGCAGTCGATGTCAAGGCTGCTTCCCGGGGCCTTTTGAGTGCCCGCGTTGTTCGGGGAATTTATTCGCTGCTGCTCGAGCTGTCCGTCGAGTCAGAGGAGGACTCGTCATCTGTCGAGTCCACGCCCGTCCCCACTGTGATGGTGATCGTGGAGCCATAGGTTTCCGAGCCGGTCGAGCTCTGGCTGAGGACAATGTTCTTCTCGCCTGTCGCGTAGCTTGTCGAGACCTTGAATCCGGCGTTCTTCAACTCGGCGATGGCGCTCGACCTCGTCTCTCCCACAACGTCTGGCACATCGGTGCTCGTGCTTCCAGTAGAGACCGTGATGGTAATGCTCGTGCCCTTGGTGACCTCTGTACCGGACTCGATGCTCTGCTCGGATACCTCGCCTTCGCTCACGTTGTCGGCACGAGCGCGCTTGACATTGACGACAAGTCCCTCCCCTTCGAGCGTTGCCGTCGCCGATTCCTCGCTGACGCCTACGACGCTCGGCACCGTGACGGTATCCGAGGACTCAGAGCCACTGGAGACGTAGTAGGTGACAACGGTCCCCCTGACGACCTTGCTGGAAGCGGCAGGGTCCTGGTCGTAGATCTGGCCTTCGGAAACCGAGTCGCTGTAGCCCGTCTTCTGGCTGCCGGTGAGCCCGACCGCCTTGAGCGCCGACTCTGCCTCCGAAGCCGTCAGGTTGTAGAGGCTGGGGACGCTCACCTTGCCAGAGCTCTCCTTGCCGCTCGAGACGACGAGGTTGACGGAGCTGTTCTTGGCAACGGAGCTGTTCGCCGACGGGTCCTGGCTGATGACGTCGCCCGCATCGACCGAATCGCTCGCGCTGAGCTTGATATCGCCGACAGTGAGGCCCGCATCGGTGATGGCCTGGGTCGCCTTGGTCTGGGACTTGCCCACGACGTCGGGGACGGTCACCTTTTCAGTAAAGGCTCCCATGGCAAATGCGACGCCGAGGCCGATGGCAGCGAGTGCGATGATGATGAGAGCGGCGATTAGAGCGCGCTTCTTGCCCGATTTTTTCTTCTTCTGGGGCGTCTTGCTGCCCGATTTGGCGTAGGCGCTCTGCGGGTTCATGACCGTTGTGCGCTCGGCGGCGATGGCTGCCGGGTTGGACCCGATGACCTGCGTTGGCGCGGAAGCCGCCGCGGGGTTGCGGTTCTGCAGGTAGTCGTCGAGGGCACGCTTCATCTCGTTTGCGGTCTGGTAGCGGGCCTCGGGGTTCTTCTCGAGCGCGCGCATGATGATGGCCTCGAGGCGCGGATCGATATCGGGATTGATTTGACGCGGCGGAACGGGTTGCTCGTTCACCTGCTTCATGGCGACCGAGACGACATCCGGGCCATCGAAGGGAAGCTTGCCGGTGGCGGCCTCGTACATGACGACGCCGAGCGAGTACAGGTCGCTCGTGGCGGCGAGCTTCTTGCCCTGTGCCTGCTCGGGGCTCACGTAATGTGCGGTTCCGAGCACGGACGAATCGGTGGTCATGCCGGGCTTTCCGGCCTGGGCGATTCCGAAGTCCATGACCTTCACGTTGCCATCGGCCTGCACCATGATGTTGGCGGACTTGATGTCGCGGTGAATGATGTCGTAACCGTGTGCGACGGAGAGTGCCGAGCAGACCTGCGAGCCGATCTCTGCGACCTTGCGCGGATGGATGCGCCCGCGCTGCTGGATGGCGGTCTTGAGGTCGGTGCCGCGCACGTATTCCATGACGATGTAGTAGGAATCGCGGTCCTTGCCCCAGTCATAGATGTTGACGATATAGGGGCTGTTCAGATTTGCAGCAGCCTGAGCTTCCTGACGAAACCGGGCCGCAAAGTTGGGGTCGGCGGCATACTGCGGGAGCATGACCTTCACGGCCACGGTCCTGCCCAGGGTGGAATCGGTGGCCTTGAATACCTCGGCCATGCCGCCCATGCCAATCTTCTCAGTAACCTGATACCGGTTTCCGAATGTCCGACTTTCCACTTAAAACTCCTGTCGCTTACGACGTCGCATCCACGTCTTCCGAGCAATTCTACCAATGTATGTTGCGTTCGCGAGCATGCACACAACAAACAGAAAAATCTACGTAACGCGCTCCGTTATCCCAGGGCGCCTCATTTGCACTTTCATCAGTCGAGCGCCCCCTCTTCTTCGAGGGCGGTCTCGAGAATCTCCTTTGCCTTCGGGGCGGCGACTTCGCCACCGCTATTGCCGCGTTTCACGAGGATGGCGATGGTGACGCTCTTGCCGTTTGCCTTTGCAGTGCCCACGAACCAGGCATCGGATTTCTTGTTTTCGGTCTCGGCCGTGCCGGTCTTGCCGATGACGGTTGCGCCGCTGATGTTGGCGGCGGCACCGGACCCGCTCGTGACGACTGTGCGAAGGATGCTCTGCTCCTTTTTGGCCGTCGATTTCGAGATGACCTGGCCGATAGGGGAGGCAGAGGTCTCTGACACGGTCGCCCCCGAAGAGGAGATGACCTTATCGACCACATAGGGGTGCATCGCGCGGCCGTCGTTGGCGATTGCCGCCATGACGACAGCCATCTGCGTGACAGTGGTCTGCGGGCCCGAGGGGCTCGAATGCTGGCCAACGGGCTGGCCAATGCCCGCCCAGGCCGTTTCCCACGTCGTCATCTCGTCGGGGTCGGGCATGAGAGATTTGGTCACGTCGAAGTCCTGGGCAAGCGAGTCGCTGTTGAACCCGAACTTCTCGGCATAGGACACGAGCTTTTTCGCGCCAAGCTTGACTGCGATCCGGGCGAAAACCGTGTTGATCGAGCGAGCCGTCGCCTCGCGGACGGTGATGGTGCCGGTGGAGACCCCCCGGTAGTTCGTGACCTGGCCGCCGCCGATGGTCTGGGGCGATGAGCCGTCGAAGGTGGAGTCGGCCGTCACCGTGTCAGTGTCGAGTGCCGCTGCGAGCGTGACCGTCTTGAAGGTCGAGCCCGGGGCATAGAGGGTCTGGGTCGCCCGGTTGATGAGGTCGGCGTCCTTGTTCTTGCCGGTGATGACGTCTTCGACCTTGTTGGCGTCGTAGCTGGGGGAGGATGCCTGGGCGAGCACGGCGCCGGTCTTGGTGTCGAGGACGACGCAGGCGCCCTCTTCGCCCGACAGCTGCTTTTCCGCCTCTTTCTGCACCTTGGAGTTGATGGTGAGCTGCACGTCGTTTCCAGCGGTCTTCTCGCCGGCAAACGAGCGTATGGCATCGCCCAGGGTCGCGAAGTTTTCGCTGCCCACGAGCGAGGAGTTCATCGATTTCTCGATGCCGGAGCTGCCGTAGCGCTGTGAGCTGTAGCCCACGAGCTGGGCTGCGAGTTTCTTTTGCGGGTAGACGCGCTTGTAGGTGCCGTCATCTTGTTCCTTAGACTCTGCCAATACGACATTGTCGGAGGTGATGATGGCGCCGCGTTCCTGTTGCTCTTGCTTGGCGAGCGTGTGGTTGTTGCTCGACATGTTCTGAATCTCGTCGGCGCGTACAACCTGGATATAGGTGAGGTTGGCGATGAGCAGGGCAAAGAGAATGGCGAACAGCCCGATGAGAATCGTGAGACGGTGCCCGAGCGCGGTCCTCCCGAGCACGCCTTTCGAGCCGATGCGCATCATGCGGCCGGTCGTCTCCATCTCCTTGGTGAGCCCCGTGCCCTCGTTGCCAGCCGAGATGAGCAGGCCGACGTTGATAAAGCAGCCGAGTAGCGAGGAGCCGCCCTGGCTCATGAAGGGGAGCGTGACGCCCGTGAGCGGGATGAAATCTGTGACGCCGCCGATAATGACGAATGCCTGCAGGCAGATGGTCGAGGTGAGGCCGGCTGCCGTGAAGGCGGCCATGTCGCTTTTCGCGCGCGCCGCGACGAGGAAGCCGCGGATGCCGTAGATGATATAGAGGAAGATGACGGCAGAAGCGCCGAGCAGTCCCATCTCCTCGGCGATCGCGCTGAAGATGAAGTCGCTTTCCACAAAGGTGATGAGCGTAGGCATGCCACGCCCGATACCCGTACCGAACAGTCCGCCATCTGCAATCGAATAGAGCGATTGCACGAGCTGGTAGCCGCCGCCCTGCGGATCGGACCAGGGGTTGAGCCAGATGGAGACGCGGGTCTGGACGTGGTCGAAGATGCTGTAGAGTCCCACGGCGCCGATTGCGGCCAGGGCAAGGCCGATTATCACGTAGGAAAGGCGACCCGTTGCCACGTATATCATGGCAAGGAAGATCCCGAAGAGCAGAAGCGCGCTGCCGAGGTCGCGCTCGAAAATGACCACGAGCAGGGCGATGACCCACATGAACAGCAGCGGGAGCAGGGCGCGAAAGTTGGGATAGCGCAGCCCGATGCGACTCGTGCGCATGGTGGAGAGCAGCTCGCGGTTGTCGGCTAAGTAGGCGGCGAGGAACAGCACGATGAAGATTTTGGCGATTTCTCCTGGCTGGAAGGAGAAGCCGCCGATGCTCAGCCAGAGGCGCGAGCCGTTTCTCTCGGCGCCGATGCCCGGGATCATGGGCAGGATGAGCAGGATAAGGCCGATGAGCAGGCAGGTGTACTTGTAGTTGCCAATCTTCTCGACGGAGGGCACGAGCACGATCGTCGCGATCATGAGGCCGATGCCGATGAAGAGCCAGATGATCTGCATGCTCGCGTTCGAGGGCGACAGGCGCAGCACGAACGTAATGCCGATGCCCGAGAGCAGAAAGACCGTGGGGAGTATCGCCGGGTCAGCGGCGGGGGCGAATTTTCGGATGGCGAGATGCGCGATGACAAAGCCGACGATGAGCGCTATGGGCACCGCGAAAGAGCTCACGGTAATCTGCGTGCTCTGATTGACGAGCAGCATGGCAAAGAGCAACACCAAAATAGGCGTTGCCGCAATCAAGAGCCATAGTTCTGTCGCGCGTCGACTTCTCACTTGGTGCCGTTACTCTTTTCTGTCATTCGTTTGCCGAGCTCGAGGAACTCGACGTGGTCTGTTCGGTGGTGCTATCGGTCGTGGCAGTCGATGAATCTGTGCTGGTTGTGGTCGTATCCTGTTCGGTCGATGAGCGGTACTGTTCCAGAAGGGAGTTGGCCGCATCGAGCGAATCGACTGAAATTCCCTGTTCGAGACGGGTCTGCGTGGTGGGGGCGAGCTGGTCTACGGAGATATCGGTCTGTTCCTCGAGCCAGGAGAACTTGAGCCCCGCGAACTCGCCGGGAAGGCCGCGGTAGACTGCGACGTAGCCGCCCTCGTCGATGAGGTAATAGGAGTTTTGTGCAAAGGCATAGAAGCCACCGCCTGCGCATAGGAGCACGAGCACGAACACGATAGCCCAGATGATGGGGGCGCGACGCCCCTTGCGCCGCTCCTTGCGGCTCTTCTTGAGAGCGGCCGTCGCCTCGTTGGGCTGCGGTTTCTTGTCTTTGTCGTCTTTGTCGTGTGCCTCGTCGGGGGTGATTTTCGGCGACGAGGGCTCTTCTTCGATTTCTTCTGCGTCCGCTTCGGGAGCGTCGGCGCTCGTCACGGCCGTCTTCACGGCGGGCACGGCATCTGCCATGCTCGGCTCATGCTCGGGCTCGGGCTCTTTGAGCGGATCGACGACGACAACGGTCACGTTGTCCAGGCCGCCGGCGGCAATCGCCTCGTCGACGAGTGCATTGCAGCAGGCTGTCGGGTCGGGGTTGCTCGCCATAATGCTGGCGATGACGCGGTCTTCCACCATGCTTGAAAGCCCATCCGAGCACAGCATCAGCCGGTCGCCCTTTTCCACGGTGAGGTTGTAGAGGTCGGGTTGCATGTCGGGATCGGAGCCAAGCGCACGTGTGATCACCGAACGCTGCGGATGGAAGCGTGCTTCCTCTTCGGTGATGCGGCCCTGCTCGACGAGGTCCGCAACGAGGGAGTGGTCGCGTGTGATGCGCTGGAGCTTGCCGTTGTGGAGCAGGTAGGCGCGTGAGTCGCCGACCTGCGCGATGATGAGCTGGTCGTCGTAGATGAGCGCAGCGGTTATGGTCGTTCCCATGCCTGGACGCCCCGTGCCGTCTTCCGCGCCGCGCAAGACGGCTTTGTTTGCCTCGACGACGGCATTGCCAAGTGCGGCTCCGTCAGGGCCATCGGGAATGAGGCGCAGCATGGTCTCCGACGCGATGGCGCTTGCGACCTCGCCTGCCTCGTGTCCTCCCATGCCATCGGCAACGACGAACAGCGGTGGCCGGATGGCGATGCTGTCCTCGTTGTGCTCGCGTACGCACCCGACGTCGGTGCGCGACGCATAGAGCTGGGGAATCTGATGCTGTTCGGGAGAACTCATGAACGACCAACCTTGATGTCGACGTTTCCAACTTTAATGACGTCACCGGGAGAGCAAGCTGTCTGGCTGTGTATGGGTCTGCCGTTGAGCAGCGTCCCGTTGGTGGAGCCGAGGTCCTCGACGAGGAGGCTGTCGCCAGAGACGGAGAAGCGTGCATGACGTGCGGATACGTAACTGGTGGGTATGACGATGTCGGCACCCGGCGCGCGACCGACGACGACGGGGCCTTGGACGGTGAGGCGGACGCCCTTGAGCGTCCGGGGCCCCTTTTCGACGGTGACGCTCCAGGATTTCTGCTTCTTGTTCTGTCCCTTTACAAGTCCGACGCCCGTTTTTACGGCAAAGAACAGGAACAGGTAGAGCAGCGCTACCAGCAGCAAACGCCCTACAAGCAGGATCAGGTCGACCACGGATTAGCCCTCCTGAAACTCCAGCTGGGTATTGCCCAGGCTGATGATGTCGCCGTTGTAGATGCGCGACTGCGTGGTCGGCGTCCCGTTGACGCTGGTTCCGTTCGTGGAACCGGTGTCGCGGATGAGCCAGCCGTTGTCGTTGTGGAGGATCTCCGCATGGTGGCGCGAGACGCTCGGGTCGGGGATGACCACATTGCAGGTGGTCTCTCGCCCTATCGTGCTGCGCTCGGCATAGATTTGATAGCGGTCCTGGGTTCCGTAATTGTAGAGCGCGGCGTGCGGCGGCTCGGGAATCGGGGCCTCGTTGATCATGACCGTGGCATCTGCAGATGCTGCGGAGCTCGGCTCCTCGTATCCTTGCGGATGGTAGGCACGTGGCTCGTAGGCGCTTTCAACGGGGGCATTCGTGGGCGGGTACACGCGCTTGGCATTGGCTGCCTGGCGTGCAACGTTCGCTGCAGCGCCCGCTACGTAGGCAGAGCCCGCAACGGAAGCGTGGTTTTCGGGGGGTTTCGATGAAGGTTGCTGCGGTTGCTGGTACGAGGAGTCGGGCTGGTAGGTCTGTGGCTGTTGGTAGTATTGGTCCTCGTAGGGTTGGGGTTCTCCATAGGCTTGCGGCTCTTGGTAGGGCTGCTGATAGAGATCCTCCGGCTCGTAGGCGGGTTCTGCAGGGGCAGCCGGTTCTTGGTAGACGGGTTCCTTGTAGACGGGCTGTTGATACTGTGCCTCTTCGGGGACCTCCTTCTCGAGACCGTAATGCACCATTTCCTCATGGCGCAGTTCGCGGATGATGGCGGGGCTCACGCTTTCCGCGATGATGTCGAAACGGCCGCGCTTGAGTCCCTCGTCGACGATGAAGCGCACGAGCGGCGGGCAGTCAAAGACGAGCCCCGTGCGCTCGGCATGGCTGGTCAGGTATGTTTCGATCTCGCCGGCAAGCGAAGGATAGTAGCCGCTCATTTTCTCGTCGTCTGCAGGCGAGAGCAGGATGTTGTAGAGCGTGGGAGCGTACTCGTTCCCAACGCCGACCATCTTCTCGCGCTCCATCTCCTTGCAGGCGCGCTTTGCGAGCTTGACCGGTTCGATACCTCCACGGCCCGAACCACCCGAGCCCTCGATAACGTCTTCAGCCTTGTTCTCGAATCGAGAGAAGAAGCCCATCTTGCCTACTCCTTTATTCGACGCGGCGCCCCGAGGGCGCCGATGACGATCATCAATAAAAACGCGAGCACCACGAATGCCGTCCAGCTGGAACTCGGCGCGGTCCACGCGTACGTTGAACACCAATTTGCGAGTACATCGCCGCCGATGAGGGCGGCTGCGCACAAACTAGCCCCAAGTATAGATGATACCCGCGTTGCCCGAGAGCAGAGCGCCGACATTAAAACTGCGGAAACAATCCAAGCTGCAACCCTAACCCACAATGAGAAGCTTGCAAGGGAATGTAAAAAACTCGACAAGTTCACATCGGCAACGAGGCCTGGGTGGAGTGTGAAAAGCCGGGGGCTTCCGGTGAGGAAGCTGAAGACGATGAAGAGGAACGCCGAGAATCCCGATGCGATAAGCGCTCGCCTTACCGGCAGGAAAAAGCCCGTGAGAAACGGCCCGAGTGGGGCGAGGCCCACAACGGAAAGCGGCAAGGGGCCAAGTGCGCAGTTCACATCGCAGGCACCGCCCTTTCGCTCCCCGATCCCCCATACGCAGGCGCCGAGGGCGACGAGCAGCCCGAGAGCGGGGGAGCGGGGGTCGCCGAAGGCGATGCAGGCGGCGCTCATGACAAGGGAGACGAGCCCCCCGAAGAGCGGGGAGGCCAAGGCTATGGCGGCGGGAATCAGCGAGATGAGGACCAGATACTGCGAGTCGAGTCCTGGCCAGGCGGCAAGCGAGAGCGCCGAGACGAGCCCGCAGAGGGCAAAGCTCGCAAGGCGCCCGGCGATGGTGGCGGGGCGTCCGGAAAGTCGCTCCCAAAGGTCCCTGCCATCGGCTGTCCTTTCGGGCAGGTCCTCGTCATCTGCCTCTGCGCCGGTGAGGAGCTGCTTGAGTTTCCGCGTTCCCCTTTGCGCATCGCCGAGTAGCGGCATGAGCTCGTGCATGAAGTCGTAGATGGTCTCGTAACGCTCTTCGCGATTGGGGGACATCGCCGTGAGCACCACTTCGTCGATTTCTGGCGCAACGTCGTCTCGCAGCGCCGAGGGGGCGGTGAGCTCGAAGCGATGGATGAGCCTTTTGCTCGCCTCCATCGTGGGCGCGACAAACGGGCTGATGCCCGTGAGCATCTCGTAGACCACGACGGCCAACGAGAACTCGTCACAGCGCTGGTCGAGGTCGAGTCCCGACATCTGCTCGATTGGCATGTAGCCGATGGTGCCCCCGCTTGCCTCGCCAAAGCCCTGGGCGTCGGCAAGTTCCGAGACGCCGAAGTCGCTCACCTTGGTCGTGCCGTTGGGGGCGATGAGGATGTTGTCGGGCTTGATGTCGAGGTGCAGGACCTGGTTTTCGTGGGCGAAGTCGAGTGCCTGGCCGACGGCGTCGGCTATGGAAGCGACTATGTCCAGATCGAAGCTCGCGGCGGGCGTCTCGTCGATGAGCTCGGAGAGCGTAGGACCTTCGATGGCCTCCATGATGAGGAGCGCCTCGTTTCCCGAGGTCTCGAAATCGAGGACGCTCACGATGTGCGGGTGGCTGAGCAGCGCCGCCGTGCGCGCCTCGGCAAGCCCCGGGATGGCATCGGTGCCCGATTGCTCGTTTATGGGCAGGTGCTTTATGGCAACGCGCCTCTTGATGCGCGTGTCCCAGCATATGTCGACAACTCCGCTTGCGCCCTCGCCAATCTTGTCGAGCCGGCGGTAGCGGTTGAGTATCAGCGTTTCCTGCACCGCATCTCTTTCTACGTTTCGGTTTTCATTTGTACGGTACGTTGCGCATTATACGCAAGTCTGCGAGCGTTGCGACACCTGTATGTGGCAGGGTGCGAAAAAATAACGGACGTCTGCAAGCGATGCTGCGAAAAATCGGGGTGATTTGCGTGCAAACGTCCGTTATTTCCGAGAATCAAGCGCAATAAAAAAGCAGCCGACCGGTGTAAACCAGTCGCTGCTCATAGTTGCGTTTGGTGCGGGCGAGAGGAGTTGAACCTCCACGGGCTAAATGCCCACATGGACCTGAACCATGCGCGTCTGCCATTCCGCCACGCCCGCAGGTGCATCGGTGATGCGAAACGGAATAGTAGCATAAATGCTTGCGTGCGCACAGAAATAATTGCGGATTGCAGGCAAGATTCGGGCTTGCGCGCAGAAAAGTCGGGTGCCGGCAGCGCGAAACCGCGCGCCTAGAGCTCGCGGCGGGATTCGATGGCGCGGCCGAGCGTGACCTCGTCGGCGTACTCGAGCTCGCCTCCCACGGGAAGCCCGCTTGCCAGGCGTGTGACCTTTATGCCGAGTGGCTTGATGAGGCGGGCGAGGTAGCTTGCCGTGGTCTCGCCCTCGACATCGGGATTGGTGGCGAGCACGACCTCCTCGATGGGCTCGCTTCCCAGGCGGGACATGAGCGAGGCGATGTTGAGGTCTTCGGGAAGCGTCCCCTCCATGGGATTGATGACGCCGCCCAGCACATGGTAAAGGCCGTGGTAGCTCGCTGTACGCTCGATGGCGTCGATGTCGCGCGGCTCCGAGACCACGCAGATGGTCGCCGCATCGCGCTCGGGGTCGGCGCACACCTCGCACAGCTCGCCTTCCGCGTAGTTATGGCAGCGCGGGCACATGTGGATTGCCTTTTTGACCTCGATGATGGCGTTTGCCAGACGCTCCGCATCCTGCTCGCTGGAAACGAGGATCCAGTTGAGGATGCGCTGTGCCGATTTGGGGCCGACGCCTGGCATGCGCTCGAGTTCCTCGAGCGCATGCTGAATGGATGCGGCTTGCCTCATGTTCTAGAACATGCCCGGGATGTTGAGCCCGCCGGTAACCGCGCTCATCTTCTTGGAGACCATGTCCTGCGCGTCCTGGATTCCCTGGTTGACGGCAGCGACGATCATGTCCTGCAACATGTCGACGTCTTCAGGATCGACAGCCTCGGGGTCGATCTTGATGGCTTTCACTTTGAGATCGCCGGATACCGTCGCGGTGACCATGCCACCGCCCGCAGATGCCTCGACCGTCTCCAAGGCGGCCTCGTCTTGTATGGCCTCCATCTTCTTCTGCATCTTCTGGACCTGCTTGAGCATAGCCTGCTGACTCATTGCCATGAGTTACTCCTCTTCGTTCGAATCAAGTTCCTGCAGTTTAATGCCATTTCCAAAAACCGAAAGCGTATCTGCGATATTTGCCGCCGTTTCGTCAGATGAGATGTCGACGGAATTATCTGGTTGCGGTGGCTCCATGCCGTAGTCGCGGGCAAGTGAGGCGGCGTAGTAATCTGCCTCGTCATCCGAGGAAAAGGCGCTCGGGTCGTCATATGCGGGCGGTTCGTCTTGGGCATAGGCGTCGTATTCGGGCTCCGGTTCCGGTGCGGTGCCCATATCGCGCTCCATGGCGCGTTGGGCGTTTGCGCGGGTATCCTTGCGAAACTCGACGCGCACCTGATGTCCCAGCGCTTCGGCAAAGGCGCGCTCGATGAGCGCCCGGGCGTCTCCGCTGCTCGCGACTTTCATGGCAAACTCCGTGCCCTCGGGAAAGCTCAGGAAGAACTGCCCGTTCTCCTCCTGCAGCGTGACACCGGACAGCAGCGCCCCCGTCGCGACGTCCTCTCGACGAACGACCGTGAGCACGGCGGCGAGCAGACGTGCAGGGGACATGCCCGCGCCCGCCTGCTGTTTTTTCTGCGATGCGGTGCGTGCAGACTCGGTGCTGTTCGCAGAAGCGGGCTGTTCTTGTTCGGAGGTCATATCCTGATGAGCGGGCTGGGTGTTATAGGCAGGTGCATCGTCTGCTGTGGGGTGCACCTGCTCGGGCGCTGGTTCCTGCGCGTGTCGGAGCTGCTCCGTCGTCGGCGCCACCTCGGCTGCAGGCGCCTGTGTTTGCGCGTTTGCCCGGGGAGCTGGAGCGCTCTGGGCAGATGCGACAGAGACGGGGGCGGCTTGCTCGGGCGCGGACCTTTGAGGACGTCCTGCGGGGGTGCCGGCCTCGAGGGCGGCGATGCGCTCTTCGAGCGCCTCCAAGGTGAGCTCGCTTTGCGGTCGGCAGAGCTTGGTCAGGGCTATCTCGACGTCCAGGCGGGCGTCGGTCGTGTTGACGAGGGTGCGCATGAGGGCACCGCAGGTGCTGAGCGCGCGGCTCAGGCGCTCGACGTTTCCAAAGGCTTGGGACTGCGCGCGGTACGCCTCGAGCTGGTCCTGCGTCCCCTCGACGATACCCTGTTGGCCGTCCGTGAGCGCCATCACGTAGAGGTTCCTGAAATGGCGGGCGAGCTCGTGGGAGAACTGGCGCAGGTCCGTGCCGTCTGAGACGAGGGAATCGAGCAGCTCGAAGGATGCGGCCGTGTCGCAGCGGGCGATGGCGTCTCCAAAGGAGAGCAGCGTGTCGAATCCGAGCTTGCCAAAGACGCGGTCGACGTTTTCCAACGTGAGCTGGCCTTGCGTCGACACGGCGGCCTGCTCGAGGGCTGTCGTCGCATCGCGCATGCCACCTGAGGCGCGGGTGGCGAGGTACTCGAGCGCTTCGGGCTCGTAGATAAAGCCCTCGCCTTTGCAGATGCGCTCGAGGTAGCTCACGATCTCCGCATTGGAGAGGCGTTTGAAGTCGAAGCGCTGGCAGCGCGAGCGGATGGTCTCGAGCACCTTGTTGGGCTCGGTCGTGCACAGGATGAAGACGACGTGCTCGGGAGGCTCCTCGAGTGTCTTGAGCAGAGCATTGAAGGCGCCCTTCGAGAGCATGTGGACCTCGTCGATGATGTAGACCTTGCAGCGCCCGCGCGTCGGTGCAAAGTGCACGCGGCCGATGATCTCCTCGCGGACGTTGTCGACGCCCGTGTGGCTTGCCGCGTCGAGCTCGTAGACGTCCGGGTGCGTGCCAGCGGCGATGGCCTGACATTGCTCGCAGGTGCCATCGGGTTCGCTGTTGGGTCCCGCCTCGCAGAGCAGCGCTTTGGCGAGTAGGCGCGCGGTCGTCGTCTTTCCCGTGCCGCGCGGCCCGCAGAACAGGTAGGCGCTGGCGACGTTGCCCTCGCGCACGGCGTTCACGAGCGTGCGCTCGATGTGCTGTTGGCCCACGACGTCGGAAAACACCTGTGGACGGTACTTGCGATATAGAGACACTGCCATGTTCTCAAGCCTCCATGACCTTGCTGGCGTGCACGGCCTACTCTTCGGATTCGGCGCCTGCCTCGGGTTTGTTCTTTCCCATCGACATCTTTGCCTTGATGGCACCTGCCGCAGCGGGAATCAACGAGATGACCACGATTCCGATGATAACGAGTTCGAAGTGCTGTTGCACGAAGGGCACGCCGCCAAAGAAATAGCCGAGCAATGTGAACAGGCAGACCCAGGTCACGGCACCGAGCACGTTGAACAGGGTGAATCGCGGGAAGCTCATCTCGCCCATTCCGGCGCAGAACGGGGCGATGGTGCGGATGATGGGAAAGAAGCGCGTCAGGAAGACGGCGATGGAGCCGTACTTGTCGAGGAAGGCCTGGGACTTCTTGAGGTTCTCCTCGGAAAGGGCCTTGATCTTGCCAGAGCGCACGAGCGCCTCGCCGATCTTTCGGCCGATCCAGTAGTTGGAAGTGTTTCCGAGGACGCCGGCGCAGCTCATGAGGATGATGAGCCAGAAGATGTTGAGGCCGCCGCCGTCAGCGGCGAAGATGCCCGCGCAGAACAACAGCGAGTCGCCTGGCAGGAAGGGCATGACCACAAGGCCGGTTTCGACGAAGATGATGATGAAGAGCGGGACGTAGACGTAGACGGGGCCGAACTCGATGATCCAGCGCGCAATGGCCCCACGCGGGTCTTGCAGAAGGTTGACGAAAAACTGGATGATATCCATTTACTGCTTGTGCTCCCCTTTCGGCGCACGCCAAATTAGCAGACGCGTGCCGCGGCAATTGATATTGACGGGAGAGACGCGCCTGGTTATGGGGCATCAATGCCCTCGCGTTTGTCCCGAGCTGATACCAGACGCAAGTGCCCTGCATGGACCCGAGCGCCCGCCAGAGGCTCCTTATGGCTGCTTCCTCCCGGACCTGACCAGGTTCGGAACATGACGTCGCTCGAGCCCATGCGGGGCACTTGCACAACGGGATATATACTACCAGCTAATCGCTAGTTGGATGAACTCGAACTCGAGTTCGCAGAATCCCCAGAATCAGAAGAGGACGAGGAGTCGTAGTCGACGACGGGCTCTGCGGAGGTGTCGTCGGAGACCTTCTCGAAGTTCGTCGACTTGGTGCCGCCGTCGTCGCTTGCCTCGGTCAGGGTGAGCTTTTTGTTGTCATCGCTGAAAGAGTAGGTCGCGCTGCCCGTCATGGAATCACTCGTGTAGGTGATGGTGTGGGAACTGGTGTCCAGTGTGTAATCGTATTCGGCGCCGTAGGTCTTGAACTTGTCTCCCGTGAACACGACGGTGACCGAGGTCCCCTCGACGACCCATTCGCCCTTAAAGTTGCTCGCATCGGCAGACGAGCAGCTGGTGAAGGCAAAAAGACACGCGCACAGCGCAACGAGCGCGGTCAAAGTCGTGAGGATTTTCTTGGTCATTGCAGCCCTTTCGTCTCTTTCGGCGCACCTGCTTGTACGCCTCCATTACACCACATCAGGCGGGTGCATGCGCCATACTGTCAACTATCGGACACCGTAGACTATACGGGTTTATTTGCCCCCGTCGCCTTTACTGTCCTTGCCGTCCTTTTCGTCTTCGTCCTCTTCATCATCGTCGTCGAAAAGGTCGAAGAGACCTTCATCGTCGTCGTCGCGTTTCTTGCGGTCGGGAAAGATCATGCGCGTGCGATGCTCGAGCAAAATGGCGATGAGCAGGAAGATGAGAATACCCACGCCGAGGATGATCAGCGTGCCGTTCGTGATTCCCATCGTGTTGAAGTATTGCTCGATCATGTGTGTCCTTTCGGGTTGCGCTGGGTGTAAATGGTACCGCAAAGCAAATGGATGCGAGCACCTCAAACGGCTGCGCGCTATACTAACCTGCATTATGGACAAGACCCGCACGAAATAGCTATCTGGAGGCACGAATGCTCGATATTCGCTTCATTCGCGAAAACCCCGAAATCATCGAGACGGCGCTGAAGAACCGTCACGCAAAGTGGGACTACGACGAGTTCAAGCGCCTGGACGCCTCCCGCCGCGACCTCATCACCCAAAGCGAGGCCCTCAAGGCCGAGCGCAACTCCTCTTCCAAGGAGATTGGGCAGATGATGAAGGAGGGCAAGGCCGACGAGGCCGAGCAGGCAAAGGCGCACATGCGCGAGGTCGGCGACAAGATCTCCGCGCTCGACGACGAACTCAAGGACGTCGAGGAGAAGCTCAACGCCCTGACCTATTCCATCCCCAACATCCCCGGTGAGAACTGCCCAGTGGGCGATGACGAGAACGACAACCCAGAGGTGCGCCGCTGGGGCACCCCGCGAAAGTTCGACTTCGAGTTCAAGCCACACTGGGACCTGGGCACCGACCTCGGTATCATCGATTTCGAGCGCGGCGTGAAGCTCGCCGAGAGCCGCTTTTACGTGCTGCGCGGAGAGGGCTCGCGCCTGGAGCGCGCACTCATCGCCTTCATGCTCGACTGCCACCGCGAGAAGGGCATGGAGGAGTACTGGGTGCCGGCAATCGCCAACCGCGAGACGCTCATCGGAACCGGCCAGCTCCCCAAGTTCGAAGATGACCTCTTCAAGACAACGCAGGGCTTCTACCTGATTCCGACGGCAGAGGTACAGCTCACCAACCTGCACCGCGACGAGTGTCTTGATGGGGAGACGCTCCCGCGCCGCTACTGCGCCTTCACGCCGTGCTTCCGCGAAGAGGCGGGCAGCGCCGGTCGCGACACCCGCGGCATCATCCGCGTGCACCAGTTCAGCAAGGTGGAGATGGTGCGCTTTGCCAAGCCGGAGGAATCCGATGACGAGCTCGAGAGCATGACGGCCGCCGCCGAAGACGTGCTGCAGCGTCTCGAGCTGCCCTACCGTGTCATTAACCTGTGCACGGGCGATCTCGGCTTCTCCGCTCGCCAGACCTACGATCTGGAGGTGTGGCTGCCGAGCTACAACAACTACAAGGAGATCAGCTCGTGCTCCAACTGCGGCGATTTCCAAGCGCGCCGTGCAAACATCAAGTACACCGACGAGAACGGCAAGCGTCACTACCTGCACACGCTCAACGGCTCGGGGCTTGCCGTCGGGCGCACCATGGCGGCGGTTCTCGAGAACTACCAGAACGCCGACGGCACCGTGACCGTGCCCGAGGCCCTTCGCCCCTATATGGGATGCGACGTCATCGGCTAGCTTTCAATCCGGCTTGCAGCAAGGGGCCGCAGAATGGTCGAACCGGCCACCTGCGGCCCTTTTTTCTGTTGCGAGCGGTGCGCTGCGTTCGATTGACGGGCACCAAGGTTACAGCTGTTTGACTGTTGGGCCATGTAAAGGGGCCTTTCAGGACAGTCGGGTATAATAACAGCTCCTTGGATTTACGTTTGCGCAGGCTGCGCCCCTGCGCAGAAAGAGAGCTGGAATGAGCAATCCCCTCGATTCCGAGATTTTCAACCACTTCGGTGCCTACAGCGGATATGACCAGAGATATTACGATCACTACAACGTAAAGCGCGGTCTGCGCAACAAGGACGGGAGCGGTGTCGTCGCCGGTCTCACCTCGATTGCGAACGTGCACGGCTACCTGACCGACGAGGGCGTGAAAATTCCCGACGAGGGCAAGCTCACCTTGCGCGGCTACGATATCAACGACCTCGTCGACCATGCGGTCGCCGAAAAGCGCTTCGGCTATGAGGAGCTCGCCTTCTTGCTGTGGGCCGGCGACCTGCCCAAGCGCGGCGAGCTCGAGCGCTTCCAGGCAGCGCTCGACCACTACCGCTCCCTTCCCGAGGGCTTTGTCAGCACGCTGATCATGACCTGGCCCTCCCAAAACGTCATGAACATGCTCGCACGCTCCGTGCTGATGCTCTACGCGAGCGACGAGGGCACCGAGACCGACGCGACCGACCCCGAGCACGAGGTCGCCATCGCATGCCAGCTGCTCAGCCGACTGCCCCGTATCGCCGTGCTGTCCTATCTGGCGGCAAAGCGAAAGATCGACCGGACGGCGCCCCTCTACATCAACACCGCAAAGCCGGGGCTTTCCACGGCGGAGACGATTCTGCACATGCTGCGACAGGACAGCGAGTGGACCGAAGAAGAGGCGCGCATGCTCGACATCATGCTCATGCTCCATGCCGAGCACGGCGGCGGCAACAACTCGACGTTCACGGTGCGCGTGCTCTCTTCGAGCGGCACGGATGCCTATTCCGCCTATGCTGGTGGCATCTGCTCGCTCAAGGGACCGCGTCACGGTGGTGCCAACATCAAGGCCGCCGACATGCAGGCCAATCTCATGAACTCGGTCAAGGACTATACCGACGAGGGGCAGGTCGCCGACTACCTGCGCAAGGTGCTGCGCAAAGAGGCAAACGACGGGTCGGGCCTCATCTACGGCATGGGCCATGCGGTCTACACGCTGAGCGACCCGCGTGCCGTCATCTGCAAGAGATACGCGCGCGAGCTTGCCGAGGGCACCGAGTTCGAGCCCCAATTCCACCTCATAGAGACCATCGAGAGGCTGTCACCCGAGCTCTTCCACGAAGAGCGCCACTCGAATAAGGCGATTTGCGCCAACATCGATATGTACTCCGGGCTCGTCTACCGCATGCTCGGCATCCCGCGCGAGCTCTACACGCCTATCTTTGCGGTGGCGCGCATGGCCGGCTGGGCGGCGCACCGCTTTGAGGAGATGGTCGAGGGCAAGCGCATCATCCGACCGGCTTACAAGGCGGTTTGCCAGTTACGCGATTACGTCACGATGGAAGAGCGCGACAGGGTCGAGCAAGAGGAGAAGACCGAATCGATACCCCCATCGCAGAGCGATTACTTTTATGACTGACATGGTCTGTTCCCGTGATTGCGCGACTGTTTGAAGTGCGTGCACGATGCACAAATTACTCTTGAAAGGAACCGTGAACTTCACATGAGCTTGTCTCTTTCCACTGTTGAGGACCGTGAGGACACTGCCAAGCTTGCCTGCTCCGATGCAGAGACGCTTGAGGAGCTGATCGAGCTGTTCGGAGGGTCAAGCCGCATCAAGCGACAGAAGGCGGCCTCTACGCTTTCGCTCGTCGCAGAACAGGATGCGAGCATTTTGCTTCCGTATGCCGAGGACATCAGCGAGGGGCTGAGCCGCCCCGAGGCGCAGACGCGCTGGGAGACCCTGAACATTCTCGACCTGATGGGCAAGGCGGGGCAGCGTTATGACAACGACGTCATCGCCGCTGCAGAAGATGCGCTCTACGATGAGGACAACGGCATCGTCCGCGAAGCTGCATTTCGCTTTTTCTGCGGATATGGCGGCGCATCGGAGAGCAATTCGGTTGAGGTCTGGCCGCTTATCGACGAGGCGATCCAGTGCTATCACGGAAACCCCGAGTTTGCCGATATGCTGACGCACCTGGTCGAGTTTGCGAACGGGTCGATTTCCATGGAGACGAGTGCCGCCCTCGCGATGCGCATGCGCTTTGATGCCGAAAACGGGTCGGGCACGCTCAAGATGCGCGCCAACCAGATCGTGCAGTCCTATTTGGATCGTGGCGGCAGCCTGAGCGACGGCGACTCCGATGAAGACGAGAAAGCCGACGAATAGACGCCCGAGCGTCTGATGGGGTGGCTCTCCTGCACGTTTCCGAGACGTGCCAGGACCCATCCCGCCTTGCGCGGATCGTCGCAGCGCCTCGTGGCGAGCAAGAGCATGTCCGTGAGCAGCGCGTTTCTGTTCTTGAACACGATGCGGTGCTTTTTCACGAGCATGTCGAGAAATTCCTTGGCCTCATGGTCGAGGGTGAGATGGAGCGCGCGTTGCGGTGCCTGCTTTCGCGCGTCGATAATTTTCGAAACGCGCTGCTTTTCGAATTCTGCGAGCATGTCGACGAGGTCGTTGCTGCGGTTTTCCACGTATTCGCTTTTCATGAGAAACACGATTGCCTCGACAAAGCTGCTCAGACTCTTGAAGGTGCAGCGGGTGTCCTCGAACAGCGCATGGGCACGTGCGTATGCCTCGTGGTCGATATTTACTTGGACTGGAGCCTTTGGACGCTCGCGCAGGGGTGTTCCTGTCATTTCTCTCTCCCAGTGTTCATTGAAAATGCGCCAAGCGAACGTTCTTTTGCAACGTACTAAGAACGTTGTTAAAGCAAAAAGACTCAATTTGCGCATAAATGCTGTGGTCGCTCCCTTTTCTCTTCAGTAGAGTCACCTTGAATTTGGGGTGATTTTCATGGAGAGAGATGGGTACTCTTCCTGCTCAAGTGTCGTTCTCACGACCTCTGAGCGGCTTAATCTGTTCACGAGCGTTCTCGGAGACGGGGTGGATGCGCGTCTCGATCCCGATGAGACGCTTCCGCTCGACGATTTTCTCTGCAACGTCGCGTGCGCAAGGGGAAAGCTCGTGGTCCTCGACGAATTTCATTTCTATGAGGTCGACGACCTTTTGGTCGGTCTCGAGCGCTTCTTGGACATATGGCCCGATCTTGCCCGCCGCCTGCGCATCGTCGTGGTTTGCTCGCAGAGGAAGGCGGGAGACCCCGTGTTGACAAGGCTCGCCGCCTACTGCCAGATTCCGGACCTCATCTGGGATTGTCGGGGCGGCGATGTGACCATTGGACTCGCCGAAATGCTTCGAAAGCCATGTTCGCGTGTCGACGTGCTGGAGCTCTTGCGTGCTGGTCTCGGGACAAACACTATGGCATCAGTTACGTACCGTGGAAATAAATTAAGCCTTTAATATAAGTTAACGCCTATATGCGCTAACTACGCCTATTGTGTCTTGTGGGCCTGCGGGCGCTTTCCGCAAAATGTCGCATGCTGTCGTCTGAGGATTACCCGGCATGGATATTGATTACAACAAGCTTGTAGCTGCGAATTTGCGCAGATTGAGGAATGAGGCCAACCTTACCCAAGAGAAGCTCTCTGAAAAGTCGGGTGTGTCCTCTCAGCAGCTGAGCAAGATCGAACGGGGCAAGAGCTCTCCGACTGTCGAGACGCTCGGTGCCATTGCCCAGGCGCTCGGCGTGAGCCCGGCTGCGTTTTTCGACAAGACGACATTCGAGGGCTTTCTCTACCTTTACACGAGTCTCGATCCCAAGGACAAGGACTGACCTGCACTTTTTGTGAGAGGCCGTTTCTCCTCGCTGTCTTTATTCTCCCTATGAAATGCTCGAATGGTAAAGCATGCTTTTTGAGCCGAGCACTGCGTCTCGTCCGTTTCCTTTCTTCCGTGCGGCGCCTTTGAACGTATCCTTGTGTTCCTGTTTGGGTAGACAGGGGGGAGGAGGGAACTTGATGAGGGTTCCCCTTGCACCGCGCGCATCAGATCGACCTGATCTGGTGGAGCGGATCGGATACGTACGCACTATAGGAGCCCGGTCTTCGCGAAGTCTTCTCGAAAGACTCGTGTCCTGCCTGCCACCGCTCTCTGCGGCCCTGGCGTTTGCCGGTGTTCTCATGTTGCTTGCTGCCCTTTGCCTGACCCTTGCAGATGATTCGGCCGCCGTGCGGGTCCTCTTGGCCGTGTGCGGTCTTTTCGACTTGGGAGGTTGAAGAGTATGGGGCATGTAATAGGGCGCTCCGCTGATGCAACGAGAACTCGGATTCTTCGGGAGCGATCGGATACTTCTCCTGTGTCTGCCGCGGTGGGAAAGGGCAGCTTTGGGGCTTGGGATGGTCCCAGGGCCCCTGTTGGGAGAAACCGCCTCGTGTCGCTCATGCTTCAAGATAGAAGCGTGCTGCGCATCATCTGCGCGCCGCATGGATTCGGGAAAACCCGTCTTGCCAGGGAATATGCCGAGAGGCTCTTTTCGACAAAAGAGGTCGTTTGGATAGACGCAAGCGATCCCACGTTTCTCTCTGGGCTCGATGCCGGGGCAATCAAGGGCGCGCGGACCAAGGCTGGAAAAGCGCCGGACCTGCTCATCATCGATGAGCTGCCCTGGCTTCACGAGCGGCGCGCAGCGGAGCTGTCGCACTGTATCGACGACTTGCTCCTGTCCGATTGCGAGGTGATCGTTACCATGCTCCCCTCATGTAACAGTATCCGCGCCCTCCAGTCAGACTGCATCCTGGTCGGCGCACGCGATCTGCTGGTCGATCGGGAGGAGTTCATGAACGCGCGTTCTGGGGCGACAAGAGAGGAACGGGCGCTGATTGCCGAGGCTTGGAGTTCGAAAGAGCATCTGCTCTATGGCTGTGCTCCGGGCGTGATCTGGAACGATGCCCCGCAAGTTCAAAGGGAGATTCTCGCGAAGCTCTTCTCAGAGCATCTCGAGATCGGAGTGCTGCGTGCGATGCTCGTGATCGCCGTGCTCGGAAAGGGCAGCTCGGAGGATTTCGACGCGCTCGGCATCGCGCTGAGAAAAGAAGAGCTTTCCCTGCTTTCCGAGGACTACGCGCTTCTTGAAGCGGGGCCGTCTCGCTTTACCTTCGATTTTGCCCAGCCCGCGCTTGCGCCTCTTGCTGCCGACCTCTCTCAACAGGGCGTGCTACATGCGATCGTGGGCAAGGCGCCCCAGATCGTGGACCGCCTCATCGACATGCTCCTGACGCGGGGAGATGCGGCGCGTGCCGAAGAGGTCCTCGAGATTTTCTTTTCGGACCTGCAGTGTCTCGAGTGGCTGGGCGAACACGGCTTTGAGCTCATCGATCGCGGCGAGGTCGTCTTCGTGGACGCTCTGATCGAGCGATGCGATGGCGCGGATGGTCGACACGATGCGACCATCTGGACGCTGCGCGCTTGGTCGTCGGGTCTTATCGGGGACCGCAATCTTGCCGTGCACTTTGCCCAAAAGGCGCTCCGCTCCCTTTCCGCTCAAACGAGTGCGGGTGAAGACGATGGGCTTATGCCCGCAGCGGCCTATCTGGCTCTCGTCGCCTTTGGCCAGGGGAGCACGGCAGTCTATGGCAAGCAGAGCTGCTCGTCGGTTCAGCAGCCTGTCACGGAAGGGGAGTTTCTCGCGAGCCTCGTCGACACCTGCTCGGAAGTTGAGCTCGGACGCGCCCTGTGCTGCGATGATTCCGAGCGACTGTCCGAGCTGGAAGGACAGAGGTGCGCACCTGAGCGGACGCGCTCGAATGCCCTCGAGCAGCTGTGCATGCTCGCCTCCGAACGCATCCTTGGCAGCTGGGTGTACCGCCTGCTGCTCCACGTGTGCTTTTTCGTGGATGACTCGCAGACACGTGCGTTATTGCAGGATGCGGGCTGCGAGGTCGTCATCTGTGCAAAGCGCCACGGCGTGACCTCCTACACTGAGGCACTTGTCATCCGCGATCTGTGGCAAAGCGGCTATTTTGGGCTGACGGGGGCAATGCCCAACAGGCACAACGCGCAGCTGCTCAACCAAACTGGAAAGTTCTTGCGCAAGATGGGCGAGCTACAAGGACGCGCTGGTATCTCCATCCCGTGGGAACGCAACGCATCCGATGCCAAGGTCGAGGAACGGGCCGAGATACAGCAGGCGGACATCCCGCTCATGCGCGTACGCCTCTTTGGGAGCTTCGATGTCATGATCGGGGACGAGTACCTGAGAGATTCTGCCTGGCGCAAGAAGGCGCGTCTCCTGTTCATCCTGCTCGTTCTCAACCAGGGAAAGGACGTATGCCGCGACGTCCTGTTCGATGAGCTTTGGCAGGGGATGTCGCGCGTGCGCGCGCTCGATAACTTCTACACGGTCTGGAGCTCTGCGTGCAATACTCTCGGAAACCGTCCCTACATCGAGCGCAATGGGGAGTTCTGCCGCGTCAATTCCCGCTTTGTCGTATCCGATGTCTTCGAATTCGAGCAGCTCACCCGCAGACTCCTGACCGAACACCCCGATGTCGGAACCATTCTCGACATCTATGCGCGCCTCGAGGCTCTCTATCGCGGCGGTCTCGTTCCGAGCGAAGTCGATAGCCCGCTCATCAACAGCAGACGCGAGAGGTATCGGGCGATGTTCGTCGATGCGATGGTCGCGGCCACGCATTGTGCCCTCGAGGTACGTGACGCGCGCGTCGCCCTCTGGTTCGCGCGAAAGGCCTACGAGAGCAGCGATAAGCGCGAGGACGTCTACTGTGCCCTCATCCAGGCCCAGATCGCCGCAGGCCAGCGTTGCTCTGCCATCAAGTCGTATATGGAATGCCGCGACTACCTCAGGTCGGAACTCGGGCTCAGCCCCTCCGAGGAGACCCAGGAGCTCTACGACCAGCTCATAAAAACCGATCCCTCGCTCCTCAAACTCGACGAGAAGACCTTTCGCAGGTAGTTCGCCGCTTTTGTGATGTCACCGGGATGAAACGAAAGGAGCAATGGTCCTATGCTAAAGTTACGCGGGATAATACTTGACTCGAAAGCATTGGTATAAATGGCAAATATTTTTTCAAAGATACTCTCTGCGGGCGAAGGCAAGGAAATCAAGCAGTTTCGCGGCCGCGTGGGTGAGATCAACTACCTTGAAGACGAGATAAGCGCACTCAGCGACGAGGAGCTCCGGGCAAAGACCCCGGAGTTTCGCGAACGCTACGAGAACGGCGAGACGCTCGACGAGCTGCTCCCCGAGGCATTTGCCGTCGTTCGCGAGGCGTCGAAGCGCACGACGGGGCTGCGTCACTTCGACGTGCAGCTCATCGGCGGCATGGTGCTCCATGCAGGCCAGATCGCCGAGATGAAGACCGGTGAAGGCAAGACCCTGGTCTCGACGCTCGCCGGGTATCTGAACGCGATTCCCAAAACGGGCGTGCACGTCGTCACCGTGAACGATTACCTGGCAAAGCGCGATAGCGAGTGGATGGGCCAGATCTACCGCTTCCTCGGCATGGAGGTCGGTCTGATTCAAAACGGCACGCCGACGGCCGAGCGCAAGAAGGCATACGATGCCGACATCACCTATGGCACGAACTCCGAGTTCGGCTTCGACTATCTGCGCGACAACATGGTCACGAAGGCATCCTCGCGCGTGCAGCGCGGCCATGCCTATGCCATTGTCGACGAGGTCGACTCCATCCTCATCGACGAGGCCCGCACCCCGCTCATCATCTCCGGTCCCAGCAGCGAGTCGACAGATGCCTACCGCAAGTTCGCGAACGCCGTCAAGCACCTCAAGCCCGAGGTCGATTTCGAGATGGACGAGGCAAAGCGCACCATCTCAACGACCGAGGCGGGCCTTGCACGTGTCGAGGCGCTGCTCGGCATCGACGACATCTACTCCGACCTTTCAGGCCAGCTCTCCAACCACCTGCAGCAGGCTCTGAAGGCGCAGTTCCTCTTCCACCGTGACAAGGACTACATCGTCTCCGATGGCGAGGTCAAGATCGTCGACGAGTTCACGGGCCGCATCATGGAGGGGCGCCGCTACTCAGAAGGCCTGCACCAGGCCATCGAGGCAAAGGAAGGCGTGCTCGTCCGCGGCGAGAACCAGACCATGGCGACGGTCACCCTGCAGAACTACTTCCGCCTCTACGAGAAGCTCGCGGGCATGACCGGTACCGCAAAGACCGAGGACTCCGAGTTCCGCGATATCTACAAGCTCGCCGTCGAGGTCATCCCGCCCAACAAGCCGGTTATCCGCGAAGAGCTCCCCGACCTGGTCTACCGCACCGTCGATGCCAAGTACAAGGCCGTCGTCGACGATGTCGAGCGCCGTCACGCCAAACAGCAACCCTGCCTGGTCGGCACCGTCTCGGTCGAGAACTCCGAGCACCTTTCCGCGCTGCTCAGCAAGCGCGGCATCCCGCACAACGTCCTGAACGCCAAGTACCACGAGCAGGAAGCCAACATCGTCGCGCAGGCGGGCCGCGCCGGCGCCGTCACGATCGCCACCAACATGGCCGGCCGTGGTACCGATATCCTTCTCGGCGGCAACCCAGAATACCTCGCGCGCGACATTCTCGTGCAACAGGGCATCGAGCCCGACGAGGCGACCGACGAGCAGAAGGCTGCCGCACGCAAGGAAGCCGACGAGACCTGTGCCCGCGAGGCGGAGATCGTGCGCGCTGCCGGCGGCCTTGCCGTCATCGGCACCGAGCGCCACGAGTCCCGCCGTATCGACAACCAGCTGCGCGGCCGTTCCGGACGTCAGGGGGACCCGGGCTCCTCGCAGTTCTACCTCTCGCTCGAAGACGATCTCATGCGCCTGTTCGGCGGGGACCGCATGGACAAGATCGCCAACTTCATGGAGAAGTCCGATATCGACGACGACATGCCCATCCAGGCCAAGATGGTCACCAAGGGCATCGAGAGCGCGCAGCGCCAGGTCGAGGCCATGCACTTCAGTGCCCGTAAGAACGTCCTCGAGTACGACGACGTCATGAACCAGCAGAGAAAGACCATCTACGCCGAGCGCAACAGCATTCTCGATGGCAAGAACTACGGAGAGAAGGTCCCCGAGCTTCTCGCGGATACGTGCGCCGACGCCGTCAACGAGTACTGCCCCTCGCACGCCGTGTACGAGGAGTGGGACATCGACGGGCTCAACAAGTGGTACCACGAGCTCACGGGCCTCGAGTTCGACCTGTCCACGCTCGATCACCGCGAGGATACCGAGCACATGATCGAGGTCGTGACTGAAAAGGTCCAAAGCGTCTACGACGAAAAACGCTCCAAGATCCCCGAAGAGCTCTTCAACCAGATCGAGAACCAGGTCATGCTCCGCGTCATCGACACGCGCTGGATGGCGCACCTTTCCGAGATGGACTACCTCCGTGCCGGCATCGGGCTGCGCGCTATCGGCCAGCGCGACCCGCTCGTCGAGTACAAGGAAGAGGCGTTCCGCGCCTTCGGCGACCTGGTCGCAAACATCTACGAGGACTTCCTGCGCACGGTGCTGCGCCTGCAGATCGACATCAAGGTCGTCGAGCCCGAAGAGGAAGACGACGAGGAGACGCTGAGCTCGGTTTCGTACTCGGCGCCCGACGAGAACATTCCGTCCGACACATCGTCAATTGCGATGGGCAATGCCGCAAATGCGGCAGCAGATGCGGCAGACAAGAAACCGACGCCCTCCCAGGGTCCGGTCAAGACCTATGTCAAGGACAAGAACGACCCCTACGCCAACGTCGGTCGTAACGACCCGTGCCCCTGTGGGTCGGGCAAAAAATTCAAGAAGTGCCACGGCGCCAACCGCTAAAGACGTTTCGGGTATGTGGCAATTCTGCGCCACATACCCGATCGTGATGGGGGAATGCAGATTATGGAAAACCACGCCCAGAGCCTCAAAGCGCTCTCGGCTCGTATCGCAACTATTGGCGAGTACCTCCATGTCGACGAGAAGCGCGGGCGCCTGTCCGAGCTCGAACAGCAGGCGGCGCGCCCCGATTTCTGGGACGACAACGTCAAAGCGCAGGAGACCATGAGCAAGGTCGCGGGTCTTCGAGAAGAGCTCTCCCAATACGATGCGGCGACGGCGGCTTTGGAGGATGCCGAGGTAGCAAACGAGCTCGCGCTCGAATCCGATGACAAGGAGCTCGCCGCAGAGGTCTCTGATGCCCTCGAAAAGCTCTCGTCCGATGCCGATGCACTCGAGCTTGCCTCCTGGTTCGATGGGGAGCTCGATGCCGGGGATGCGATCATCACTATCAACCCCGGCCAAGGAGGTCTCGAGGCGCAGGACTGGACCGAGATGCTCTTTCGCATGTACTCGCGCTACGTCGAGCGCAAGGGCTGGAAGATGACGGTGAACGATATCCAAACCGGTGAGGGAATCGGTCTCGACCGCGTCACCTTCACGGTGAGCGGGCACAATGCCTACGGCATGCTGACGAGCGAGCGGGGAGTGCACCGTCTCGTGCGCATCAGCCCCACCGATGACAAGAAGCGCCGTCAGACGACTTTTGGCGGCGTCGAGGTGCTGCCCGTCATTTCG
>JBMNPN010000012.1:0-37708 GCA_050943615.1 Coriobacteriales bacterium
GGTGAAGACCTTCTACAGGGAAAAGGACTGCATCCGCCTGCAGCCGCAGAACCCTTCCATGGAGCCCATCTACACCAAAGATGCCCACATTTTGGGCGTCGTCACGGGTCTGTTCCGCACGTTCTGAAATCTAATGCGGCTCACGCCTTTGGCGTGGGCTCCCCTATTGAATCCTCTGCAACCTGAAACGGCTCGAAATAGGGAACGAGCGCCTCGGGGACATCCAGGGAGAGATAGGTGCCCCTTTCGGTATAGCGCTCTTCTTGTATGACCGCTTGCTCGTGGGCGCGTTCCACGAGACGGCCCTGGTCATAGGGCAAGAGCACCTGCATATGCGGCGTCTTCAGGCGCACCTGGTCCTGCAACGCCGAGACGAGCCCGTCGATTCCCTCCCCAGTTCGCGCGGAGACGAAGAGCGCATCGGGATAGAGCTCGTGGAGGTGGGCAAGCTCTGCCCTGCGGTCCTCGCGAGGGCCCTCGTCGTCTTCCGGTTCATCAGCTGGATACATGAGGTCGACCTTGTTGAAGACGGTGAGCGTGGGAATCTCATGGGCCCCGATCTGCCCGAGGACCTCCTTGACGGCAGCGAGCTGGCCGGTACGCTGCCGCGCCGCGACATCCACGACGAGCAAGATGAGGTCGGCTTCCTTGATCTCCTCGAGCGTCGAGTGAAACGACTCGACCAGCTCGTGGGGAAGCTTCTGGATAAAACCGACGGTATCGGTGAGCGTCGCGAGGTACCCGTCGGGAAGCCTGAGCTTGCGGGTAGTGGAATCGAGCGTCGCGAAGAGCTTGTCATAGGCGAGCACATCGGCATCGGTGAGCGCGTTCATAAGGCTCGACTTGCCCGCATTGGTATAGCCTGCCAAGGCGATGCGAAAGACTCCCGAGCTGCTGCGCTGCTTTCTCTGCGTGCGGCGGTTGGTCTCGAGTTCCTTGAGCTCGCGTTTGATTCGGTCGATGCGCTTGCGGATAAGACGACGGTCGACTTCGAGCTGGGACTCGCCCTCGCCAAAACGCGAGCCGACGCCGCCACCCATGCGCCCAGCTGCAAGATGGCTCCACATACCGCGCAGACGGGGGTACAGGTACTGGTTCTGCGCGAGCTTGACCTGGAGACGGCCCTCCTTGGTCGTCGCATGGAGCGCGAAGATATCGAGAATGAGCGCCGTTCTGTCGATGAGCTTGACAGGCGCCCCGAGCAGTTTTTCGAGATTGCTCTGCTGAGAGGGAGAGAGCTCGTCGTCGACGATGACCAGATCGGCATCTAAATTGCGGACGATGCTCACGAGCTCTTCGGCCTTGCCCTGGCCGATGAACGTGCGGGGGTTGGGCTTGTCGAGGCGCTGGGACATCGTGTACACGACCTCGGCACCAGCGGTCTTGGTCAGGCGCTTGAGTTCGGCGAGGGACTCTTCGAGGGGCCAATCGGGATCCCCACGGTCTATGCCCACGAGCACTGCACGCTCGGGAACCTCCTGCGCGTACACGCCAAACTTCTGCTTTGCCAAGCTCTTCTGCTCCCTGTCCCTATCCGAAGGCGCTACGCCTTCTCCGCACTTAATTCTAGTACATGAGCGAGCACCTGCGCGCAGAGCTCCTCGGCGCTCGCGTGGGTGGCATCGAGCCAGATGAGCCCCTTGTCGGACCTGAGCCAGCTCAACTGCCGTTTGGCATAGCGGCGCGTCGCCTGCTTGATCTGGGCGGATGCCTCATCGAGCGAGCACGTGCCATCGAGGGCCGAAACGACCTCCTTGTAGCCGATGGCCTGCGGAGCGGTGAGCCCCGCGCGAAACCCATGCGCCAGAAGGCCCCGCACCTCATCGACGAGCCCCGCTGCAAACATCCCGTCCACGCGCCTGTCGATTCTCCGGTAGAGAACAGCGCGTTCCACGGACAGCGCGAAGCGAACGGAAGGGTAATGCGGGGCGACATGCTTGAACGCGGCCTTGCGCTCAGCATAGCTCTCCCCCGCCTCGTGCATCTCCAGCGCGCGAATCACGCGCTTTGCGTTGTGGGGATGTATGGCAGAAGCGCTTTGGGGATCTGCCTGCTGCAAGAGCGCATGGAGTGCTTCTGGCCCATGTTCATCGAGGTAGGCCTGGTACTTCTCGCGGACGGCGTTTTCCCGCTGCTTGCCCGGGGCAAAGTCCATCTCGTCGAGGACGGCCTTCACGTAAAAGCCGGTCCCACCGCACAGGATGGCGGGCGTCCCCGCGGCAACGAGGCTGTCGATGGCGCATCTCGCATCGCGCTGGAAGAGCGCCGCTGAATAGGGCTCGCCAGGGTCGACGAGGTCGATGCAATGATAGCGAACGTGGCGTTTCTCGGGTGGCACCTTAGCCGTTCCGATATCCATGCCACGATAGACCTGCATTGAGTCGGCAGAGATTATCTGGCCCGAGAGCACCTGCGCCACGAGCTCGGCAAGCTCCGATTTTCCCGATGCGGTCGGCCCCTGTATGCAGATGAGGTCACTTGCCTTCATCGACGAGCTTTCCCTGCAGATACCAGGTCTTTGCCTCGGTGACCTCGACCTTGACAATCCTGCCGCGCAGCTCCTCGATGCCAACGCCTTCGGGAAGCTTTGCATGCACGGTCTGGTTCTTGGGGCTTTTTCCCGCGAGCATGTTTGGATCGCGCTTCGAGACGCCCTCGACGAGCACATCGAGCGTCTTTGCAAGCTCCTTCTGGTTTTCGCGGTACGCGCATTCCTGGACCAGGTCGACGAGCCTGTCGAAGCGCTCCTGGATGACCTCGTGGGGCGTATCGTCGGGCATCTTTGCCGCAGGGGTACCGGCGCGCTTGGAGTAGATGAACGTGAACACCTGCCCGTAGGAGACCTCCTTGACGAGGTCGTAGGTCATCTGGAAATCCTCTTCGGTCTCGCCGGGAAAGCCGACAATGATGTCGGTCGAAAGCGAGATATCGGGCATGGCACTCCGCAAATCGTCAACCAGGCTCAGATAGCGAGCGGTATCGTACTTGCGGTTCATGGCAGCGAGGATGCGGTCGGACCCGGACTGCAAAGAGAGGTGAAGCTGGTGCATGATGTTCGGATAGCTTGCCATGGCCTCGATGGTCTCGGGAAGCAGGTCCTTGGGATGGCTCGTGACAAAGCGGACGCGGTCCACGCCGCTCTCCCCCGCTAGCCTCAGCACCTCTGCAAAACGCGGTTTGCCGTAGAGGTCGCGTCCGTAGGAATTGACGTTTTGCCCGAGCAACGTGAGCTCACGTATGCCCTGGTCGGCCAAGCCGGAGAGCTCATCTGCGATATCCTCGATGCGCCGCGAACGCTCACGGCCACGCACGTAGGGCACGATGCAGTACGTGCAGAAATTATCGCAACCCGTCATGATGGGGACCCACGCATGCCAGGGATTTTCGCGGTGCTGGGGAAGCTCGCTCGAGAAACCATCGTTTTCCTCGATGGTCTCTGCCACCGCCCTGCCAGTGGAGATGCGCTGCTCGAGCAGTGCTGGAAGGTGCGAGAGGTTGTGCGTGCCAAAGACCACGTCCACATTCGGGAGCTGCCGTTCGAGTTCGGCGCCATCGCGCTGTCCGATGCAACCGCCGACGGCAATGATGCGCGGAGCATCATGTGCGGGCGGGACGTTCTTGAGCGAGGCGACCTGCCCCATGAGCCGGATATCGGCGCGCTCGCGCACGCAGCAGGTGAGAAAGACCGCGATATCGGCCTCCTCGATTGTGCTCACGGCACGTGCACCCGCGGCATCAAGCATTCCGGCAACGCGCTCGGCATCGTTTTCGTTCATCTGGCAGCCGAACGTGCGCTGCCAGTACGTCATGCCAGCAAGCGGTGACGTGCCCGAGGAGCCCGTATTAGAAGAGATCTGTACAGCCAAGGGAAATCCTGTTCTCTACTGGCGCCCGCAGGCGGTCATGAATCGATCGAAATCGCGCGCATCGAGGCCTGCGCTTCCCAGATACGCCCCGTGCGCATCATCACCATGCCAATCGGAGCCGCCGCTCACGGCAAGCCCGAGCTCAGATGCGAGCTCGACGAGCTCGAGGCTCTCCTCGGCGGTCTGGAGCGTGTGGTACGCCTCGAGTCCGAAAAGCCCCTCCTTGCTCAGTGCTGGAATCAGGTCGACTACGTGATAATGGGCGGGATGCGCGATGAAGGGATAGCCCCCCGCCTCTTTCACGAGACGTATCGCCTCGATGGTGGATGCGTATTCCACGTCGACGTAATAGGGCGAGTCCTCCCCTAGAAAGCGAGTGAATGCATCGTTGATGCTGGTCGCGATGCCTCCGGAAACGAGCGTGCGGGCAAGAAGGGAGCGGTTCACCGTCGCGCCGCTGTCCTTCAGGGAATCGGCATCGACGGGAAAGCCAGCCTGGTGGAGCAGGTCCGCCATCTCAAGAGCGCGCAGCTCCCGCGCCGCATGCGTTTCTGCGAACAGATCATCGAGCACAGCGGTGTTCGGGTCGACGAAGTACCCGAGCAGGTGGATGTCGCGCCCATCGAGCTGAGTCGTTATCTCGACGCCGGGAACGACCTCGATGCCGAGTGCCTCGGCAAGTTCGCAGCCAGCGGCAGAGCCGCCGAGGCAATCGTGATCCGTGATGGCGATATGCGCGATGCCGGACTCGTGCGCGCAAGACACGATTTCACGAGGTGTCAGCACGCCATCGGAATACGTCGAGTGCATATGGAGGTCTGCGTAGGGTTTCACGCAGCGAATCCTAACACCTTATAGGTCTGAACCAAGCTCGTCTTGGTCATCGAAATCGTCCATCTCGTTGAGATAGTGCGGATGAACGGCGAAGCGAATGCCCGTACGAGTCTGGCCGTTGATCTCGAGTTCGACGAACGAAGGGACGCAGTAGAGGTCGATATCGCTTGGCGCGAGATAGCCGCGCGCGATAGCGATGGCCTTGACGGCTTGGTTGACGGCGCCAGCGCCGATGGACTGAATCCTCACCGGATTGCCGTCCTTGATGAGACCGGCAATCGCTCCGGCAACAGAAGCTGGAGCCGACTTGCTCGAGACTTTCAGGAAATCCATGCTACATCCCTAGTGCTTCCCTGGTGCATTGCTGCAACGTTTATGCGTGAATAAAAAGGCGTCGCCTATTATAGCCCATATGCAGGGCTTTTGTGCAGACGTATCCCCCGTCGTACGAAACGCGTCTCCCAAAAAGGGCATGCGGGCAAGCACCCTGTCCGACAATTTACGGCATTGAATGCTAAGAGGCCCGTCGTTTCCAGCAGCAAACAACGCCGCTTGTCATCCTGCTCTACTCCAGGAGCTTGCGCGCGTCGGCTTCAAGCTCGTCGAGGAGCTTTTCTGCGCTTGTCCTGTCGTCGGCCTTGGCAAACAGGTATGCCTTGATCTTGGGCTCGGTGCCACTCGGGCGTACGAGGACCTTGGTGCCTTCCGCAAGCTCGAAGGAGACGACGTTTGCCGGTGGGAGCATCTGCTCGTCTTTCGGGTCGTTCGTCGGCATCGGAATGCCCGGTCCAAAATCGGTGAAGCCTGACACGGACATGCCGGCGAGCTCGGCAGGATGCTCTTTGCGCAGGCGCTCCATTATCTGGCGCATCTTCTCTGCCCCGGCGCTTCCGGGATACTGCACGTTGACGGTGCGGTTGAGGTAGAAGCCATACGTCTCGTAAAGCCTCTCCATCGCCTCGACGAGGTCAAATCCCTGCCCTTTGTACCAGTTGGCCATCTGGCAGATGAGCATGCTGGCATTGACGGCATCCTTGTCCCGCACATGCGGGCCGGACATGTACCCGTAGCTTTCCTCATAGCCGAAGATGAATCGCTCCACTTCGCCGGCGTCTTCCAGCAGGCCGATCTGCCCGCCGATGTACTTGAAACCGGTCAGGACGCGCCTGAGTTCGAAGCCATATGTTTTCGCGAGGGCATCGGGCATGAGCGAGGAGACGATCGTGGTCACGGCGACAGCACGCGAAAGGTCCTCGCCACGTGCCTTCCTGCGGGAGCAGATGTAATCGAGCAGCAGCACGCCGACCTCATTTCCGGTGAGGAGCTCGTAGTCGCCTTCGTGCGGAACGGCAATGCCGACGCGATCTGCATCCGGGTCCGTCGCGAGCAGCAAGTCGGGATGGACCTTCTCGCACAGGGCAAGGCCGCGCTCGAGCGCCTCGCGAAACTCAGGGTTGGGATACGGGCAGGTCGGAAAGTCGCCATCAGGCTCGGCCTGCTCGGGAACGACGTGGACATCGTGGATGCCCACACGGGAAAGAATGCTCTTCACGCAGAAGAGCCCCGTGCCGTTGAGCGGAGTGTAGACCACCTTGAGGTCGCAGGCAGGCGCATCGAGCGGCTCGACGGACTGCGCGGCCACCGCATCGAGGAAGCTCTCGACGACGTCGGCACCCGCAGAGACGATCAGGCCCTGCCCCCTTGCATCGTCGTAGTCCGCGACATGCACGTCATCGAAAAAGCCGAGCTCGTCGATGGCGTCCTGGATCTCGTGCGCAGCCTCGGTCTTGATCTGGCAGCCGTCGGGCCCATAGGCCTTGTAGCCGTTGTATTCTGCTGGATTGTGGCTCGCAGTGATGTTGATTCCACCGCAACATCCCAGCTTGCGGACGGCAAAGGAGAGCACTGGGGTAGGCTGGATATCGTCGAAGACGTAGGCCCTGATGCCATTAGCGGCGAGAACGCAGGCGGAAACGCGAATGAAATCGACGCCCTTGTGCCTGCTGTCACGGGCAAGGGCAACGGAAGGCTTGTCGAAATGGGCGTTGAGGTAATCGGCAAAGCCCTGCGTGGCCTTGCCCACGGTGTAGACGTTCATGCGATTCGGACCCAAGCCGATGATGCCGCGCAAACCCGCAGTTCCAAAGGCGAGCTCGCGGTAGAACGCATCCTGGAGCTCGTCGGGATGCGCGGCGAGTTCCTCGAGCTCGGCGCGTTCCTGTCCCGACACATGTTCTTTCCAGAAATCGAGCTCTTCTCGGATGTCCATGTTCTTCCTCTCTTCTCAGCGCTCTGGCGCCAGGTCTCCAGCTACTGCTTTTCTATGGGGAACTTGACGGTTATCGCGTCTTTCCCCACGCGAATCTTCGGTTTGTCGGCAAGCTCGAGGTAGTACCGCTCGGCTATCGTCTGAAACGCCGTCTCCAAAGAGCGCGAGAACCTCTCCTCGTCTTCTTTTGCGATCTTGAGCCCGCGGCTGTCCCGTAAGATGTCCACCGGCGCGTTCTTTATCCGCGTCTTCCGCTCCGGCATCACCTGTGTGAGCAGCAGCGGACACGGGTCGATCTGACCGGCCATGATGCGGTGCGCCGTGCGCTCGGACACCCCGAGCCCAATCGATTCGGCGATATCGACAAGCTCGAGGGCATCGCCCGCGGCAGCAGGTCTCAGGCACACCGGGAGCGTCGACATGTCATCGCAGAAGAGAAGCTGTTCGTCGCTCAAGCGTTTGCGTCCGCTTCTCACGAGCTCGGCCAAGATATCGGTCGGGGAACCCAGGTACACGCTCACCCTGTCCTTTGAAGCGAGGGCAAACTCCACCGCCGTACGTATCACGTTGTGCGGCCCACGTCCCACCTGGAGCACATCATCGTCGTCGCGATAGAGCGTGGGATACGTCGATTGATCTGCCTTTTCCGAAAGCTCGTCGAGGTCAGCGACTACCTGAAACGAGGACCCGAGCTCCTCTCCAGAGGAAAGCACCACGGCGCTTTCCGTATTCGATTTGATGGAATAGAGCGCCATACCGCGTCCGTGCACACCCCAACGGTCCATGACCATGCTCTCGAGCTTGGAGGTGACGCGCGGCTCGAAAATCGCCTCGTGCATGTGCTCGGGGATACCGTCACCGTCATCGAGAAAGACAAGCGTCTTTTTCTGCCCGGCACGGGAGATGGCAATGTAGATATGGCGGGCATGGGCATCGCGCGCGTTTCTCAACATCTCGATGACGATGTCCTCCACCGAGCGGATATCGTGCTTTGCCTGACGACGTTCCGCCTCGGCAATCCTGAGCTTGACGAATCCGTCGCCGAGGTTCTCCTCGATGGCGAGCTGGTCATCGCCTGAAACGGATGTTATGAAATCGGCAAGGCTGTCTTCGGGCATGCATCCTCTTCCAAAGGCTCGGCGCCCCTCGGCAAAGCCGTTTGCGCACGAGGAGCGCGTGGAACATAAAAGCGGCACATCGACTATACGCCGACATGCCGCCTATGACGTGTGGAATCGTATCTTTTTCAGCTTATTTGGCGAGCGCCTCAGAACGAGACTCCCTGATCACCACGACGTGGATCTGACCGGGATACTGCATCTCCTCTTCGATCTGCTTGGCGATGTCATGCGCGAGCACGGTCGAGTGGGCATCGTCGACCTTCTCGGGCTGGACCATGACGCGGACCTCGCGACCCGCCTGCATGGCATACGTCTTCTCGACGCCCTCGTGCGCGTTGGCGATCTCCTCGAGCTTCTCGAGGCGCTTGATGTAGTTCTCGTAGCTTTCGCGGCGGGCGCCGGGACGAGCCGCGCTGATGGCATCGGCGGCCTGAATGAGGACGGCGAGCACGGTAGAGGGCTCGACGTCGGCATGGTGCGCTTCGACGGCATGCACGATGGCGGGAGACTCCCCATAGCGGCGGCACAGGTCAGCGCCGATGACGGCGTGCGACCCCTCGACCTCGTGGTCGATGGCCTTGCCGAGGTCGTGCAGAAGGCCGGCACGCTTTGCCTGCGTCGGGTCGAGGCCGAGCTCGGAGGCGAGGGCACCTGCGAGAGAAGAGACCTCGAGAGAGTGCTGCAGCACGTTCTGGCCATAGGACGTGCGATATTTCAGACGGCCGAGCGTCTTCACGAGCTCGGGATGCAGATCGTGGATGCCGGCATCGAATGTGGCCTGTTCGCCGGCTTCTTGCACCTGCTGGTCGACGTACCTGGTCGCCTTCTTGAACATCTCCTCGATGCGCGCCGGATGGATGCGCCCGTCTGCGATGAGGTTCTCGAGCGTGATTCGGGCCGTCTCACGGCGGACCGGGTCGAAGCAGGAAAGCGTCAACGTCTCGGGCGTGTCGTCGATGATGAGGTTCACACCGGTAATCTGCTCGAAGGAGCGGATATTGCGTCCCTCGCGGCCGATGATTCTGCCCTTGATGTCATCTGAGGGAATCTCGACGCTGGTCACCGTTCGCTCGGCAGTGTAGTCGGCAGCCATGCGCTGGATGGCAACGGAGAGAATCTCACGGGACTTTCGGTCAGCCTCTGCTTTGGTCTTTGCCTCAACGTCGCGAATGATGCCCGCAGCCTCCGTCTCGCACTCCTGCTTGACGTTCGAGAGGACCTGGTCGCGCGCCTCCTCTACCGTAAGACCCGAAATGGAGAGAAGCTTGCTGTCCGCCTCTTCGAGCTTGCCCTTGAGCTCGTCGTTGAGCTGCTCGGTCTGCTCTTGCAGAACGGAGATCTGGGCCTCGCGGTTGTCCAGGCTCTCGTTCCTGCGATCAATGGAATCCTCACGCTGCTGGAGGCGGTCCTCACGCTGCTGGATCTCGCGCGTCTGCTGACGCGCCTCGTCTTCTGCCTCCTGCTTTACGCGATTGGCCTTGTCCTCGGCGTCGCTTTTGATCTGACGCGCCTCGTTTTCCGCGTTCTGCTTGATCTTGAGAGCCTCGTCCTTGGCCTCGAGCATGGCCTCTCGCTTGATGGACTCGGCGTTGCGCTCGGCTTCGGCTGCCTTGCTCTCTGCATCTGCAAGCTTGCCGTTTGCGCTCTTGCCGATGACGGCCTTGCTGATAAGGTAGCCGATGACGAGGCACACGACCGCAATGATGATATAGATTGCGATGTCGGGCATCGGATGCTCCTTTCACGACTCGAAATGTGCAATACATTGTTTTCTCGTTTAATGCGCAGGCACAGCAAAAAAGCCGGCTTGCGCGACCGGCTTTACATCACTACTTAGAGCATATGCAGTTATACAAATCGACACAAAAAACGCACTAGTCGAAACACAGGAAAACTCGCATAGGCGAGGTACATGATGAAAGCCTGTTGGTATGCTAGCACATTGCCGTAGTGCTCAAGTGCCTTATCCAAGATATAGCTTCGTAAACGATAGAAAACGGCGCAGACGGCACACCTAACCGAGAAACTCCTTTACGGCACGACGGGCGATGTCCATCGAGTACCCCTTGCCGAGGAGGCGGCGCATATAAGAAGCGTAGGGATCCTTGGAATGGCTCGGATGCCGCTCAATTTCGTGCAGGGCGCGTGCGAGCTCCTCTTCCGGATCGGAGAACTCTAAACTGCAGGCATCGATTGTTTCGTCATCGACGCCATCTGCCCTGAGCCTCTGTACGATCTTGCCACGTCCCCAGCCTTTATGCTGCTTTCCCCTGATAAAGGCACGAGCATATCGCTCTTCGTTGATGAGGCCAACGCGCAGCGCCGTCTCCACGGCATCATCGATTTCGTCGTCGGCAAAGCCGTAAGTGGCAAGACGCGAGCGCACCTCTTTAGCCGTGCGCTCGCGCACCGAAACCAGGTCGTTTATCTTGTCCATCGCCGCGATATGGCGGGCAGCAGAGACCATGTTTTTACCTCGGAATCACTATGTGACGCTAGGGAGCAAATATCTACCAAGAAGGTGAACTCAGGGATTTCAGAAAAAGCACCTTACCCCATTCAATTCTGAAGAGCGCAATCCGACTCGAAATTCTCACGAGTGTATCGAGCTCTTCAAAATCGACTAGCTCATGCAAGGTCCTGCTTACTTTTCCACCGGCGCGTCATCTGGCATCTCGACTTCCTCGACGGCATCGTCCTCGACAAGCGAGACCGTGTCCGTATCGTCGTAATCGCTCGGAAGGCCAATGGCATGGCGCACCTTTTGCTCGATCTCGTTTCTGAGCTCAGGATTTTGCGCCAGCGTCTCCTTTGCGGCCTCTCTGCCCTGCCCAAGACGTTCGTCCCCATAGGTGTACCAGGCGCCGGACTTCTTGACGATGCCCTCTTCCACGCCCATGTCGAGTATGTTGCCCTCGCGGGAGATTCCCGTGCCGTACATGAGGTCGAATTCCGCCTGACGGAACGGCGCGGCGCACTTGTTTTTCACGACCTTCACGCGCACGCGGTTTCCGATTGCCTCGCCCTTTTCCTTGATGGTCTCGATGCGGCGGATGTCAAGGCGCACCGAGCTAAAGAACTTGAGCGCACGGCCACCCGTCGTCGTTTCGGGGTTACCGAACATGACTCCGATCTTCTCGCGCAGCTGGTTGATGAAGATGCAGGTGGTATTCGACTTGGAAAGTGAGCCTGCGAGTTTTCGCAGGGCCTGGCTCATGAGACGGGCCTGCAGGCCAACTGTCGTATCCCCTATCTCGCCTTCGATTTCCGCCTTGGGAACCAACGCGGCGACCGAGTCGACGACGATGCAGGCAACGGCATTCGAGCGCACGAGCATATCGCAGATCTCAAGGGCTTGCTCGCCGGTATCGGGCTGCGAGATCAACAGTTCGTCGATATCCACCCCGAGACGGGCCGCATAGACCGGGTCGAGCGCGTGCTCGGCGTCAATAAAGGCAGCGACTCCGCCCTGTGCTTGCGCTTCGGCGACGATCTGGAGAGCGAGCGTCGTCTTGCCGCTCGATTCAGGGCCGTAGATCTCGACGATTCTGCCGCGGGGCACGCCCCCAATTCCCAGGGCCGCGTCCAATGCGAGCGATCCTGTCGGGATGACCTCGACATCGAGCACCGAGTCATCGTCTCCGAGACGCATGATAGAGCCCTTGCCGAACTTCTTTTCTATCTGCTCGGTTGTGACCTTGAGCATATCCTCGCCGCCGGAGCGGTTGGTAAAATCGATCTTGTCCGAGTTGCTTTTTCCACGAGCCATTTTTGCCTGCTCCGTTCAATTACACGATTGTTGCCATGCGTGCGTGATGTCCATGCTATACGAACACTTGTTCGATGTCAATGTGGGCCCCGACACCATGCAGTGAAGACGATACGAGGAAAAAGGCACACGCGCCACCCCTAAACCACGGAGCAAAATCCAACACGAAACCGAGAAGTTTCAAGACCGCAGCAGCTCAAGACCGGCATCGTTTCAAAAGTGCCGATTCGAGTTTTTCGAGGGCAGAGCGAACGGCAAGGTAGCGGATCTCCTGGCGCGTCGTTCCACGGCAGGTGGTCCAGCTTTCGCGCCCTTCGGGGGTGCTCAGGCCAAAGCAGACCGTGCCCACCGGTTTTCCCGGCTCAGCGCCACCGGGACCTGCAATGCCCGTCGTCGAGACGGCCAGGTCGCACGAAAGGCAGCTCCGCGCCCCCTGCGCCATCTCTCGCGCGCACTGCTCGCTCACGACGCCCGGGTCCTCAATGGTGTCCGGAGACACGCCGAGGACCGTCTCTTTGACCTCGACCCAATAGCTCACGATACCGCCGCGCACGACATCGGAGGAACCGGGGACCTCCGTCAGCGTCGCCGCGCACAGCCCGCCCGTGCACGATTCCGCGGTGCCGATCGTCAGCCCCTCGTTCCGCGCCAAGTCGAGCACGCGGGCTGCAAGCTTTCGGTTTCCCTCCCGTATGTCATCTATAGACGTCATCGATTCATCCATAACTCGCACACCTTCCTCTCCCCTTGCGGCGACTGATCACAAGAACTCGCGAAAGACGCGGCTCCAGCTCATTTGAACCCGAGCAGCTCTTTGCTCTTTGCAAAGTAATCGACAAGGGAAACGAGCGTCATAACGACCGCTGCGACCAGGACAATCCAGGAAAAGACCGTGAATCCGGTATCGAAGCCCCCGCCGAGGAGCTTGATCTGCAGAGAGTCCTTGATGATGAAGAGAATGATAGCGGCCATCTGCAGGACGGTCTTCACCTTGCCGTAGTAGCTCGCGGCGATGACCTTTCCCTGAGAGGCGGCGACCATGCGGAGCCCCGAGACGATGAAATCGCGGGCGATGATGATGAGCGCGACCCACGAGGGAAAGGCCTGCAGCTCGACTAATGCCAGAAGAGCTGCGCACACGAGAATCTTGTCCGCGAGCGGGTCCATGAACTTTCCGAGGTCGGTGACCTCGCCCCTGCTGCGGGCCAAATGCCCATCGATGGCGTCGGTAAGGGAGATGGCGGCGAATACACCCGCGGCAATCCAAGGCTGCCAGAACGCCCAGAAATCGGGATAGGGCATCCATTCCGGCCAGGGAGAGAGCATGACGACGACGAACACGGGGATGAAGAGGATGCGGATGAGGGTCACGATATTTGCCGATGTCCAGACCTTCTCGGTCGTCTTGTTCTCGGAACCGTCCGGTTTGTCGGGACCTGGACCCTCCGTACCCGCAGAGCCCCCGTTCATCTCCGGCACCTGCTCCCCGGCGTTGCGCTCTTGTGTCTGCAAGCTAGATCAGCTCTCCTTCGAGCTCATAGTAGAACGTATCCGTGATCCTCACGAGCACGATGTCCCCGATGGAAGGTGCGTTATCCACCTGAAACGGTACATGGACCTGACCATCGACTTCGGGCGCCTGACCCTGCCAACGGCAGAGCGCCTCGGTTCCGACATCCGTCTGCTCGAAGCCTTCGACGAGGCACGTGACCTCATTTCCGACCAACTCGGCGATCTGCGACTGACCGACTGCCTCGCAGGCATCGAGCAGCTGCTGGGCACGCGCGAGCTTGACGTCCTCGTCAATCTGCCCGCTGAATCCAGCGGCAGCCGTTCCCTCTTCTTGAGAATACGGAAAGACCACGGCATAATCGAAGCGCGCCTCGTCGACAAAGTCGAGCAACTCGGAGAATTGCGCTTCGGTCTCGCCGGGAAAGCCCGCCATGAGCGTGGTGCGCGTCATGATGCCGGGAACTCGTGTGCGCACGCGTTCCAGGAGCTCGAGATACGAATCCGCAGATCCGCCGCGGTTCATGCGCTCGAGTATATCGGGGTCGCAATGCTGCAGCGGCATATCGAGATACGAGCAGATGTTGTCGTTTGCCGCGATGACATCGAGAAGCTCATCGGTGATGCCCGCAGGCTGCAAGTACATGAGCCTGAACCACGTCGTCGGGAAACGCTCCGCAAGGCCCGACACGAGCTGGGCAGTGCTGGATTTCGGCTCGAGGTCTTGCCCCCAGATGCCCGTATCCTGCCCGATGAGCACGATCTCACGTGCCCCTGAGACAACGAGCTCGTCTACCTCGGCGCAGATCTCGTCATACGAAAAGCTGTGATACCGACCCCTGATATAGGGAATGGTGCAATACGAGCAGAATCGGTCGCAGCCATCGGAGATCTTGACATACGCGCTCGGCCCGACGCTGCGGCGCGTTGCATTCCCCGCTGGGCCGGCAGGCGCCTCCTGGGGTGCTTTGCCCCCCAACAGCTCTCCAACCTTTTCCACGACCCGGTCCTCTTCAGATGCGGGCAGAAAGCCCTCCACCTCTGTGAGCTCATCAGAGAGCGCGTCGCCATAGCGCGCCGGCATGCAGCCGGCAACGAGAATCTTCGCCTTCTCTGGAAGTTCTGCCCGGGAGTTGACGAGGTCGAAGATGACCTCGAGCCCCTCGTCAACGGCACTCATGAGAAACGAGCACGTGTTGACGATGACGAGGTGGGCATCTTCAGGATCGTCGACGATCCTATAGCCGGCATCCTCGAGCAGGGCGGCCATCTTGTCAGAATCGACCTCGTTTTTCGTGCACCCAAGCGTCACGAAGGCAATGTTTCCCGCGTCCCCCACGTTTCTTCCTCCCGAAAAAATCAGCGATAGTTGGTGAACTGCAACGGCAGACCGTAGTCCTGGTCGCGCACGAACGCGATCACCTCTTGGAGCGTATCGCGCTTGGGCCCCGAGACGCGGAGTTTGTCGCCTTCGATAGCAACCTTGACCTTGAGTTTCTTATCGCGGATATCCTTGCTGATCCTCTTGGCGATATCCTGGTCGATGCCCTCGACGATGGTACCGACGATGCGTATCTTCCCACCGGAGGCATCCTGCGGCTTGCCCCACTGCACGGACTTGAGGTCGACTTTACGACGAACAAGCTGCGTTGAGAGGATGTCTTTCACCTGGCCAGCGACAAAATCGCTCGGCGCGAGAATGGTGAGCGTCTTTGCCGATTTATCATAGGCGATCTCAGACCCCGAGTCCTTGAGGTCGTAGCGCTGCCTGAGTGCCTTGACCGCGTTGTTGTAGGCGTTCTCCACTTCTTGCAGGTCCGTTTCTGAGACGATGTCGAAGCTGTTGTCCTTTGCCATCTTCTAACGTTTCCTTCCTTTATGCTCTTATGTCCTCGAACAATACATCGGGTTGCCCGAGCAGTGCACTAATCACCGCTCGAGCTCGAGCTTGAACTGCTCGAGCTGTCAGAACTGCTCGAACTGCTCGAACTGGAGCTTACCGTCGACGAGGCAGACTGCACGTTTAAGGTGAGCTTTCCCGTGCCGTCGCTTTCGCGGGTAATCTCGATCTCGTTGCCGTTTTGGGTGACGGTGACCGCATCGGGCGTGCCGAAGGTCGCGACGAGCGATGAGGTCACGAGGAACTGACGATGCCAGGGCCCGATAGCAGTGCCGTTGTAGGCATTGTCGTCGTCATAGGTGATGCTGATGAGCGAGGTCTTGCCTTCCGCCACGTCGATGTTGACGGCAACCGGACTCCCATCGGTCGTCGTGACCGTGGCGGACGCCGAAGAGTTGCTCGCCGTCGTAGTAGAGGTGCCAGACGCGCCTCCTTCCACCGAATGAAGGCCGCTGCTGCTATCTCCTGCTGTGGAAATGAGGAGCGCAGCCGCCGCGATGACCACGATCACAAGCAAGATGACCGCGATGGCTATGAGCCTGGTGCGACGTTCCCTGAAGATCGCCTGGACCGTCGTGATCAAACGCGAGAACACGCTGTCACCGGGAGCGCTTTCGCGCACAGCGCTCGAGCCGCCCGAGCGCCTGGGGCGTCGACGGGCAGTGCCCGTGCCAGCAGCGGGACGCGATGCCGCGTCAGCGCCCTTCGTGCCCTTGACATTGAAGAAGTCGGGCGCCGAATCGTCTATTGCGTCGTTTCTTGGGGGCTCGCTTTTCTCCTTGCCCAGGGCGTGCATGCGGGCAGTATCGAGCGCCTCCTGGTAGGCGCTCTTCTTTTCCTTTGGGGAAGCGTCCTCGTTCGACTCACGTTTACGGGTACCCGGTTTCGAATCGGAAATATTGCGTTCGCGGTGACTGGATGCGCGCGATGACGTTCCAGCCCTCTCGGGCTGGTCGAAACCAGCCGAAGCGCTTCGGGAACTCGAGTCTATCGAGCTGCGAGAGCCAACGGCTTTCGCACGCGAACCCGACCGAGAAGAAGAATCTGCACCCGTGCGGTGCTCGCTTGCGCCACCATCCCTGCGCCGATTCGACAGCTCGGCCCGGCGAGCGCGTCTCGTCTGGCCAACACGCGAAAAGGAGCCGGTCTGGCGCGTGCCGACAAGTCGCACGCTTCCGCTTTTGTAGCGATCGTCGCCCTCTGCCACCTGCTCGGCGTTGAGCTTTTCGTGAATGTCTCCCGTAGCACCCGCATCCTCATCATGGTGCCAGCGACCCGTATCGTGGACGCTGCGTGACGTCGGCCTCAGACCCTCGGGGGTCTGTTCGCCGAACCTGCCGACACCTCTGCGGGCGCTATCGGCCGCGCCTGCCATATCCGCGCTCTTCTGATAGTCGGCATAGGCGATGTCGAACTCCTTGAGAAGTGGACGCGGATCGAGCTTGAGATAGCGGGCGTACGAGGAGATGAGCCCCATGGCATGTCCATAGGGAGGATACTGCGCATAGTCATCCGACTCGATGATCTCGAGCATGCGCGCGCGCACGTTAGTTGCCATCGACGCCATGTCAAGCGAGATGCCGAGCTCCTCGCGGCGCTCCTTCAGCGCCGAGCCCACAAGTTGCCTGGACATAAGGACTATCCTGCCTCCTGGTCTTGTTCTTCAAAGGCCCTGAGCGACTCCAGCTCCTCGACGCTGTCGACGAGAACGTCACGGGCACGCGATCCGTTCTGCGGTCCGACGATGCCCTTCTCCTCGAGCATGTCCATGATACGCCCCGCACGGGCATAACCGACCTTGAGCCTGCGCTGAAGCATGGAAGTCGACCCGAGCCCAGCGGAGACGACGGCATCCGCCGCCTCCCACAAAAGCGGGTCCTCGTCTCCCGAACTCGAGGAACCACCGGCACCTCCGCCGGCTTTCCCCTCGGATACGGCCTGCTGCAGGATCTCGGGATGGTAATCGGGCTGAGCTTGCTCTTTGAGGTGCGCGACGACGGAGCTGATTTCCGCCTCGTCCACATAGCAGCCCTGAATGCGCTTGGGCTTGCCCCATTCTGGTTTGGAGAAGAGCATGTCACCGTTGCCGACGAGCTTTTCGGCACCGGACTGGTCGAGAATGACGCGCGACTCGACGTTCGTGGCGACCGTCATCGCGATGCGGTTGGTGATGTTGGCCTTGATCATGCCGGTCACGACATTTGAAGAGGGGCGCTGCGTGGCGACGATCAGGTGGATACCGGCGGCACGCGCGAGCTGAGAGATGCGGACGATGGAGTCCTCGACCTCTTTTCCCGCGATCATCATCAAATCCGATAGCTCGTCGATGACGACCACGATGTAGGGAAGCTCGGCAGGGCGCTTGCCGTCCTCGTCGTCGAGCTCGCCTTTCTGGATGAGCTGGTTGTAGAAGCCGATGTTACGCGCGCCCACGCCCTCGAAGACCTTCAGGCGACGCTCCATCTCTGCCACGCACCACTTGAGAGCGCTCGCAGCCTCCTTGGCCTCGGTGACAGGCGGCACGAACAGGTGCGGAATGCCGTTGTAGAGCGAGAACTCGACGCGTTTGGGGTCGATGAGGATCATGCGGACCTCTGCAGGCGTGGCACGCATGAGAATCGACATGATCATGGCGTTCAGAGTAATAGATTTGCCAGAACCGGTGGTGCCGCCGATGAGGAGGTGGGGCATCTTGGCAAGGTCCACGCAGATCTTGTCTCCGTCGACGTCCTCGCCGACGGCAAGCTGCAAAGGACCTGGTTTTGCCGCGGGAAGCACGTCGCCCAAAAGGACGCTCTCGCGCTTCTTGTTCGGAATTTCCACGCCCACAAGCGAGGTATTGGGAATCTGCGCGATGCGCACTGCAGAGGCCGCAAGCGCAAGCGCGATGTCGTCGGAAAGGCCGGTCAGGCGCGACAGACGCACACCGCTCGGAAGCTCGACCTTGAACATCGTGACCGTCGGCCCGGCAAGCCAGCCGACCACACGCGCGGGCACGTTGAACTCGCCGAGTGTCTGCTGCAGCAAACTGGCCGTCTGGCGCAGTTCTGAAGAGTTGGCGCTCTTGTGGGACCCGCCCACGCGCAAGATTTTGGGGTCGGGAAGAACGAAGCCCTCCATGGCCGTGGGCTGCGCGCCCGATGCGGAGCTCGACGACGATTTGCGGGCAGGGCGCGTGACCGTCGCCCCCTGGCGCTTGCGCGGGGTCTTCACGGTCTTCGCAGCCGAGGGCCTCTTTGCAACGGAGAGGTCGACGGTCTTGTCGGATCCTCCCTTCTTGTCGAGTGCAACGGTTTTGTCTGCACTGAGATCCTGCGTGACATCAGCTCCAGTGCCCTTCTTGCGCTTGAAGACCTTCGTGAAGCCCTTGGCAGGCTCGTCTTCCGAGGCCTCGTCAAAGAGGGGCTCCTGTTCGAAGTCATCATCGAGGGAGCGCGTCTTGTCGAGCGGTACGTCATCATAGACATCGAAGTCTGAAGACTGCTCGTCTTCGGATTGCTTTCCAAAGAGGTTCTTCAAGAACAGGAACGGAACCGAGATGGAAAGCCCGAACAGGACAAGGCCCACCACGATAAGCGCCAAGAGGATGATGCAGGTTATCACCTCGCCGAAAAGCGTCACGAAAAGCCAGTCGATGCCGCTTCCCACATAGCCGCCGCCCGAGACGAGCACGTCACGGTCGAAATAGCTCATGGGCCTTGCGGCATTTGCCCCGCCGTTGAAGAGCGAGAGAAAGCTCATGATCGCAAGAACTATGAGCACGAGGCCGATGATGATACGGCTGGTCTTGGTGTCTTCCGTCTTCACGAAATAGGTGATGCCCCAGATGATGAAGGCAAAGGGGACGATGTAGGCGCCGAGCCCGAAAGCGAGCCTGAGCGCATCCCCTATCGCATGCGATGCGATGCCATCCGAGGGGACGACGACCGCCACGAACAGGACGATGCCGATGACGACGAGCGCAAGACCGATGAGGTCATCGCGCATGCCGCCTTCGAGCAAAGGAGTGCGTTGCCGGACATCAGCTGCCTGATTGACACGCGCACCCTTGCTCGGTGAATTCTTCTTGGACTGTGAGTTCTTCTGTTTTGCTGCTGCGTTTCTCGAGCCCAAAACTACCTCCGCCACGCTCTTTGCATAGGGTCATTCTACCTAAACCTGGACAACAGAGGGCATGATGACGGGACGGCGGTGCGCGCGGCTCCACAAGAACTTCGAAAGCGCGTCGCGGCCCGCCTTGCTCGCGCGTTTCACGTCGCCATGGTGCGCTTCGAGTTGATCGGAGACGGCCTTTTCCACGACCTCGCTGGCCTCGCCGACGAAATCGTCAAGGTCGAAGCCGGGAATGCCGCGCATCGTGATCTCGGGAGCGGCGGCGAGCTCGTGCTTTCTCTTGTCGAAGACGAGCACGAGCGAGGCCACGCCCTCGTTGGACATGGACTGGCGGTCGCGCAGCACGTCCTGGCCGATATCGCCGACAGACGAGCCGTCAACGTAGACGATGCCGCTTTCCACCGGTTCGTCGCGCACGACCTTCCCGTTCTGCATCTTGAGCGAATCTCCATTGTCGAGGATGAAGATATGGTCGGGATCGACGCCGACGGCCTCGGCAAGGCGCGCATGGGCGCGCAGGTGCGATGCCTCGCCGTGGACGGGCAGGAAGTAGCGCGGCTTGACCAGCGAGAGCACGATCTTGAGCTCCTCTTGGCCCGCATGGCCGGAGACGTGCACGAGCGCCCGGTTCTTGTCCCAGATATCGGCGCCGATCTTGGAGAGCTGATTGATGACGCGCGTCACGGACTTCTCGTTGCCGGGAACGGGCGTTGCCGAGATGATGACAGTATCGCCCTTCTCGATGGAGATGGTGCGGTGCTCGCCTACTGACATGCGCGCAAGAGCGGACAGCGGCTCGCCCTGGCTTCCCGTGCAGAGCACGACGATCTTGTCGGGACGGTAGTCGCTGACGTCGAAGGCGTCGATGAGCAGGTCGTCAGGCACGTTGAGGTAGCCGAGCTCGCGGGCGATGCGGGTGTTGGTGAGCATGGAGCGCCCCGTGACGGCGACTTTGCGCCCTGCAGCCTGCGCGGCATCGCAGACCTGCTGGACGCGGTGGATGTGCGAGGAGAACGCCGCGACGATGACGCGCTGCTTGGCGCTGCCGATGACACGGCGCAGGGTCTTTCCGACCTCGGCTTCCGACTTCGTGAACTCGGGTTTGGTTGCGTTGGTGGAGTCCGACATGAAAAGGTCGACGCCCTGAGCCGAATAGCGTGCCAGCGCGGCGAAATCGGTGAGCTCGCCGTCTATCGGCGTCTGGTCGAGCTTGAAGTCGCCGGTGTGCAGCACGTTTCCTGCCGGGGTGTGCATGAAGACGCCCATGGCACCGGGAATCGAGTGGTTGACGGTGTAGAACTCCAGATCGAAGCAGCCGAGCTTGGCGCTGCCGCCACGATGCACCTCGCGCAGCTCGGGCTGCTTGGAGAGGTGGTGTTCCTCGAGCTTGCCGGCAATCATGCCGAGCGTGAGCTTGGTGCCCAGGATAGGCACGCGGCGGTCGAGGTCCTTCAAGAGATAGGGCAGCGCGCCGGTGTGGTCCTCGTGGCCATGGGTGATCACGATGCCGCGCAGGCGGTCGGCGTGCTCGAGAACGTAGGTGTAATCGGGCAAGATGAGGTCGACGCCGACGTGCTCGTCGTCGGGAAACATCAGGCCCGCATCGACGAGGATGAGGTCGCCTTCGCACTCGAAGGCGGTCATATTCTTTCCGATGGCATCGAGACCGCCGAGCGGAATGATGCGAAGTGCAGGGCTCTTGCCGCCCTTGGACGAGCGCTTGCCCGAATGGCGGCTCGAGCGGGAGCTGCGACCAGATCCGCCCTTGGACGAGCTCTTCTTCTCGCCCTTTTGTCCGCCACCGTTGTTCTTTGCTTTGTCCTGGGAACCGTTCGTGCCACGGGAGCCGTCGTTGGACGACTTACGACCACGGCGGGAGCGCTTGCTGCTCTTGTGGGCAGACGAAGACGAGCCAGTGCCTCCGCTTCCGTTTGCTTGCGGGGCACCGGCGGCATTCTGTTGTTCAGGCATGAGTGACTGTTACTCCTCAAAGCCTGCGATCATGTACAGGTCTTGTTAGCTTGCTTGCACATTTCTATTCAATTTGGGCTTTGCGCCTCATTCGATAGGCGCACAGGCCCGCATGACTTCGGCCAGCTCTGCAGACTGCTCCGGCGTTGCCTCCACGAGCGGCAGCCTGAGGCCACCGACGGGGAAGCCGTTGAGCTTGAGTGCTTCCTTGACCATGATCGGGTTGGAAGTCACGAAAAGCTCTTTCATGAGCGGAAGGAGCGCTTCGTTGGCCTTGACGGCCTCCTCGTGCTTGCCAGCTGCCTCGAGCTCGACAATCTCCTTCATACGTTTCGGAGCAACGTTCGCGATGGTCGAAACCACGCCTACACCGCCCAAGCCCATGATCTCAAGGGTCGCCTCGTCGTCTCCGGAATACACGGAGAACCCTTCGGGCGCGCCTTCGACTATGGCGGCGATCTGATCCATCTTTCCACTCGCCTCTTTGATCGCGATGATGTTATCGAAATCGCGGGCGAGCCTGAGCGTCGTCTCGGCCTCCATGTTGACGACCGAACGACCTGGGATATTGTACAGCATTATCGGTGTATCCACAGATTTTGCAATCGAGCCGAAATGCCGGTAGAGGCCCTCTTGCGGGGGCTTGTTGTAGTACGGGACGACGACGAGGTAGCCATCGAAGCCCATCGGCTCGACCTTCTTGGCAAAGTCGATGGTGTCCTGCGTGCAGTTGTCGCCGACGTAGGCAATCGTCTTGCAACGCCCGTCGACGGCTTCGAGCACCGCCTCGAAGAGCTTGAGCTTGTCGTCGTAGAACACGGTCGGGCACTCGCCGGTGGTCGGGCAGACGGCGATAGCGTCGATACCGGCCTTGACGAAGCGGTCGGCCAGGCGCTGCGCGCAGTCGAGGTCGAGTTCGAGGTCCTTGTCGAACGGCGTGATACTCGCAACGATGGTGCGTCCAAAGAATGGCTCGGACATGCTGGCTCCTTACAACGTGTTCCTTGCGTCTGCCCGCCGCATGATGACGGGCATCTTCGCATTTTCTTGATTCTAGTCCATCAGGTTCTCGAGACCGACGGTAACGCCCGAAAGCCCGTCAATGGCACGGACGGCCATGAGGATTCCGGGCATGTAGGAGGCGCGGTCGATGGAGTCGTGGCGGATGGTGAGCGTCTGCCCCATGGAACCGAAGATGACTTCCTGGTGCGCCACGAATCCAGCCGTGCGGACGCTGTGGACGGGCACGCCGGCGACATCGGCACCACGGGCGCCCTCATAGCCTTCGAGCTCGGTTTCCTTGCCGGGCGCCGTGGATTCCTCCCCCTTGTTCGCGGCGATCATGCGCGCGGTGCGAATCGCCGTGCCGGACGGGGCATCGCGCTTACCGTCGTGGTGCAGCTCGATGACCTCGGCATCCGGGAAGTACTTGGCGGCCTGCTGGGCAAAGAGCATCATGAGCACTGCGCCGGTGGTGAAGTTGGGGGCATGGAACAGGGCGGCATCGCCCGTGGCGGACTCGTCGAAGATCTGCTGGAGCTTCTCTTCGGAAAGGCCCGTCGTTCCAAGGACGCAGTTCACGCCCTTGCCCAGCGCACAGCGCAGGTTTCCCTCGGCAGCGTCGGGACGCGTGAAGTCGATCATGACCTCGGGCTGCGCTGCATCGATGGCGCCTGCGAGCTCGGTGAACACGGGGGCGCCGTCCTTACCGACCGTGGCGCCTTCCTTGGCCATGGGGTCGACGCCAGCGACAAGCTCGAGGTCGTCGGCTGCATCGACGGTCTTGCAAATCTCAGAACCCATGCGGCCCAGAGCGCCGCTCACGAGTACCTTTATCATGATGCGAGCATCCTTTCTATCTCTTCTTTCCCATACGGGCTGATAACGGCCAGGCAGGGCTCCTGGGTGAGGATGGCGTTGGCCTCACGGGAAACGTCATCTACCGTGACGGACCGGAAGCGCTCGAGCGTCTCTTCGATCGAGGGCATCTCCGTACCCAGAACCGCCCTGCCTCCAAGATAGAGCATATGGGAGCGCGGAGACTCCATCCCGAGCACGAAGTTCCCGCAAGAGAGCTCACAGGCACGGTGAAGCTCCTCTTTCGAGATGCCGTGTTGCGCGACGTCGTCGATCTGCTCGCGGCAGACCTCGAGGACCTTCCCGATGTTCTCGGGCCGCGTGCCCGCATACAAGGCAAAGGTGCCGTTGTCCTCATAGGCCTGGGCCGTCGTGTAGACGGCATAGGCAAGCCCGCGCTTCTCGCGGACCTCCTGGAACAGCCGCGAGCTCATCCCGCCGCCGAGCGCGATGCCCAGAAGCGACATCGCCGCTTTGCGGACCGGTTCGTCTGACAGGCTCACCGACGGCATGCCCAGTATGAGATGCGCCTGCTCGGTGTCCTTTTTCACTGCGTTGAGCGCCTTGTGCGCCCTCTGCCGCTTTGCGGGGCGCTTCAGACGGGCGCCCGAGGGCATGTCCGAAAGCCATGTGTCGGCAAGCTCGACCACCTGTTCGTGGTCGACGTTTCCGCAGGCGACAACGACGAGGTTTCCCGAGGTGTAGTGGGCGTCATGATAGGCGCGCAGATCGGAGCTTTCAAAGCCCGAAACGGTCTCTGCACGTCCCAGAACGGGGCGCCCGAGGGCAAGCTTCGGGTAGAGCGTTTCTGAGAACACGTCGAAGACCTGGTCTTCCGGGTCGTCTTGGCTGCGCGCGATCTCCTCGAGCACGACCTCGCGCTCGAGCGCTGCCTCGTCTTCGGGAAAGCAGGAGTTGACGACCATGTCGGACAGGATCTCGAAGGACTGGGGCAGGTGCTCGTCGATCATGCGCGCGTAAAAGCAGGTGCAGTCACGCGACGTGAAGGCGTTGAGCTCTGCGCCGATCGCATCGAAGGCCGAGGATATGTCGAGTGCCGTGCGGGTGGGCGTGCCCTTGAAGAGCATATGCTCCATATAATGCGAGATTCCGGAAAGTGCGGGCGTTTCGTCGCGACTGCCAATACGCACCCAGAACCCGAGTGAGCAGGAGTGGACGGCGTCCATGTGCTCGGTGATAACGGTAATGCCGTTATCGAGCACGGACTGCTGGTAGAACATGTTCCTCCTTGTGTGAGGTATAAAGCCATTCGCGTATTCTAGCGCAAGCTCGGGGCCGCAGAACCTGTTGGATTGCCGGAGGACCGAAGCTGTGCCGGTGTTTGCAAGCGCACCCGAAGACCGAGCGTGTCTCGTTCGCCTAGAAATAGCCCTTGTAGACGACCTTCTCGTTGAGCGGGTCATCGGGGAACAGATGGGCAAAAAGCTCGATGAAATAGTCGTCGGTCATGGAGGCGATGAAGTCCACGACGCAATCGTCGGGGCGATGCGCGAGCTCCCATTCGTAGTCATGGCGCATGAGCGGTTGGCGCAGGAAGTGCCTGAAGATGAGCGAGTCTTCCCTGCCCGCCTCGAGGTCGTCGATGAAGCGCGCGTAGACCTTCTCCATCATGGGTTCGACCACCGCGATGCGGTCCACCACCATCGGAGCCAGGTAGATCTTCTCGTAGTTTTCCCTGCGGATGGCGTCGAGCGCGGCAAAGACCTCCTCGTCCATGGCGATGTAGTCCTTGCCGAGGCTGTTCTTGATGATGTTTCGGGTCACGTTGTAGATGATCTCGTGGTTGAGCTTGCCGATGAGCGGGCTTTCCTCGTAGTCGTCGATGTCGCGGACTTTTACCCGAGCGGCATCCTGACGGTCCTTTCCCACATAGGCGATGATATCGCTGATGCGCACGACGCAGCCCTCGAGCGTGCTCGGGCGCAGGTCCTTGATGTTGGCCTGGTCCACATAGCAGTTCTCGACGAGCGCATCGAGTTGGGAAAAGGTCTCGCAGGGCGCGGGACGGTACTCGAGAAATGCCTTCTCCCCGCAGTGCGTGAGGATGCCGTTGTAGGTCTGTAGGCAGAGGTTGGTGCGCGCAAGCGTCTTGAGAAGGCGGACGCTGTGCACGTTATGGTTGAAGTAGCGCCCCGTGCGCTCGTGATAGAGGCGCGAGAGGAAATGCTCGCCCTGGTGGCCGAAGGGCGTGTGGCCCAGGTCGTGCCCGACGGCAATGGCCTCGATGAGGTCGAGGTTGAGCCCGAGCGCGCTTCCGATGGTACGGCCGACGCGCGAGACCACCTGCAGGTGAAACGAGCGGCGCGTGATGTCGTCGTTTCGCACGAAGGAAAAGACCTGCGTTTTGTCGGCGCAGCGGGAATAGAAGGGATTGTGGACGATCTTTTCCACGTCCACCACGAAGCACGGACGCGCGAGGTAGACGTCCGGGTCCTGATAGTGCTCGGTGCGCTCGCGGATGCCCTCGCTGTCATGGCAGGCGTATGGCGACAGGCGACTCTGCAGCTCCTCGTGCTGGGCGCGCAGGAAGTCCTTCTGGTCTTTAGTGAACTCGAAAAGAGACGGGTCGATCTTGCCCATGGGAATCCTCTCGCTAATGGGTGCAGGGACCTTGCGCTGGGCGGCGCGACGGCCCATTTTAGCTGTCCTCCACTTTAGCTGAACGGACGTTCCATGCAACCCTCCCCCTCGAGTTTCCGCGCTCTCACGCCAACGACCCGTACCCGCTCTGAGCAGGAGCGTCCACCTTCCACGAGCGGCCCTGTGCCTGCAAGCTGCCGCGCGTACGCCTGCAACGCTACCGCCAAAACGCCACTTTCGCGCTCTGGCGGCACACGAGGCAGAGCACTCGCTGCTTCACAGAACGGGCCATTCGCCATAACGCCGCTCTGACGTTTTGGCTGTAGAGGCGCTAGAGGTGCGAGTTATCGCACCTACCTGTGCTGCAGCTAAAGTGGCACTTTTGCGTTTTGGCGGGAATACTGCACAGAGAAAAGCAGCACGCTGGTGTTCATGTCAGTCTCGTATGCGAAAAGCGGCGAGCGGACCTCCCGGACACTGTCTCGTGTCGTTATGGGAAGAGCGCTCGCCGCCTTTCGGGTCACTCGGATCTTTGCAGGGAATCGAGTTACCGTTACTTGCGGAAAAATCAGGGAAAGATCTCTGGGTTGCCAATCGCCTCCAACAGGTCGTCTGCCTCGAGGAACAATGGCACTGTCCCATAGAACCCTTGTCCTCGTCTGCTTGCAAGGTGACCATAAACTATACAGTAACTGTATACTCAAGGGTGAATTTCAACTTTTTTTCGAAAGGTGCTTCATGAAGCGGCAACTCTACACAACCGGTGAGTTCGCAAAGCTCTGCGGCATACGGAAGCAGACGCTGTTCTACTACGATCAGATAGGGCTGCTGAAGCCTACACTCGTGGAAGACAATGGATACCGCCGGTATTCGCATGAGCAATACCAGACCTTCCTTCTCATCTCATGTCTCAAGGAAGTTGGAATGCCGCTCGCGCAGATCAGGTCGTACCTCGAAGAGCCAGACCCCAAGCTCAGAAAAGAGGCGATTGGAGAAAGGCTCTCTGCCCTTGACCAGCGCATTTCATATCTGCAGCGTGTACGTGAGGTCCTCTCGAGCGCATTTGGCGTCGAGGACAACGCGCGTGCCGATCCAGCCTCTACTCGAAAAGCAGAAGTCACAGTCGAGCATTTTGACGAAGTGCGTTGCTGGGCCACGAAGCGCCTCGATATCATGGACGACCGCGAGCTCGTGGAAATGACTGCAACGCTAGTGAAGACCGTCAGGTTCAGCGCTGTCTGCCTGGCAAGCGGCGATGTCCTCGAGGGGCGCATCGACCGGCAGCGGCATCTGCTCGTCGCCCGCTCTGAAAACCTAAGCAGGCAGCGCGCACAAGAGCTCGGGCTTCACACGTTCATGCGCCGCACGGGAACTTACGCCACGGTCTACCAGCTGTCTGGCGAACAGCCTGAAGATGCTTACGGACGCCTGCTCGAGTTCCTCGAAAAAGAGCATGCCGCGCCCGGAGAGTATTTTTACGAGACATTTCCCCTCTCTGAAAGCGACAATGCGAAAACTCCCCTTTCCATAAGCGTCGAAGTCGTTCCGGCGTTCTAGCTATACCCACGTAGCTGACCTGCAGCGTTCTTTTCCGTGTCTGCTCGCTTGTAGGATTAGCCCGGATAATAAATCTTGAAATTGACAGATTCACCCCAATTTTGCTCTGCCAGTTTGAGAGGTTTGTCCGAAAACGATTCGGGAATTTGGCAAGGTCGCTCCCCTACACTGAGATCGCGATGATTGCCGTTGACGACATATCAGCTCTCGAGTACTACATCCGCCATGGTCTACCAAAAAGTTGGGATGGTGGCCTTCGCTACGTGGACTCGCTCCTTGCCTGTTCATTCAAAGCGAGCACGTTTCCCGAGCAGGCGCTCGAAACTGACCTATTCGGTTCCAAGCGGCTGCATCTCGCCGTGCACAACAGGAAAACGCGCATATCCGATAAGCGCTTCAAATTCCGCTCCTATGCAAACCCGCTGCCGCCAAGATCGTTCATCAGGCTTAACGACGGCATCGCGCTCGCATCTCCCGAACTCGTGTTCATCGAGCTCGGGCGAAAGCTCGACCTGTACCACCACATCGAGCTTGGCTATGAGATGCTCGGGAAATACCGTACGGACCCCGAGCGGGGTGACGTCCTCATCACCAATCAGCAGCCGCTCATGACACTCGATTCGTTGAGAGCGTACCTTTCCAGAGCTGAAAATTTCTGGGGCGTCAAGCAGGCGCGCCGAGCAATCAAATTCCTGAAGGAGGGCTCGGAATCCCCAGCGGAAACGCAGCTGGCAATGCTTCTTGCGCTTCCAAAGCGGCTGGGAGGAGAAGGGCTTTCGCATCTGAAGCTGAACGTGAAGGTGCCGCTCGAGGCTAGCTCGCGTGCCTTATTGGAAAAAGACAGTCTGCGTCTTGACGTCGGCTTTTCCGATGAGCTGGTGGACATCGAGTACGAGAGCAGCGAGTTTCACACGGATGATGAGCGCAGCAGAACAAACGATTCCAAGCGCAGGGGTATTCTCCAAAAGATGGGCTATAGCGTCATCACGGTCGTCGGCGAGCAGATGCGCTTGCTGCGTCAATTCGAAGTAGTCGTCACGATTCTTTTCGAAAAACTCAAGAGAAAGCGACGAAAGAGAGACCAGTTGCAGCTTCGCGCACGCATCGACTTGCGCGAAGCGCTTTTCGAAAAGCATACAAGGCGGAGACGCAGGCGCGTGCTCTTGAGCTGATTGCGAATAACGCACCTGCTCACCAAAAAAGGACACGCCGCCAGAGCTCGCCGTCCAATCGCGATACGCAAAGGACATCTGCCCTGATGGCGTGCAGATATCAATATCGGAAGCTGAAACGCCTATTTGAAGTTCACGCCGCCGTTGGACTGCGAGGAGTCTTTCAGCATGACGTCGTGCGCGCCGCCCTCGACGATGGAGACGCTGGACACACGCGTGATCTTCGCCTTCTCGCGCAGCTCCTCGAGGTTGAGCGCGCCGACGTTGCACATCGTGTGCTTGACCTTGGAAAGAGACAGGTTAACGTTGTCGTGCAGCGAGCCTGCGTACGGAACGTAGCTGTCGACGCCCTCCTCGAACGAAAGGCCCTTGCCCTCGCCATCGTCGTAGCGCTGCCAGTTGCGGGCACGGGCGGAACCTTCGCCCCAGTACTCCTTCATGTAGCTGCCGTTGACGTTCACGCGGTTGGTAGGGCTCTCGTCGAAGCGCGCGAAGTAGCGGCCGAGCATCATGAAATCGGCGCCCATGGCCAGCGCGAGCGTCATGTGATAGTCCTGCACGATGCCGCCGTCTGAGCAGATCGGGATGTAGATGCCCGTCTCCTTGAAGTACTCGTCACGTGCCTTGGCGACCTCGATGACCGCCGTCGCCTGGCCGCGGCCGATGCCCTTCTGCTCGCGGGTGATGCAGATGGAGCCGCCGCCGATGCCGATCTTGATGAAATCTGCACCTGCCTCTGCCAAGAAGCGGAAGCCGTCGGCGTCGACCACGTTGCCAGCGCCGACCTTGACCTCGTCGCCATACTCCTTGTGGATCCAGTCGAGCGTGAACTTCTGCCAATCGGAATAGCCCTCGGAAGAGTCGATGCACAGCACATCGGCGCCCGCATCGAGAAGCACGGGAACGCGCTCGGCGTAATCGCGGCTGTTGATGCCGGCGCCGACGATGTAGCGCTTGTTCGCATCGAGGAGCTCGAGTGGGTTTTCCTTGTGGGAGTCATAGTCCTTGCGAAAAACCAAGGAGGCAAGGCAGTCATCTGCGGTAACGACCGGGAGCGCGTTGAGCTTGTGCTCCCAGATGATGTCGTTTGCCTCGGAAAGCGTGCAGCCGTCCTGGGCGACGATGAGCTTTTCGCGCGGGGTCATGAACTCGGCGACCTTCGTGGAGGGGTCCATACGGCTCGGACGGTAATCGCGGCTCGTGACAATGCCGAGCAGTTTGCCGGTGGGCGAGCCGTCTTCTGTGACGGGCATCGTGGAGTGGCCGGACTTGCGCTTGAGTGCCATGACCTCGCCCATCGTCATATCGGGCGTGATCGTGGAGTCGCTCGGGACAAAGCCGGCCTTGTACGACTTGACCTCGCGAATCATTGCCGCCTCGTCCTCGGGGGACTGCGATCCGTAGATAAACGAGCATCCACCTTCGCGGGCGAGCGCTTCGGCAAGACGTGGGCCAGAAACAGACTGCATGATGGCAGATACCATCGGGATGTTCAGGTAGAGCGGAGACTCCTCCTCGCCCTTGCGGAATTTCACCAAAGGGGTTCTGAGACTTACGTCGCTGGGGACGTTCTTACTCGAGGTGTAACCGGGGACAAGCAGGTACTCGCTAAAGGTATGCGACGGTTCATCGTAATAAAATGCCATTTCAACCCCTTGATTGTCTTGCCTATATGAATACTTTGCCATGAGTTTACTACAGCTAAGACGTCTTTTAGCCCTCAATCAAGCCACGTCGGGTCAACGTTAGGGATACGGTACAATGTCGAAACCCAAGAAATATCGCGTGCAATCAATCTACGAGGCCACGCCGCATGATGAAATGCTCTCTTTTCCGATATGCGCAGTTCTCAAAGGGATTTGCGGAAATCGCGAAATATTTTCTTGAGTATCGAGACATTTCCGCTATACTACCGTCTTGCGTCGATTGAGACGAGCCTGCTTGGGGGTATAGCTCAGCCGGGAGAGCGCATGACTGGCAGTCATGAGGTCAGGGGTTCGAACCCCCTTACCTCCACCAAGCGAAATCAAAGGTCAGAGGCCTAAATGCTTCTGGCCTTTTCTGTTCTCATTGCCGCGTTCAATCTCGCGTTCAATCTAAATTCAATCTAAACGGCGCGAACCGTCCGAAACAGGCGCTTGGTCGGTGGTAGCTTCGAGGATGACATCTTCGTCGAGGATGACATCATCGTCGGTGGCAGCTTCGGCGGTGGCAGCATCGTTTCAAAGCATGGGGCGATTCATCCGGGGAAGGCTGAGCAGGTCTGGTTTCCCCTGCCTGATTACGGATTGGCAACAGCTCGATTCTCTTTTGCGAGCCTTGAATATTGGGTTTGAGTACCCCATTTCCAATAATAATCATTTGAACCATCTACAGGTATTCAATTCAGAGTGCCCATTTCCAATAATGAGAGCGAAAAACAGCAGGTCAAATGGGGCGTAAGGTGTCAATCATCGAACGTTCGAGGCAACAGAAGAACACAGAAGTAAGGAGCAACAATGAATGCACCAAAGACCTTGCTTGTGCGCGACGTGTGCGAATTGGCGCACTGCAACGAGAAGACAGCAGAGAAGATGGCCCGTGACGGTGAACTCAAAGCTCGCAAGATTCGCGGGCGATGGCTCTTCAACGAGCGCGACGTGATGCAGAAGTTCGGTCTTCTCGAAGAGGGTGAGTAATGATGATTTGGAAAGAAGACGTGAAGCCCGTCCCCGTGAAGATGGGACGCTTGATTTCCTCTGCGACCGTCGCTGCATACCTTGGTGTGAGCGAGAGAACCGTCTACCGCATGGCAAAGAGCGGAAAGCTTGAGCCGATTCACATCAAGAGCAAGATCTACTTCTCCCGGAAACAGGTCACTGGGGTCTAAGGAGCGCGGGGCCGCGTGCAGTAATGGTTTTCTTGGAGGTCAATTGCACGCGGCCTTCGTCGAGTATAGCGCTCCAGCACGAACACACAACATAACCGCCAACACGATTGGAGCATATCACATGCTGTCAAAGTGCATTCCCATGCCCTCTGAGTCGGTGGTTCCCGGCGAGGTGCGGCATGGTCAACTTCAATAACCTCGAACACGGCTATACGCGATTCTCAAACGTCGAGACAGAGCTATTGAAAGACGCTGTGAAGGCTTGCAAGGCCGCACATCCTGAATACCCGTACTCTTATGAGTCCATGAGAGAGGCCTATGACTACCTGAGAATGAAGAGCCGTGAGAACAGGGAAACGGGCAAGTTCCGGGCACGGGTCGCGGATAAGGAGATATACAAGCACGTCCCGATGCTCAAACGCAGTGGATGCTACAACAGTGCCCGCGGTTTTCGTAAGGGGACGCTCCAACTTCTCATGCAGTACGGCCTTGTTCGCGTCGTTTCAAAGAAGGGCGAGACTCGAACTTATGAGTTCCCGATACTCGAAAAGGCAATCAGAGAAGATGGCAACTTAGGAACTGAATACAGTGCAAGTTCCCATGTTGCCAACATAGGAACTCAGAGCGCTTCAAGTTCCCAAGTTAGAGGGAACATAGGAACTCAGAGCGGCGCAAGTTCCCAAGTTGGGCGAGAGCATACAGTGAACCCCCAAGTTCCTAACCACTTAGGAACAATCCCCGGCCCAAGTTCCCAAGACTTAGGAACAATCCCCGGCCCAAGTTCCTATATCAATAACAAAGAAGTAAAAGAAGAAGAGATAGGCAGGGAAGAGGAAAGCAACTCTCAATCAGTTGCAGAGAGTTACCAAGACTCCAAAGCGGCTGCAGGTTCTACTTCAACTAACGAGCGCTCGCCTTCGTCAGTTGTAGGGCCTGTGAAGTGGAAAAGGGACACGATGGGGAACTTCTGCCCGCATTGCATCGAGCAGACCGTCCTTCTCACCGATGAGGATCACACGCTCTTCAGGTGCCCGTCATGCGGTAGGCAGTACCGCCCCGATCCAGACGGTTTTCCCGTGGCGGTGTAGCTGCCACAGACCAGAAGATGCCACAGACCAGAAGAGCGAACAGTCGAGAAAGGAAAGGCAATGAACGACTTCATTTCAGACGGTATCGAGCACACGTTCTATCATCCCAAGTTCGGCAAGCTGAGGGTTCTCGAAAGGCCCAACGGTGAAGTTCTGCTCAACGCAGATGACGTTGCGCGGGCGCTGGGGATGACCCTTGAAGAGGCTGTAGACCTCATAGGCCCCAAGAGCCTTCGTTACGGCAAGGCCGCTGCAACGGCTGAGGATGTCAAAGCCTTTGACGAATGGGTAAGGAGTCTGTAGACACGATGGGATGAGGTCATCGTCGAGGAAACTTACAGGTGGCCTCATCTGCCCATGCAGCAAAGGGGTCGAATAATCTTCAGCACCTTCAACGCGAACGATGGCATCCAGAAGACTTCTCGAAGATGCCTTCCTCCCCGCTGGGTCTTCGGTCGCTAAAGTCTTCTCGACGCGACCTCCCATGAAAGCCGAAAAGGTCTAAGGTGTTGTCTAGGGACAGATGGGGCGCTTGGGAAAAAGTTCTCGACCATCACCCGCCCCGTCGAGAGATTGGAGTCTCTTTGCGATGGACTACCGAGCAGGAAACCGTACTTGAGGAAACCGCCCCGCTTGGATTGGAGGCTTGCAGGGACGAACTCATTGAGCAGTGCGGCGTTGTCAGGTCAACGGCTGCGATTCAGCGCCACGGTTCGAGGATTGGGCTTTCGTTTCGCAGGTACGAGCGCTGCGAAAGATGCGGTGCCCTGTTCCGATACGGCTACCTCCGTAACGGCATCTGCGAGACTTGCAGAACAAAGGAGTTTGAGGCGAGGGCAAAGGAGCGTGCGGCCTACGCTAAGGAGCTTGCAGAGACAGCAGAGAGGAATCAGGCTATCGACACCGAGGGCTACCGAAAGCACCGGCGGGCCTATGACAGCTACAGAAGTCAGCTACGGCGGGCAAAGGCGACTCTAAAGCGCCACGGCATCAGCACGGACGGGATATGACCGCGACCGAAGAGCACGGCCCTCAGCAGAAGAAGAGCATCGTCTTCTTTAGACGAATGGCGCGGTTCCATGCAGACCCGATAGGGGGGGTCAGAAAATGCGGGCACACGGGGATGCGCACCTCGCGGCAATCTACAGCGTGCGAATTCACGAAATTGAGGATTTCCCGCCCACCGAAAATGCAACGGTTAAAATCAGAGCGCAACGGAGGCGAGGTATCCATGAAACGTGTTTGCGAGGCGTGCGGCAAGGTCTATGAGGCCAAAAGGAGCACTTCCCGCTATTGCAGCTCGACGTGTCGTTCCCGTGCCCACAGGCACCCGTACAAGGCCGTTCCGATATACGGCGACGGTGGCGAGGCAACGTTCACCCTTCCCTACGCGGTCGAGGATGCCTTCAGACAGGCCCGCGTCGCGTCCAACATGCTTGCAGCAGTATCGAACAGCCCGGATGCAGTCCCACGGCTGCGAACGATAGCGGGGCGCGTTTCCGCTGCCATATCCGACGCGCTCAGGGCCGAGGGGCTTTAGGCGGGGAACCGAACCCAACTTTCAGAGAACAATCCCGTGAGAGAGCGTCAGAGCTTGCACAGAGGGCGTTTGAGCGCTCTTAGGTGCCTAACCTATCAAGGCATCAGAAAACGCCTCCACGGGCGCTGTAAAGCTTCATTTCAAGGATGTCGCCCCAACCTACACCCTCTAGGCAAGCACGGAGAAGTCAGGATGCCCCGGAACGATGCATCATTCGTCATGAGCTAATCGTGCGGCGATCGTCTCATCTGGTTAACGAGATTCGCGGATGACGTGAGCGCACATCGGAGCCAACTCAACCCACAGTTTCAGACTTGCCCGGAACGATGAAAGCCCTGAAAGCAACCTGAAGACTTCCCCTGTGATAGCGGTGTATTCATTTTGATAGCGGGCTATCTCCTTAGCAGAACTGGCAATTGCTACGTTTGCTAGCATTCGCTGCGTTTGCTTAGCCCTGCTAGCTTTGCTTAGCATTGCTAGCAAGTCGTTTGGTCTTGCTCAGCATGAAGAAAACCAGCTTGAAACCGAGGTTAAAACCATCCTCGAAACCTAGGTTAAAACCACCGTCGAGACCAAGACCAAAGCCCTTGCAACCGAGCTGGGGGCTTTCCCTTTACGGTGGCGACGCTTCGTCACGGCCTTTGCCTCATGATCATGCAGTGGATGACCTCGAATCCGGGGACATAGCACAATGTCACAAAGGCTTGCGTCTTCGTCAGCATCCCCGGCGACCTAAGCTCAACTTAGGGCATCGGGCTACCCTGCCAAATTGGGAGGGTATCGGCATCCGTGACCGAACAGAAGCACATCAGGAAGAGACACGTTCACCGAGCGCGTTTGGTCGCGTCTGGGGCGCTCCGTCGCGTCCGATGGGCATCAACACCAAAGACAAGCCGAAAGACCCGCCACGGCGACTTCAGAGAGACGCTTCCCGCGAACTAGGAACGGATGCAGTCTGAATCGGGGCATCGTCATGACCTTGCGTGCGTTCTGAGCACATCGGCTTAAATTCAACCTATAGTTACAATCTGAGTCGAAAGTATCAAGCTATGCAGAATCGTCATTTAGGTCGAGCACGTCATCGTCATTCACGTCGAGCACGTCATCGTCATACAGGCCGAGGGAATCAGCAGCTTGCAGGTCGATAGCTTCAGCAGTTTGGAGGTCGAGCATGTCTTCGTCTTGCAAGCCGAGGGTATCAGTAGCTTGCAGGTCGAGTACGTCATCGTCATACAGGTCGAGCATGTCATCGTCTTGAATGTTGGGCAGGTCACTTCCCTAATCTTCTCAGCTGTGGGCGCTGGTTCTTACAGTAAGCCGTGTTTGAGTCTGAAAAGAAAGACATCAAAATCACGGTCGGGAATTTCAGCCAACTTGTCAATGCGCCAAACAAGATTGATGATGGTGTCTTCGTCATCGGTGTTCAGCGTTTCCGATGCGGCAACGCTGAATGTGTGTCTCAAGTCACGTAGATCCATTTTGGTCTCATTCGCGACAGTGATGAGGTCTTTATAATCCTCGGTCATCTCTGGGGCTTCGTTTGCAGCTGAGTCTTCAGATGGTACGGCTTCGTTCTGGTTTTCGAGCAGCACGCGGCGAAACTGCAATGCAAGCTTCAAGCTGGTCTCTATCCCGGAATTATCAGCAGAAGAGTAGCCTTTGTAGGGCCTAGGCAAATCCGCTATACCGAGAAGATACAGAACCGAGCAATGGAGAACCGAGGCCGCTTTAACTAGGTCGGCATCATCCATGTATGAATTTCCATTAATCCACGCGCTTACTGTTGACGGGTTCCTTCCCATCTTCTCTGCAAACTGTTTTTGCTTCAGCCCCCTAGCCTTGTAAGCGTCTTTCAACCGTGGGTGTTTTCGCTTGCCTCTTGGGTCTTGGAACTCTTCGAGGTCGCTACTCATGGCATACCCCAATTATTGAGGCCACCGCCCTGAGTGCTGGGGCGCAATCTGAGGGGCTTTCAGCGGCTATTCCCATAGCTTCACGGGCTATTGTGCCCGGTGAGACTGTGGCGCAATCTACGGAGGATAAAGGCCCTTCCATCAGGTCGAGCATGTCTTCGTCTTGCAGAATCTTTGCAGCAAGGTCTACGGCATCTTTCATGGCTACCTGCCCTCAGTCCCGGTGAGGGGGACGGTCTCACCCTGCCTTGGTTCGAGGATGGAGTCAATCAGGCTTGCTCCGTTCCTCTTTGCCTCTGGGTCAGGCGATGCGTAGATGTTCAAAGTCATTGCCGCGTTCGCATGACCGAGGATTGACGAAACGGTTTTAACGTCCATGCCACCCGCTATGGCTAGCGTGGCGAACGAATGCCTCAGATCGTGGAACGTGGGTATACGGCCCTCTGTGCCACGTATGCCAGCAAGTTTGGCAAGCTGAGTCCACGCCTTGCCCAAGTTCGTTGGGTTCCTGTATGCGTCTGGGGTTCCAATGACGTATTGGCTTGACATGTCGGTGATTCCAAGGGCAAGGCACTCTTCAGACTGTTTGGCTTTCCATTTCCTCAGAGGGGAAACGAGGCTCTTTGGGAGGGGAACGTCTCTCACCTTGCCCGTTTTCGGGGCCTTCACGTAGGTACCGCCCTCGCCTACCCCAACGGAGCGCTTGACCCAAGCTGTGCGCTTGTCGAGGTCTACGTCGCCCCACCTGAGACCGCATACCTCCCCGCGGCGCATTCCAGTGAAGAGGGCGAGTCTCGCGGCAATCGTCACGCATGTCTCGCATGGCATGGAGTCTAGGAACTTGACCATCTGGGGCGCGGTCTTGGTGTCTAGCGCGTTTGGCTTGGACTTTTCCCTCTTGGGCGGCTTTATCCCGCGGGTTGGGTCTTTGTCGATGGTTCCATCGTTCACGGCTTGGTTCATTGCCTGTTTCAGCAGCCTGTGTCCCTTTGCAGCGGTGTTGTTCGAGTATCCAGCACCCTTGGGCTTGGGAGTCACAAGGTAGGTCTCCCATGACCTCACGTCTTCGGGGCGCAAGTCTGCGACGGGGATGTTCCCTATCGCGCTTGGGCATTCGATGCTGATCAGGTTGTTAAGGCTTCCTTCGTAGTCGATGACCGTGGAAGGCTCAATTACCGAGGATGCACCCCTCTGCTCTATGAACCGTGAGACGTATTCGGAAACGGTGAGCTGTGCGGCGCTGCGAGACTTTGCCTCAGCTTGCTCAGCATCCTCAGCATCATGAGCTTCGTCTTGGGCGATGAGCTGTTCCCGCCACTCAGCAAGAGCAGCCTTTGCCCTTGCAGCACCTTTGCCGCTCTGGGTGTCGCGATTACCGCGTCCCTTCCCCTGCCTCTTGTCGCATTCGATGCCTAGGAGTTTCGTCTTCTGTTTCTTGGTGCCCGTTTCGTCTGTGACAGTGAGCACGGCTTGCCATTGCGAACCGTGGCGACGGATGGCACCGAGGCTGTACCTCTTCATTGCTATGACCTCCAAAGATTCAACCGCGATTCAATCTCTTATTCAATCTCGATTCAATCTAAAACCATTGACTACATATTAACTCAGATTATCTAGTATTGCCATAAATACCCAATAGTTGCAGGTCAGATGGGCATTTTTCGTTCGATGGATTAACGGGGATTAACGGGGATGATTCCCGCACATTAAGACTGGCAGTCATGAGGTCAGGGGTTCGAACCCCCTTACCTCCACCAAG
>JBMNPN010000013.1:0-37442 GCA_050943615.1 Coriobacteriales bacterium
AGGTACGCATGGTGAGCTGAGTACCGGGTTCGCCGATGGACTGCGCGGCGATGATGCCGACCGCCGTGCCGATGTTGACCGGACGGCCCGCGGCCAAGTCGTAGCCGTAGCACTTCTGGCAGATGCCGTTTTTCGTATGGCAGGTCATCACCGAGCGGATCTTGACCATCTCGACGTTCTTTTCCGCAAGCTCCTCGAGCTTCTCATCGCTGTCGATATACTCGCCGGCGGGGATGAGGACCTCGCCGCTTGCGGGATCGACGACATCGCTTGCCATGCAGCGGCCGACCAGGTTGTAGTCGATCTTGCCCTTGGAATTGATGACGGGGAGGTCCACGCCATCGCTCGTCCCGCAGTCCTTCTCGTGGACGATGACGTCTTGCGCGACATCGACCAGACGACGGGTCAGATAGCCCGAGTCAGCGGTACGCAGCGCGGTATCGGCCATGCCCTTTCGGGAGCCGTGCGTGGAGACGAAGTACTCCAGTACGGTCAGCCCCTCGCGGAAGTTCGCCTTGATCGGGCGGTCGATGATCTCGCCCTGCGGGTCGGCCATCAGGCCGCGCATGCCGGCGAGCTGGCGGATCTGCTTGATGTTACCGCGGGCACCGGAGGTCGCCATCATGTAGATGGGGTTGAACTCGTCGAAGTTCTCCTGCATCGCGTTTCCGACGTCGTCGGTTGCCTTCGTCCAGATGTCGACGATGCTCTTGTGACGGTCGCCTTCGCTCGTGAAGCCGTTCTCGTAGTCCTCTTCGATGGCATCGACGAGCTTGTCGGCCTCGGCTAAGATCTTCTCCTTTTCGGGGGGAATCGTGGCGTCGTAGACCGACACGGTGATGCCGGCGCGCGTGGCGTAGTGGAAGCCAACGGCCTTGATGCCGTCGAGGATCTCCATCATCTCGGGCGTCGGGTAGCGGTTGGCGCATTCCTCGATGAGGTTCCCGACGTCGTCCTTGACCATGATGTGGTTGATGTAGACATGGTCGTTGGGCAGCACCGAGTTGAAGATGATGCGGCCGATGGTCGTCTCGATGCGCTCGCCGGCCTTGTGGTCCTCGTAAACGCCGCGGTCCTGCGCGACCCTGGTGTCGTACTTCAGGCGAACCTGAATCTTTGCCTGCATGTCAACGCCCGTACGAGAGTCATAGGCATTCTGCGCATCCTTGAAGTCCATGAACACGCGCCCCTCGCCGGGGAAGCCATCGCGGGCGGCCGTGAGGTAGTAGATGCCGATGATCATATCCTGAGTAGGAATGGTGAGCGGCTTGCCGTGTGCCGGCGATTTGATGTTGTTGGACGAGAGCATGAGGACACGCGCCTCTGCCTGCGCCTCATTGGACAGCGGGACGTGGACGGCCATCTGGTCGCCGTCGAAGTCGGCGTTGAACGCAGTGCAGACGAGCGGGTGCAGACGGATTGCCTTGCCCTCGACCAGGATGGGCTCGAAGGCCTGGATGCCCAGACGGTGCAGGGTTGGCGCGCGGTTGAGCAGCACAGGGTGGTCGGCGATGACCTCCTCGAGGATATCCCAGACCACGCTCGCGCCGCGGTCGACCATGCGCTTGGCGGCCTTGATGTTGGCGGCCTGCTCGAGTTCGACCAGGCGCTTCATGACAAACGGCTTGAAGAGCTCGAGTGCCATCTGCTTGGGAAGGCCGCACTGGTGGATCTTGAGCTGCGGGCCGACGACGATGACCGAGCGGCCGGAGTAGTCGACGCGCTTGCCGAGCAGGTTCTGGCGGAAGCGCCCCTGCTTGCCCTTGAGCATGTCGGCAAGGGACTTGAGCGGGCGGTTGCCCGGGCCCGTGACGGGACGGCCACGGCGGCCGTTGTCGAACAGGGCATCCACTGCCTCCTGCAGCATGCGCTTCTCGTTGTTGACGATGATCTCGGGCGCGCTGAGGTCGAGGAGCTTCTTCAGGCGGTTATTGCGGTTGATGACGCGACGGTACAGGTCGTTCAAGTCGGACGTGGCAAAGCGGCCGCCGTCGAGCTGCACCATCGGGCGCAGGTCCGGCGGGATGACCGGGATGACGTCGAGAATCATGTCGGTCGGCTCGTTGTCGCTGCGCAGGAAGGCCTCGACGACCTTGAGGCGCTTGACGGCCTTGGCGCGCTTCTGGCCCTTGCCGTTCTTGATGGTCTCGCGCAGCTCTTCTGCGCTGGCCTCGAGATCGACGTCCTCCAGCAGCTCGCGCACGGCCTCGGCGCCCATGCCGCCGCGGAAGTAGTCGCGGTAGTTGGCGCGCATCTCGCGATAGAGCGCCTCGTCGGGAACGAGCATCTTGGGCTCGATGCGCAGGAACAGGTCGAGCGCCTCGGCACGCAGGTCCTTGCGGTCCTCGAACTCCTCGCGCAGATCGGCGATCTCCGCCTCGACCTCGTCGGGCTCGAGCAGGTCAGCCTCGTCATATTCGCGCTCGCCGTCCTCGTCGAAGTACTCGGTGCTGCGATGGCGAGTGGCCTCGATGAGGCGGTCGCGCTCGGCGTCGAGCTCCTCGAGGCTGGCCGCGAGCTCCTCTTTCAGCTCGTCGGCATCTTCATCGCGTGCCTCGGTATCGACCCACGTGATGATGTTGCTCGCAAAGTAGAGCACCTTCTCGAGGTCCTTCGGGGAGATGTCGAGCAGGTAGCCCAGACGCGAGGGAGAGCCCTTGAAGTACCAGATATGGCTCACCGGTGCGGCGAGCTCGATGTGGCCCATGCGCTCGCGGCGGACCTTGGAGCGCGTGACCTCGACGCCGCAGCGTTCGCAGACGACGCCCTTGAAGCGGATGCGCTTGTACTTGCCGCAGGCGCACTCCCAGTCCTTGGTCGGGCCGAAGATCTTCTCGCAGAACAGGCCGTCCTTTTCGGGCTTGAGGGTGCGGTAGTTGATGGTCTCGGGCTTCTTGACCTCGCCGTGAGACCACGAGCGGATCTTCTCTGCGCTCGCCAGGCCGATACGAAACTCGTCGAAGTTGTCGACATCGAAAACGTTCGCCATGGTCTACTCCTCCCCCTTCTCGTCGTCTACCGTTCCGATCAATTCATCTTCCTCTTTGCTCATCTTGGCGAGTCCGTCGGCAAGCGCATCGAGCGCGTCGACTTCCTCTTCCTTGACCTCCTCGCCCTCTTCGGGGATCTCGAGGATGTCGGTATCTTCGTTGGCATCGTCGATCTTGGCGTCCGTGTTGTGTCCCACGAGCTCGACGTCGAGGCACAGGGACTTCATCTCCTTGACGAGCACCTTGAAGGACTCCGGCAGCTCGGGTGCCGGGATGTTCTCGCCCTTGACGATGGCCTCGTATGCCTTGACGCGGCCAGCCGTGTCGTCGGACTTGATGGTCAGGATCTCCTGCAGGACGTTGGAGGCACCGTACGCGTAGAGCGCCCAGACCTCCATCTCGCCAAAGCGCTGGCCGCCGAACTGCGCCTTGCCACCGAGCGGCTGCTGGGTGATGAGGCTGTAGGGGCCGGTCGAGCGCGCATGGATTTTGTCGTCGACCATGTGGGACAGCTTCAGCATGTAGGTCTGGCCCACGGTGATCGGCTCGCGGAACTTCTCGCCCGTGCGCCCATCGAACAGGTCGGTCTTGCCCGTGGCGGAAAGCTGCGCCACGAACGGCTCGTAGAAATGCTCCGCATAGCGTTGCTTTGCCTTGGCGACGCGGTTCTTGTTGCCGGCGAGGATGGCCTTGGAGATCTCGTCTTCCGTCGCGCCGTCGAAAATCGGGGTCGAGACGTAGAACGGACCATCGACCGGCTCGTCATCGTCGCCATCCTCGTTCCAGCCGTTGAGCGCGGCCCAGCCGAGGTGGTTCTCGAGCAGCTGGCCGACGTTCATACGGGACGGGACGCCCAGCGGGTTCAAGATGACGTCGATCGGCGTGCCGTCTGCCATGTAGGGCATATCTTCGATGGGCAGAACGCGGGAGATGACGCCCTTGTTGCCGTGGCGGCCCGAGAGCTTGTCGCCCTGCTGGACCTTGCGCTTCTGCGCGACGTAGACGCGGACGAGCTCGTTGACTCCCGGCGGTAACTCGTCGCCGGCCTCGCGGCTGAACTGCGAGATGCCGATGACACGGCCCGAAGCGCCGTGGGGCATCTTGAGAGAGGTGTCGCGGACCTCGCGGGCCTTCTCGCCGAAGATGGCGCGCAGCAGGCGCTCTTCTGCGGTGAGCTCGGTTTCGCCCTTCGGCGTGACCTTGCCGACGAGAACGTCGCCGGGATGGACCTCGGCACCGATGCGGATGATGCCGTCGATGTCGAGGTTGCCGAGCATGTCATCGGACAGGTTCGGAATCTCGCGCGTGATCTCCTCGGGGCCGAGCTTAGTGTCGCGGGCGTCGAGCTCGTACTCGGAGATGTGGATAGAGGTGAGAAGGTCTTCCATCACGACGCGCTCGGAGATGATGATGGCGTCCTCGTAGTTGTAGCCTTCCCACGGCATGTAGGCGATCATGAGGTTCTGGCCCAAGGCGAGCTCGGCGTGGTCGGTCGAGGGGCCGTCTGCCAGCGCATCGCCGGCGCTGACCTCATCACCATAGCGCACGAGGGGCTTGTAGTTGATGCAGCCGCTCTGGTTGGAGCGCTGGAACTTGGCGAGCTCGTAGGTATCGACATCGCCCTCGTCGGTCGTGACCTCGATATGGCCGCCGTCGACGTAGGTGACGACGCCGTTGCGCTTGGCAAGCGGCAGCTCGCCGGAGTCGATGGCGATGCGATGCTCCATGCCGGTGCCGACGAGCGGCGCGTGCGGGCGCAGGAGCGGCACGGCCTGGCGCTGCATGTTGGAGCCCATGAGGGCGCGGTTGGCGTCATCGTGCTCGAGGAACGGGATGAGCGCCGTTGCAACGGAGTTCATCTGGCGCGGGGAGACGTCCATGTACTGGACGTTCTCGACCGGGACCTCGGCCGGGTCGCCGAAGATGCCATCGGAGTTCTTGGTACGGCACACGGCGCGCTTGGCGGGGACGAACTTGCCGTTCTCGTCGGTCGTGCCGAAGACGCGGGTCTCGGGGTCGAAGGGCTCGTTTGCCTGGGCAATCGAGTAGTTCTCCTCCTCGTCGGCGGTGAGGTAGTCGACGTCGTCGGTCACTTTGCCATCGACCACGCGGCGGTACGGCGTCTCGATGAAGCCGAAGTCGTTGACGCGGGCGTACGTTGCCAGCGAGCCGATCAGGCCGATGTTCGGGCCTTCAGGCGTCTCGATCGGGCACATGCGGCCGTAGTGGGAAGTATGGACATCGCGGACCTCGAAGCCTGCACGCTCGCGGGAAAGGCCGCCCGGGCCCAGTGCGCACAGACGGCGCTTGTGCGTGATGCCGGCTGCCGGATTGGTCTGGTCCATGAACTGCGACAGCTGCGAGGAGCCGAAGAACTCCTTGATGGAGGCCACGATTGGGCGGATGTTGATGAGGGACTCAGGGGAGATATCCTCGGGGTCGAAGGTCGACATGCGCTCGCGGATGACGCGCTCCATGCGCGAAAGGCCGATGCGGAACTGGTTCTTGATGAGCTCGCCAACCGTGCGAATGCGGCGGTTGCCAAAGTGGTCGATGTCGTCGATCTGCAGGCCGGGCTGCCCGTCGTGCAGACCGATGATGTAGCGCATCGAGGTGACGATGTCCTCCACGGTCAGCGTATGGGAGTCGCTGTCGAGGCCGAGCTTCTTGTTGATCTTGTAGCGCCCGACATCGGCGAGGTCGTAGCGCTGGGAGTTGAAGAAGAGACCGTCGAGCAGGTTGCGCGCGGAGTCCACGGTGAGCGGCTCGCCCGGGCGCAGACGACGGTAGAGCTCGAGGAGGGCCTCCTCGCGGTTGGTGGTGCTGTCCTTTTCGAGCGTGCGCAGCACCATCTCGGAGTCACCGAGAAGGTCGATGATCTCGTCGCGGGTCTCGGCGATGCCGAGGGCGCGCAGAAGGAGGGTAGCGGGCTGCTTGCGCTTGCGGTCGATGCGGATGGAGAGCGTGTCGCGCTTGTCGGTCTCGTACTCGAGCCAGGCACCGCGGGCGGGAATGACCTTTGCGCCGTAGATCATCTTGTTGCTCGTCTTGTCGCGCTCACGCGAGAAGTAGACGCCCGGGGAGCGGACGAGCTGGGAGACGACGACGCGCTCGGTGCCGTTGATAATGAACGTGCCGCGGTCGGTCATGAGCGGGAAGTCGCCCATGAAGACGTTGGACTCCAGCGTCTCGGCCTCGTCTTCGCCGTTCTCCTTGTTGGTGAACATGACCTTGACCAGAAGCGAGGCCTGGTAGGTGATGTCGCGCTTCTTGCACTCTTCGACGGAGTTCTTCGGCTCGAGGAACTCGTGCTCGCCAAAAGAGACCTCCATGGTCTTGGCGCTGTTGGTAACCGGGGAAAGGCTCTGGAATGTCTCGTCGAGACCCTTGGTCATGAAGTTCTTGAACGACTCGGTCTGAATGGAGATCAGATTCGGGACATCCATGACCTCGGGGATCTTCGCGAAGCTCAGACGATCGCGATAGATGTTCGACGACGCGTTGTTGGTGCTCGCCACAGGCGGTCCTCCTTCAAACATGAAACCTGTTTTGAAATCGGTTCCTACACGTGCTTGCATTTGCCGCATAGGAACCCATACCTTACGAGCGCCCAAATTCGAAGTCAAGAAAAAATTTGCCGAAGCGGGGTCAGAACTCGACCAAGACCGCAAACGGATTCAAATTTTCGGCAAAGCGCATTTTTCACCCGCTGTCAAGAAGAAATTGTGAAGAACAGGAGACGGACCGCATTGCAGCTGGAATCGCGCGAAAACGAAAAAGGAGCGCAGGCGCATCGCGCCTGTGCTCCCCCACCATTTGGCAACCCGAACGGCGCCGTGTCAGACCTCGATGAACTGCACGGGCCCGACTTTGCCGTCTTCGAGTTCGACGACGGCGACGCAGGCAGAGCTCCCGCCCCGCGGTCGCGTCGTGCTCCCGGGATTGACGATGCGGCAGGCGCCTATCACCTCATCGCGCGGAACATGCGTGTGCCCGTGCACGGCAAGCCCGAACTTCCCCGTGTGGGCAGCGCGCTCGGCATCACCGGGAAAATGCGAGACGAAGACGCGCACGCCCCCGATGACGATGTCGGCCGTCGTCTTGACGCTGCCGTCGTAGTCGTAGAGGTCGCAGTTGCCGTACACGGCGATGGTCGTGGCGATCGACTGCAAGTCGATGAGCACCCCCGGCGAGCAGATATCCCCTGCATGGATGATGTAGTCGCACGCCTCGAAAACCTGAAAGACCGCATCGGGAAAGCGGCCGTGGGTGTCGGATATCAGGCCGACCTTGGGCATGGGCTAGTCTTCTTTCTCCTGCTCGAGGCGCTTTTCGATGGCGGCGTTGATGGTGCGCAGCACCTTGATGCGCGCGTACTTCTTGTCATCGGACTCGACGATGGTCCACGGGCAGAAATCCGTGGAGGTGAGGCGCAGCATGTCGTCGATCGCCTCGCGGTACTGCGGGTACTTCTCGCGGTTGCGCCAGTCCTCATCGGTGAGCTTCCAGGCCTTGTCGGGGTCGTTCTTGCGCGCGTTGAAGCGGGCCAGCTGCTCGTCCTGGCTGACGTTTATCCAGAACTTGAGCATGAGGACGCCGGTGCGGTGCAGCTCCCACTCGAAATCGTTGATCTCCTCGTAGGCGCGGCGCCATTCCTGCGCGGTGGCAAAGCCCTCGATGCGCTCGACCATCACACGGCCGTACCAGGAGCGGTCGTAGATGCAGACGTGCCCGCTCTTTGGCAGGTTCGTCCAATACCGCCACAAGAAGGGGCGCTCCTTTTCATCTGGGGTCGGCGCTGCACTTGGGACGACACGGTAGTCGCGGGCGTCCAGGGCAGAGGCGACGCGCTTGATGGCCCCGCCCTTGCCGGCGGCATCCCAGCCCTCGAACACGATCATCGTCGGAATACCGCGCTTGTAGAGCACCATCTGCAGCTCGCTCAAGCGGTCCTGCTCCTCTTCAAGAGCGTCGTGGTACGTCTGCTCGTCGATGGAGAGCGTGTGCGAGACCGACTCGATGGGCGGCATGCTCAGGAGGTTGTAGCGGGACTTGGGCAGGGGATAGGAATCCGGGATCTCGATGGGGTGCTCTTTTTTCTCGCGATGTCGGGCAAGTGCCTCTTCCATCTGGTCGGCGAGCACCTCCATGAACTTGATGCGGCGCACGCGGCTCCTGTCGGAAGGTATGACGAACCAGGGGGCATCGGCCGTGCTCGTCGCCTCGAGCAGGCGGTCGATGATCGGATAGTACTCGCGGTAACGGGCGGACTGCGTGCGATCGGCATCGGTGACGCGCCAGGCCGTGTCCGGGTTGCTCTGCAGGCGATCGAGACGTTTGCGCTGCTTGTCGCGGCTCACATGGAAGTAGCATTTCACCACCAGGTAGCCATCGGCGATGAGCTGGCGCTCGAGTATCTGGGCAGACTCGGCGTAGAGCAGCACGTCGTCGGTTTCGGATGTCGTCAGATAATCGAAGCTGTCGCGCAAGACCGGGTGCGGTGCCTGGGGCTTCTTGCCCTTTTTCCCGGGGCTCAGCCGTTTCAGCAGCTCGTTCAGCGCCTCTTTGTAATAGCTCTTGTCGAAGATGCTCATCGTGCCATAGCGGCCGATGCGCTGCCAATAGCGCGCCGTGAAGGGATAGCGGCGCTCCTCATCGTTGGGAGCGCTCATCGAGTGGACGCGGAACGCACGCGGGTCGAGGTCCTTCACGAGCTTGGAGATCGTCGTCCCCTTGCCCGAGGCGCTCCACCCCTCGACGATGACCACGACGGGGAGTTTTTCACGTATGCACTCCTGTTGCGCGCGCACGAGTCGCGTGACGAGTTCATCTTTGCGTTGCTGGTATTCCTCTTTGGAGATCTTTTCCTTCAGGTTGACTTGCTCGAGCATCTAGCGGCTCCTCATGGAAACTGGTAGGTACGTTTGCGCTCCATGATACTGCAAGCTCGGAGCTAGCATTGGAAAGCCCGAATATTGCCGAGGAATGCATGCGTCCCGCTGCCTGTGGAGAAAAGAAGAGGGCCGCCCCAAAGGAACGGCCCTCGCGAACAGCAAATCTGTCAGGTGCGCTTATTTCAGCGTGACAACAGCGCCGGCAGCCTCGAACTTCTCCTTGGCAGCCTCGGCGTCCTCCTTGGAGGCACCCTCGAGGACGTTGGTCGGAGCGCTCTCGACGAGGGCCTTGGCCTCCTTGAGGCCGAGCGTGGTGACCTCGCGGACAACCTTGATGACGGCGATCTTGTTGTCGCCGAAGGACTCGAGCACGACGTCGAAGTCGGTCTTCTCCTCGGCAGGAGCCTCTCCGCCAGCGGCAGGAGCAGCGGCGACGGCAACGGGAGCAGCGGCGGAAACGCCGAACTCGTCTTCGAGGTCATGAACGAGCTCAGAGAGCTCGAGAGCGGTCAGGCCCTTGATGCCTTCAAGAATTTCTTCCTTGGTCATGGTAAAACCTTTCATGTTCTTGGCACGCGTAACTCACGCGGCCACATTCCAATCAAAACGAAAAACGTGCGTTACGCAGCCTGCTTGTCGGCGACTGCCTTGAGTCCACGCGCGAGCGACTCCATCGGCGCGTTGCAAACGCGAACGAGACCGGTGAGCGGTGCCTGCATCGTGGAGAGCAGCATTGCGATGAGCTGGTCCTTGCTGGGGAGTTCGGCAATCTTGAGCGCATCCTCAACGGAGACCTCGGCGCCATCGACCAGACCGCCCTTGAGCTCCAATGCCTCGTGCTCGTCCATGAAGTCCTTGATGGCCTTGGCCGGAGCGGCGATGTCATCATCGCAGAACACGAAGGCAGTGGGGCCGGAGAGAATCTCGGGGAGCTCGGGCAAATCGAGGTCGTTCAGAGCGCGCCGGGCCAGCGTGTTCTTGTAGACGTGCATGGCACCGCCGCCCTTGCGGATGTTGACGCGGAGCTCCTGGACCTCCTTGACGGTGAGGCCGCGGGCATCGATGAACCAGCAACCAGCCGTGTTCTGGAACTGCTCGGTGATCTCTGCAACCTGCTGAACCTTTTCCTGTGTGGGCATGTGCACCTCCTTTCATACAAATCGACCCCCGCTGGGTGACAGTGGAGGTCGACAAGAGTGCACAGCCCAATTTTCGGACGAGCAGTATGTTGACCACCTCGGCGGGCGGAACTCGGTTCGAGTCCCCTTCGACTCCCCCACTGGGAAGCACCGGCTGTCTACGGTAGCGGGTAAAGCTTGCAAATCTATCAAAGCGCCCCAATGGAACAGGGCACCGTGATATTACTCAAAAGCCAGCTTCGGGACAAGTCCCGATCTGGTTTACGCGCCCAGGTACTCGCGCGTGACATCGGCATCGACAGGGATGCCAGGACCCATCGTGCTGGTGAGCGTGATGGACTTGACGTAGCGGCCCTTGGCAGAGGACGGGCGGACGCGCAGGATCTCGTCGTAGAGCGCGCCGTAGTTCTCGGCAATCTGCTCGGGGGTGAAAGACGCCTTGCCGATGATGACGTGGCAGATGCCATAGCGATCGGCGCGATACTCGACCTTGCCGCCTTTGACGTCGGCAACTGCCTTGGCGACATCCTGGGTGACGGTGCCGAGCTTGGGATTCGGCATGAGGCCGCGGGGGCCCAAGATCTTACCGAGACGCCCGACCTTGGACATCATGTCCGGGGTGGCGATAGTGGCATCGAAGTCAATGTTGCCAGCCTGGATCTGCGCGACCAGGTCATCGGAGCCAACGACCTCGGCACCTGCCTCTTCAGCCTCCTTGGCCTTGTCGCCCTCGGCAAAGACGGCGACGCGGACGCTTTTGCCGGTGCCGTTGGGAAGGCTGATAGAGCCGCGGACCTGCTGGTCTGCCTGGCGGGTGTCGATGTTCAGGCGAAAGTGAACCTCGATGGTCTCGTCGAAGCTGGCCGTCGCGAGCTCTTTTACGAGCTTGGCGGCATCGAGCGGGGCGTAGAACTTGCCCTCCTCGAGCTTCTCCAGACCGGCGTTGTACTTCTTTCCGTGCTTAGCCATAACTCAATAAACCTCCATGTGGTTCAAGCGGGGCATTTCCCCTCCCACGTATCAGTTGAAGGAGCGCAGCAGCTGCACCCCTCTCCTACCAAAACCTACTCGGCGATCGTGACGCCCATGGAACGGGCGGTGCCGGCGACGATCTTCATCGCGGCCTCGATATCGTTGGCGTTGAGGTCGGGAAGCTTGGTCTCGGCAATCTGGCGCAGCTGGTCTTGCGAAAGCTCGCCAACCTTGTCGCGCTGCGGGACAGCAGAGCCGGACTGCAGGTGCAGGGCCTCCTTGATGAGGACTGCGGCAGGCGGCGTCTTGCAGATGAAGTCGAAGGACTTGTCCTCGTAGACGGTGATCTCGACCGGGATGATCGTGTTGCCCTTGTCCTGCGTCGCGGCGTTGAAGGCCTGGCAGAACTGCATGATGTTGACGCCCTGGGCGCCGAGTGCCGGGCCAACCGGCGGAGCCGGGTTCGCCTGGCCAGCAGGGATCTGGAGCTTGATGAAGCCCGTAACCTCTTTGTTCTTAGCCATTGCTCTTTCCTATCTTGTCTGCGGCTCCTCTGGGGAACCGTTGCACGTACAGCTTTTCTATATCTATGAAAAACACGCGCCGCATGAGAAGCCCTCTTCCACATAGAGGCATGTGGTCCGTGCAGTTCTTTCAAAGTTAGATTTTCTCGACCTGGTCGAAACCGAGCTCGACCGGCGTTTCGCGCCCGAAGATCGAGACCATGACCTTGACCTTGCCCGCATCGGCGTTGACCTCGGCGATCTTGCCGTCGAAATCTGCCAGGGGACCGCTGGAAACACGGACGACCATGCCCTCTTCGAGGTCGGTCGAGGTCTTCTTGGGAACCTCGGGGCTCGTGGTCTTGGTAATCTTCTTGAACTCTTCGCGCGTGAGGGGCTGGGGCTTTCCCTCGGAGCCGACAAAACCGGTAACGCCCGGCGTATTGCGGATGGCGACCTGCGTGCGCGCATCGAGATCTGCCCTTACCAGCACATAGCCGGGAAAGACCTTCTTCTCGGACGTGACACGGCGACCGCCCTCTTTGAGCTCCGTGACCTCTTCGGTCGGGATGAGGATGTCATAGATGTTCTTCTCGTAGCCACCGGTTTCAATCAAGTGCTCGAGATTCGTCTTTACCTTGTTCTCGTATCCAGAATACGTGTGAACGACATACCATCTTCTACCCATCGTCTACCTCCCCAGCGAAGAAATCCAGTCGAGTGGGATGATGATGATGTTGTCGATAATCGCGATGTAGATGCCGAAGAAGAGGATGGCACCGACAACGATGAGACTGGCGTTCACCGTCTCCTCGCGCGTCGGCCAGACAACGCGGCGCAGTTCGATGCGCACGGCCTTCCAGTAGTTGACGAAGCGTCGCCACCAAGAGGGGTTTTTCTCCTGCTCCTTGGCCTTGGCCTTGGCTTCCATCTCCTTTTCGCGTTGCTTGGCAGCCTTCGCAGCCGCGCGCCTGTCCTTGGCGGACACTCGCTCGGCAGGGACACCCTTGCTGTCCTTCTTTGCAGAAGAACCGGAAGCCGCTTTTGCCTGGGCACCTTGTTGGTTTGCCTGGGCCGGCTTCTTGTTGTGCCTTCTCTTCTTATGCTTTTTCTCAGCCATTAAAGTATCCGTTCAATACGAGCTGACGAAACATCCATACTCACGCAAAAAGCCGGCAAGGTTTACCGGCGTTGATTTTACTGGCAGGCCAGGAGGGACTCGAACCCCCAACATTCGGTTTTGGAGACCGACGCTCTACCAATTGGAGCTACTGGCCTGTGCCAACAAACTTGTCTAGCAGCTAAAACGCACAGCTGTTAGCGAGTCTCACGATGAAGGGTGTGATGGCCACACCACTTGCAGTACTTCTTGAGCTCCATGCGCTCAGGCGTGTTCTGCTTGTTCTTCTTGGTCGTGTAGTTGCGGCGCTTGCACTCGGTGCAGGCCAAAGTGACCAACGTACGCATAGTGATTAAATCCTTCAATAGGGCAAAAACGCGCCGGCGGCTTCAAGCGGTGCCGCCGGACGCAGTTTTTGCTGACTTGCAAAGAAAACTCGAGATTTACTCGATAATCGTGGTGACCTTGCCGGAACCAACGGTGCGGCCGCCCTCGCGGATAGCGAAGCGCAGGCCCTCTTCCATGGCGACCGGGTGGATCAGCTCGCCGGTGATCTCGACGTTATCGCCCGGCATGACCATGTCGACGCCCTCGGGCAGGGTAACGGTGCCCGTGATGTCGGTCGTGCGGAAGTAGAACTGCGGACGATAGTTGGTGAAGAACGGCGTGTGACGGCCACCTTCGTCCTTGGTCAGGACGTAGACCTGGCCCTTGAACTTCTTGTGCGGGGTGACGGAACCCGGCTTGCAGACGACCTGGCCGCGCTCGATGTCCTCGCGCTTGATGCCGCGGAGCAGCAGGCCGACGTTGTCGCCAGCCTCTGCCTCGTCGAGCAGCTTGCGGAACATCTCGACGCCGGTGACGACCGTCTTCTGAGTCTCCTTGATGCCGACGATCTCGACCTCGTCGTTCATCTTGCAGACGCCGCGCTCGACACGGCCCGTGGCAACGGTACCGCGGCCGGTGATGGTGAAGACGTCCTCGACAGCCATCAGGAACGGCTTGTCGACGTCGCGCTGAGGAGTCGGGATGTACTCATCGATGGTGTCCATGAGCTCCCAGATCTTCTCCTGCCACTTCTTGTCGCCCTCGAGGGCCTTGAGAGCAGAGCCGCGGATGATCGGAATCTCGTCTCCGGGGAACTCGTACTCGGTGAGCAGGTCGCGGGTCTCCATCTCGACGAGGTCGATGAGCTCCTCGTCGTCGACCATGTCGCACTTGTTAAGGAAGACGACGATGTAGGGAACGCCGACCTGGCGGGCGAGCAGGATGTGCTCGCGGGTCTGGGCCATCGGGCCGTCGGTGGCGGCGATAACGAGGATGGCGCCGTCCATCTGCGCAGCACCCGTGATCATGTTCTTGACGTAGTCAGCATGGCCAGGGCAGTCAACGTGCGCATAGTGACGCTTGTCGGTCTCGTACTCGATGTGGGCGATGGAGATCGTGATACCGCGCTCACGCTCTTCCGGAGCCTTGTCGATGTCCTCGAATGCCGTGAAGTCGGCATGCGCGGTGCCGTGAGAACCGTCGTTCTCAGACAGGGTCTTGGAAATAGCGGCAGTCAGCGTGGTCTTGCCATGGTCAACGTGACCGATGGTACCAATGTTGACATGCGGCTTGGTACGCTCGAACTTTTCCTTAGCCATCGTTTTCCTCCTAATTGGCTTATTGCTTTCGCCCCCGCGAGGAGCGGAAGCTTGTTGCTCATATTATACGAACGCCGCCAAAATGGCGACGGGTGTGAATGGTAGCGGCGATTGGATTCGAACCAATGACGCCACGGGTATGAACCGTGTGCTCTAACCAGCTGAGCTACGCCGCCGATTCTCACTACTTGAAAAATGAAATGGAGCCTGTGATCGGATTTGAACCGATGGCCTCTTCCTTACCAAGGAAGTGCTCTACCCCTGAGCTACACAGGCAAGAGATGGTGGGCGCGCATGGATTCGAACCATGGTAGGCAAAGCCAACGGGTTTACAGCCCGTCCCGATTAACCGCTCCGGCACACGCCCATTTGTGAAACTCTCTAACATATGCGTTTTTCAAGCTGCGCACTTGCAGCGCGAAGACATAATCCTCGCGTAGCGGTCGACAATATTACCGCGGCTCTTCGGCTCTGTCAATGAAAAACCTTCATGACCACGGAGCCGGGCGTATCCATCGACTTTCCCCTGCATGCACAACGTGAAACGCAAAAATGCTACTGGAGCCAGCGACAGGAATCGAACCTGCAACCCATGGTTTACAAAACCACTGCGCTACCGTTGCGCCACGCTGGCTCATCGCGCATGGCAGTGTATCACACCGCACGGCATGTTCAGGCCAAAGTTCAGCTCCTATCGCCATGCAATAGCCGCTCGAGTGCTTCGGCGACCTTTGGGTCGATACGCTCTGCAATCGTGTTCTTGACCGGCCCGGGCTGGACCGCATCCTGGCGCCAGTCCTGCTCGAGGCGCTCGGAGTCGATGCCGAATGCCGCAGCCGACATGCGCGTGACCCCGCCACCGTAGACGGTCGATTGGACGGCCGCATCAGAGGAGACGACCACGACTTCAAGGCCGCGTTCGCGGGCATCGTGGGCCAGTCTCTCGATAACGGAGTCAGCGCTCACCCCTGTGGCAGAGAAGATGACGTCGATTCCCGCCCGCGAGCGCGTCTCGCCCGTGGACTCGGGGTTTCCGGCACCGTCGAAGACGACCGTGCACTCCTCGAAGCGTCCCTGGGCATAATAGGCGGCATCGTTGATGAGGACGTCGCGGGCGTCGTTCCAACCTTCCCCGCCCTCGAAGTCGTCATCGACGCCTTGGGAGTAGCGCGTGTTGTTGCGGATGACGTTGTAGCCGTCGACGATCAGCGCTTGGTGGCGTTGCATTGGCGCATCCATTCATAGGCGAGCACGGTCGTCGCCTGTGCGACGTTGAGCGACTCGACGTTTCCGGCCTGCGGAAGTTTAACCAAAAGGTCACATGTTTTTACCGTGAGCGGGGCAAGTCCCTTCTCCTCGGAGCCCATCACGAGCACGATGCGACCAGAGAGCGGGGCATCCCATGCAATCTGGTCGGCATGCTCGCTTGCGCCGACGACCCAGAAGCCTTCCTCCTTCAGGCGCTCGAGGCACGAGGCGAGATTTGCCTCCATGGCAATGGGAAGGTGCATGACCGCGCCGGCCGAGGTCTTGTAGGTCGCCGTCGTCACGCGGGCGGAGCGGCGGTTGGGAACGAGCGCCCCGCAGGCCCCGACGACCTCGGCGCTTCTCAGCATGGCGCCGAAGTTGCCGGCATCCGTGATGTGATCGCATGCCAAGATGAGACAGTCGCGCTTGCCCGCCGCACGCTCGATGAGGTCTCCCAGGCCCACGTAGGTAAAGGGCGCGAGGCGCGCGATGACGCCTTGGTGGGCACCGTGGGCAGAATGGTCGTCGAGCTGCTGTTCGCTCGCGCCCTTGACGAGGATGCCGCGCTTCTTTGCCTTTTTGAGACTCGAGGCGACGCGCTTGTCACGCCGCGCTGCGTCCGAGACGAAGATCGCCTCGATTGGAGCGCCGGTGGAAAGCGCCTCCTCGAGCGCATGGCGCCCCTCGAGAAAATCACTTGCCATAGCTGACCCTGGCCCCGTTCGCCGTGTCCTCGACCGTGAAGCCGAGCTCGGACAGACCGTCGCGCACGCGATCGGAAACGTCCCAGTTCTTCTCCTTGCGCGCCTGGGCGCGTACCTCGAGGAGTGCGTCGACGGCCTTGTGGGGGTCGTCGCACTCGGCACCGCAGACATCGCGGGCCAGCTCGCAGACCTCCTGCGGCCACTCCTGCTCGGCAGATTCGAGCTCGATGCCGAGCACGCCGAGCAGCTCTACGATCGTGTCGCGCGCCCGGGCGATGGTGCTGCGTCCCTCATCGGACAGCGCGCTGTTCTCCTCGAGAAAGCCGTTGGCAGAGCTCACGAGCGAGAACACCGCACCGAGCGCCTCTGCGGTGTTGAAGTCGTCGTCCATGGCGGCGATGAAGCGCTCCTTAGCCTCGGAGATCTGCTGCTCAAAGGCGGCGGTCTCGTTGGAAGACGCCTCCGAGGCGTTGTCATGCGCCCAGCCGAGATTGGTCACGGCCGTCCTGATGCGGTCGAGCGAGGCAGCCGCTTCATCGAGGCGTTCGTAGCTGAAGTCAAGCGGGCTGCGGTAGTGGGTCTGCAGCATCAGCAGACGCAGCGCCATCGGGTCGCAGCGATCGAGGACCTCGGTGAGCAACAGGAAGTTGCCGAGACTCTTCGACATCTTCTCGGAGTTGATGTTGAGCATGCCACCGTGAATCCAGTACTTGGCAAAGGTCCCGCCATAGGCGGCCTCGGACTGTGCCACTTCGTTTTCATGGTGTGGAAAGATCAGGTCCGAGCCACCGCCATGAATGTCGAGCGGGAGTCCCAGGTACTTCTGGGACATGACCGAGCACTCGAGGTGCCAACCCGGACGCCCCTCGCCCCACGGCGAGCTCCAGTGCGGCTCGCCCGGCTTGGCCGCCTTCCACAGGGCAAAGTCGAGCGGGTCCTTCTTGCGCTCGTCGACATCGACGCGCGCGCCCGACATCAGATCGTCGACGTTCCTGCCCGAAAGGCGCCCATAGGGCGGATACGAGCGGACGGAGAAATAGACGTCGCCATCGACCTCGTAGGCATGTCCGCGTTCGATGAGGCGCTCCACGAGCTCGATCATCTCGGGGATTTCCTGCGTGGCGCGCGGACGCACGTCGGGATCCTCGATGCCAAAGCGGTGCATGGCGTCGATGAAGGCATCCGTGTAGAAGGAGGCGATCTCTGCGGGGGTCTTTCCCTCCTCTTTGGCACGGTTGATGATCTTGTCGTCGACGTCGGTGATGTTCTGGACGAACTTCACCTCGTAGCCACGATAGGTCAGATACCGGCGCACGACGTCGAAGGTGAGAAAGGTGCGCGCGTTGCCGATGTGTATGTAGTTGTAGACCGTCGGACCACAGGCGTACATGGCAACCTTGCCCGGTTCGCGGGGGACGAATTCCTCTTTACGACGTGTCGCGGTGTTGTAGATCTGCATGTTCGGGCTCATGCTCCTTGGTCAATGCGTTACGAATCGAGATACCCGACGAGACGGGCGATGCTCAGAGCGTCAGGTTTGGACGCTATCTTAACAGGAAAGCAGCGCCACGGCTTGAGCCGAGGCGCCCTCGCCCCTGCCCTCGTAGCCCAGGTGCTCGGAAGTGGTGGCCTTGACGCCAACGCAGGAGACGTCGAGCTGGAGGGCACGCGCGATGTTTTCCCTCATCTGCTCTCGATACGGTGAGATCTTGGGCTGCTGCATGACGAGCACCGAGTCGATGTCGACGATCTGAAAGCCCCTATCGCGCACGAGCTTGCCGACCTGCGTGAGGAGCACAATCGAGTCGGCCCCCTCATAGGCGGGGTCGGTGTCGGGAAAGAGCTTGCCGATATCGCCGGCACGCAAAGCACCGACAAGGGCATCCATGATGGCGTGCACGAGCACGTCGGCATCCGAATGCCCCTCGAGCCCCAGCTCGTAGGGTATCTCCACGCCGCCCAAGACGAGCTTGCGCCCGGGAACGAGCGCGTGCACGTCATAGCCCAAGCCGATGCGCTGCATTATCTCAGCCCTCACGTTGCGCGATACGCGCGGCAAGTGCCGCTATGGTCGGGCCGACATCTTCGGGAACGGTGACCTTGATGTTATCGCGCGGACCGTTGAGCATGAGGACGCTGCCGCCGATGCGCTCAACGAGCGACGAGTCGTCCGTGCCCACGAACCCGTCGTACATCGCCGTCTGGTAGGCGCGGCGGATGATTCCCGAGCGAAAGACCTGCGGCGTCTGGGCAACCCAGAACATGCTGCGGTCGGGCGTGCCCACGATCGAACGATCGTCGACCACCTTGAGAGTGTCGATAGAGGGGTGCCCCACGCACACGCCATCGGCGTCGAGGTCGCCCTTCAGCGTGTTGATCGCATGCGAGACGAGTTCCACGGTGACAAGGGGGCGCGCGCCATCGTGCACGGCGATGAAATCGAACTCGGCGGGAACTGCCTCGATACCGCTCAGAGCGGATTCCTGGCGAATCTCACCGGCGGGCGCAAAGGAGATGGGCGTTGCAAACGGATAGGGGTCGAAGGCAATGCGGCAGAACTCGTCGCGGCGCTCCTCAGGGCATACGACGACGATGAGCCCCACGTCCGGCACGGCATCGAATACCTCTGCCGACCAGGTGAGCACCGGTTTGCCGAGCATATTGTAGAGCTGCTTTCCACCGGGGTTGCCAAACCGCTCACCCTGACCGCCCGCAACGATGACCGCCGCAGTTGTCGGGTGCGAGGAGACACGTCCTTCGAGAGACACACTCGAACTCGCGTAGTCGTTGATCTGCCTGACGAGCTCATCGACAGCGGCAGACGAGAGCGCCGCCGGACCCGATACCGGGTCGATGTCGACGCGGGTCGACAAGTCCTTTTCCTCCATCGCAAGTCCCCTCTTTTTTCCTGCAGTCTAAGAGAGCCCGAGGCTATCCCCTATCGCCTGCGTCCTCTTCGCCTTCGATTTCCATGAGGCGCATGATCTCGCGGTCCAGCATGTCACGCGCGCTCTGCATTGCGAGAATTGTGGCATCGTTGCGCCTGCGCGTCGACTCTATTTGGCCGAGCGTCACAGATTCGCCGCCAAAGTACAGGTCAATGGCCCCACGACGCTGCGAGACCGTGATAGCGAGCGTATCGGTCTGAACGCACATGCGCATGGCCGTGCGATGGCGCATGCCCGTCTCCTTCGTCTCGTATGAGACCGTTGGGGTGAGGTGGACGTTGGCGCGGATGATGCGGCGCGCATGCGCGTCGAGGATGATGGCGCCGTCCATCTTGGCAAGCTCGAACAGGCGGTTTGCCGTGAAGGCGGTATCGATGATAAAGCCGCCGCTCGCAGTTTCGAGAACCGCATCGACGTCACCGATGCAGATGAGGGCGCCGTTCTCCGCGGCGCGAATCATGTCGAGTGCCTTTCTCAGCTCTGTCCCCGGCGCTACTGCCTGCAGTGCCTCGTCCATGCTCTGAAAGGCATATCCCACGCTTGAGCCCTCTCTGATCGGATCACTTTACGTAGTTTCATAATAACACGGTGCCGGAGCACCACAGCGGGCACTCCGGCACCGATTACACTCTTCTCGAAAAAGTATGGAATCGAGCGTTTCTACTAGTCAGAAGCCGTATCTCCATCTTCCTGGCCATGCCCCGAAGTCGAGCTCGCGGGAACATGCATATCGCTCTGCGCCGCCTCAAGTGCCAGCGTCTTGCGCTCGCGCAGACGCGGGACCTCGCCGGTGCCCGGAGCAAAGACGAGCTCGTCGCCGACGAAGTCGACGAGGATGATCGAGCCCTCTTTCCACTTGCCCATCAAGATCTCCTCGGAGATCGGGTCCTCGATGTAGCGCTGGATTGCACGACGCAGCGGGCGGGCGCCGTACTGCGTGTCCGTTCCCTTGGAAGCGATGTACTTCTTTGCCGCCGGGGTGAGCTCGATGCTCATGCCCTGGACGATGAGGCGCTGACGCAGGTCGTCGACCATGAGGTCGATGATCTGGGCGATGTCGTCGTCGGTGAGCGACTTGAAGACGATCGTCTCGTCGACACGGTTCAGGAACTCCGGGCGGAAGAGCTTCTTGAGCTCTGCCATGACCGAACTCTGGATCTCCTTGTCGGACATGCCCGAGCTGTTGGTCGTGCCAAAGCCAATCGGGTTCTCGCGCGTAATCTCGCGTGCACCGACGTTGCTCGTCATGATGATGATCGTGTTGCGGAAGTCGACCTTGCGGCCCTGCGCATCAGTCAGGTGCCCCTCTTCGAGGATCTGCAGCAGGATGTTGAAGACATCCGGGTGCGCCTTCTCAATCTCATCGAAGAGCACGACGGAATACGGGCGCTGGCGAACGGCCTTGGTGAGCTGGCCGCCCTCGTCATAGCCCACATAGCCCGGCGGCGAGCCGATGAGCCTGCTGACCGTGTGCTTTTCCATGTACTCGGACATGTCGAAGCTGATGAGCGCATCCTCGCTACCGAAGAGGAACTCCGCGAGCGCCTTGGAAAGCTCGGTCTTGCCCACGCCGCTGGGGCCCAAGAAGATGAACGAGCCCATGGGGCGGCGCGGGTCCTTGAGCCCGGCGCGGCTGCGGCGAATCGAGCGGGAAAGCGCCGTGACGGCCTCGTTCTGCCCGATGACGCGCTCGTGGAGCGCATCCTCCATGCGCAGCAGCTTGGCAGTCTCGGCCTCGGTGAGGTTTGCAACCGGCACACCCGTGGCCGCGGAGACGACCTCGGCGATCTGCTCGGTGTCGATGGTCGCCACGTTGATGGCGGCGTCCTCACGCCACTTTTCCTCGAGCGCATCGCGCTCGGCGATGAGGTCCTTTTCCTTGTCGCGCAGCTGGGCGGCCGCCTCGAAGTCCTGGTGGCCGACTGCCTCTTCCTTCTGCACGCGAAGTTTCTTGAGCTTGTCGGACACGGCCGCGACGTCCGCGGAGACCGTCATGTTCTTGATGCGCATGCGCGCACCGGCCTCGTCGATGAGGTCGATGGCCTTGTCGGGCAGGAAGCGCTCCTGCACGTAGCGGTTGGAGTACTCGACGGCGGCCTCGATGGCCTCGTCGGTGTAGTGCACCCGGTGATGCGCCTCGTAGCGGTCCTTGAGGCCGTTCAGAATCTGGATGGACTGCTCGACGGTCGGCTCGTCGACCATGACGGTCTGGAAGCGGCGGTTGAGCGCGGAGTCCTTCTCGATGTGCTTGCGGTACTCGTCGATCGTCGTGGCGCCGATGACCTGGATCTCGCCACGGGACAGCGGCGGTTTCAGGATGGCGGCGGCGTCGATGGAGCCCTCGGCGCTTCCCGCGCCGATGAGCGTGTGCATCTCGTCGATGAAGAGGATGACATCGCCCTCTTCCTTTACCTCCTTGACGACGCCCTTGAGGCGCTCCTCGAACTCGCCACGGTACTTGGACCCTGCGACGAGCGCGGAGATGTCGAGCATGACGAGACGCTTGTTGCGCAGCACGTCGGGAACCTGCTCGTCTGCGATGAGCTGGGCAAGCCCTTCCACGACGGCCGTCTTGCCGACGCCCGGCTCGCCGATGAGCAGAGGGTTGTTCTTGGTGCGGCGCGAGAGGATCTGCTCGACGCGCTCGGTCTCGCGCTCGCGCCCGATAACCGGGTCAAGCTCGCCGTTTGCCGCGCGCTTGGTGAGGTCGGTGCCGAATTCCTTGAGCATCGACTCGTCCTTGCCACGCCCACCGCGCTGCTGCGTCTGGCCGGGTGCCTCGAAGGGCACGGGAGTCGGAGCGTTGCTGATGAGCTCGGAAACCGCATCGCGGATCTGGTCGCCGGAAACGCCCATATTGGAAAGCGCCTGCATGGCGACGCCATCGCCCTCGCGCACGATGCCGAGGAGCAGATGCTCGGTCGAGATGTAGTTCTGGCCGAGCTGCAGCGTCTCGCGAAGTGCCCCCTCGAGCACGCGCTTGGCACGCGGCGTGAAGGGAATGTGCCCCGCAGCTGCAGGCATATCCTGGTCGGTGATTTCTTTGACCTGCGCGAGGGTTTCCTCGTAGGTCACGTTGAGGTTGCGAAGCGCCTGGGCGGCAATGCCCTCGCCTTCGCGAATAAGGCCAAGAAGCAGGTGCTCGGTGCCGACATACGGTTGCTCGAGCATGCGAGCTTCCTCCTGTGCGAGCACAAGTACCCGTCGGGCCTTGTCGGTAAATTTCTCGAACATATACTCCTCCTCAAATAGGAAGACTTACACCGAGAAGTATAGGCTTCTGCAGATTTTAGGTGTTACGAAACGATAACGGCTCGACCTCAACGGGAAAACGACTTGGCGAATCAACATAATTTTGCAACCCATATGCCCGTCGAGGGACGGGGATGTTCCACGGGGCGACTTTGCGGAGCAGATTGGCAACGTCCCGCCCGCGGTCTTGCGAGGACTGTCTGAGCGCGCGAAAGCGCGCGAGTTCCGCAGCAGCGGGCGGGACGTTGTCAATCGGGTGCGGAGCATGAGCACAGGGGAACATCCCCGCCCCTCGACGGGCAGCCGCGTCCACGCCTTCGATACCTCAAGACAAGAGAAGTACGCAGCAGCGGGCGGGGCGTTGCCAATCGGGTGCGGAGCATGAACACAGGGGACCTCCCCGCCCTCACGGGGCAGCCACGTCCTTATGCTTCTGGCGCTTCCGGGCGCATGAACGGGAAGAGCAGGACGTCTCTGATCGAGGTGTTGTCGGTCATGAGCATGACCAGGCGGTCGATGCCGATGCCGATACCTCCGGCAGGGGGCATGCCGTACTCAAGCGCGCGGATGTAGTCGCGGTCGTAGTCCATGGCCTCTTCGTCGCCGGCAGCCTTCTGGCGCATCTGCTCGGCAAAGCGCTCTTCCTGGTCGACGGGGTCGTTGAGCTCGGAGAACGCGTTGGCGTACTCGTGGCCGCAGACGAACAGCTCGAATCTCCAGGTGAGCTCGGGGTTGTCTTCCTTCTTCTTGGCAAGCGGGCTTACCTCGAGCGGATGGTCGCAGACAAAGGTCGGCTCGACGATCGTGTCCTCAACCAGCTCTTCGAAAAGCTCGGAGATGAGCTTGCCCTTGCCCCAGGATTCCTGCACTTCGATGCCGTTTTTCTCGGCGAGCGCGCGCAGGTCCTCTAGGCTGCGGTCAAACGAGATGTCCTCGCCTGCCTTCTCGGAGACGAGCTCGATCATGGTCGCGCGCCTGAACGGCTTGGAGAAGTCGAGCTCGTGGCCGTCGTAGGTACAGGTGAGCGAGCCGTTTGCCGCCTGGCAGGCAGCCCTGAAGGCGCCTTCGCAAAAGTCCATCATCCCCGAAAGGTCACTGAAGGCGCAGTACGCCTCGAGCGTCGTGAACTCAGGGTTGTGAGTGAGGTCCATGCCCTCATTGCGGAAGCAGCGGTTGATCTCGTAGACGCGCTCGAAGCCACCGACCAGCAGGCGCTTGAGGTAGAGCTCGGGCGCGATGCGCAGGTAGACTTCCATGTCGAGCGCGTTGAAGTGCGAGGTGAAGGGCTTTGCCGTCGCGCCGCCCGCGAGCGTGTGGAGCATCGGGGTCTCGACCTCGAGGTAGCCCTCGCCCTCGCAATAGGCGCGCAGCGCGCTCACAATGCGCGAGCGCTTCACGAACGTGTCCTTGACGTCGTCGTTGACGGTCAAGTCGACGTAGCGCTGACGATAGCGCAGCTCCTTGTCCGTGAGGCCATGGAACTTCTCGGGAAGCGGGCGCAGCGACTTAGAGAGCAGCTCGACTGCCGTCGGGGCAACGGAAAGCTGGCCGCGACGTGTGCGCATGACGACGCCCTCGGCACCGATCCAATCGCCGACGTCGAGCTCCTTGATGCGCTCAAACTCCTCTTTACCCACATTGTTGATGCGGATGAAGAGCTGCACGGTGCCCGTCGCGTCCTTGAGCTCCATGAAGATGATCTTGCCCTGGCGTCGGATGGCCATGATGCGTCCGGCGACGCGCACGACGTCTTCGGTCGTGGCGCCATCTTCGAGGTCCGCATAGCGTTCCTCGAGATCGGACACGTGGTCGGTCACGTCATAGCGGTGCCCGTAAGGATGGCGCCCCTCGGCGATGAGCTGGGCGCGCTTGTTCTTGCGGACCTCTATCGGGTCGTCGATGACCTCGTTCTGCTCTTCTGCCATGGACTAGTGCCCCACCTTGGTGAGGGTGAACTTCATATGGCGGCCCGTCGGACCATCGTATTCGATGGTGTCGCCCTTCTTGTGGCCGAGCGCTGCAGCCCCGAGCGGGGACTCGTTGGAGATTTCGCCCTCGTCGATATCGGCCTCGGCGCCGCCCACGATCGTGAACACGCGCTCACGGCCCTTTTCGTCGGCGATCGTGATCGTCGAGCCGATGACGACCTTGTTGCCGCGCTTGGGAGACTCGACGACCTGGGCGTTTGCCAGGATCTCGTTGATCTCGGCAATGCGCTGCTCCATGAACGCCTGCTCGTTTTTGGCGTCGTCGTATTCCGAGTTCTCGGAGATATCGCCGAACTCGCGGGCGATGCGGATACGCTCGCCGACCTCGTCGCGCTTCTCGGTCTCGAGATAGTGAAGCTCCTCTTCGAGCTTCGCCTTGCCCTCTTCAGTGAGGATCATGTCTTCGTTGCTCGTCATGGTACTTGCCGCTCTCCAATCACTTGCAAAACAGACGGCGCATGCGAACTTCGATCCGCACGCGCCGCTTGACTACCAATTCTCGTGGCTATAGGGCCTACGCGTCCTTTTCGGATGACTCGGCCTTGTCCGCCGTGTCGTCTTCGTCCTTGACCTCGACGGTCTCCACTTCGGCATCATCTGCCTTGTCGGCATCGTCCTTGCCGGAGTCTCCTTCTTCGACGGCCTTATCGTCGTCTCTGTCCTTGCCCTCCATGCCGGCACGCATGTTGTTGACAGTACGTCCAATGGCCTTGCCGAGTTTGGGAAGGTTCTTCGGGCCAAAGATCAGAAGAACCACGACAAGGATGATAATTATTTCAGGTAGGCCCAGTGGTCCAATATGCATAAAGCTCCTCGTGCCAAATGCCAATACTGTTGGGACAGCGGTAGCAAGATACCATTCTTTGCCCCAAAATAAAAGAAAGGACCCGCATGCGGGCCCCTCCGTTGTTTCGTATGGTCGGGATGACTGGATTCGAACCAGCGACCTCTCACTCCCGAAGCGAGCGCTCTACCAAGCTGAGCCACATCCCGAATACGCGAGGAATGATTCTAGCAGATTCCCGCGCACTGCACGAGAATTTTTTGCCCCGCATAAAACAAGCCCGTCCAAGAGCACCCGCATGGGCGCAAGACGGGCTTGAAAAACGCAATCGTGCTACGGACGAACGATCTTGCCGCGCACAGAGGAGATGCAGACGACGGCACCCGTATGAGGGGCCTCGATCATCTGGCCACCGCCGATGTAGAGGGCGCAGTGCCCGGAGCTGCAGGCGACGACGTCGCCCGGACGCGGGTTGCTAACCGTGGGCATCGCCCAGAACTCCTGAGAAACGTACACGTGCGTATGCTGACCGGTCAGCGCGTAGCTAACGAGACCCGAGCAATCATAGGCAGACGGACCCGCAGCGCCCCACTGGTAGGGCTTGCCCAGGCACGAGCGTGCACGGCTCACTGCAGAGCTGCCGCCGCCGGACCCACTCGAACTGCTGCTAGAGGAGCTCGAGCTGCTGGAGCCACCCGAGCTGCTCGACCCGGAGTTGCTAGAGCCAGAGTTGCTGGACCCGGAGTTGCTGGAGCCAGAGTTGCTGGAGCCGGAATTGCTCGACCCGGAGTTGGAGCTGCTACTCGAGTTGGAGGAAGCAGACGGCGTGTAGGCTGCAGCTGCCTTGGCCTGAGCGGCGGCCTTTGCTGCCCGCTCCTTCTTGACGAGGCGCTTGTACTCGGCGGAAAGCGAATTGTACGTGGACTGATACTCGGCCTGCTTGGATTCGGCTTCTTTTTTGCTCGCCTTGGCAGCAGCAAGCTGGTTTGCCGCCTCGGCCTGGTTATCTTCGAGCTCTTTTTCAGCGCTCTCGAGCTCCGCTTTGGTGACCTTGGTCTGGCTCACGAGATCGGCGTCGTCTTCGTTGAGGTTGTTGAGGGTGTCCCAGACCGTCGCGAAGTCGTCGAAAGAGCCGACGCCCAAGAGCACGTCGAGATAGCTCATCGCACCCGAGCGGTACATAGACGTAGCGCGCGTGTTCAGATGCGTCTGGAGCGTGTTGATCTTCTTCTTTGCTGCCGCGATCTTCTTCTTTGCGGCGTTGACCTTCTCGGTCGCCTTCTGGTACTTGATGGTAGCGGCGTTGTAGCTTTCTGCCGCTGCCTCGACCTCATCGCTCAGAGTGTCGAGTTTTGATTGGACCTCTTCAAGCTCGGCCTTCTTCTCTGCCGAGGTGACTGCGAGCGCGGGCTTGGAGTCGAAGGCGGCCATGGCGCCCAGCGCCACTGCCGTGCCAATGAATGTTCTACGATTAAGCTGCTTTGCCATGTATCGAGTTTCTCCCTACCGCATAGCTGGACTGTAGTTCAAGACTTTGAACATGCCGTCACATGTTAGCACTTGAACCTGAATCGACAAAACTAGAGAGTCTGTCACATTATCATCGCAACAGATACCTGTCGCCTAAACCGCTGGTCAGTATGAAAGTGGCTCCGAAACTTACGTGGATAAACTATGGAATTCGCATGGAGGGGCTACTGCTGAGCGGCACAAAAGGCGTCGAGCAAAGTGACGGCGAGGTGCTGCTCCCAGCGCTCGCCTGAGACCATTTCTCCCGAATCGCTTGCACCTTGAACGGGAACCGTGACAATGACACGGCTGTCGCCGAGCTGTGCAGACTCGAGAGCGATTCTGAGCCGAGCAGAAAAATGCGCGTCTTCGGAAAGCCCCACTGCGGGCACGCCATCCTGTAGCTCAGACCCTTCGGTGGCAATGCCGAGCATGAGCGCATGCGAGGGAGCGACGCCGATGAGCGCATCCGCGCTCACGATCTTTGACTGGGCCGTGGTTGCGCGGGCGAGATTTGCCGCTCGTGCGGCAACGCCCCGTCCGACAGGATCGAGCCCGTAGAAGACGGCGACGACCTTTGAGAGCGCCTCTGCCGCACGGGCAAAGCCACCATGGGCAGAGACTTCCTCTGCGCTGGCCGCGGACTTGCCCTCCCACGCATGGCGCAGACGCTCTATCACCTCATAGGTGCTCGTGCCGGCGATGCCGTCATCCACCAGGCCGACGCTTGCCTGGAACTCGCGCAGGGCATGTTCGGTGCGGGCCCCGAAGATTCCATCGGGCTCCCCGATGACGAAGCCGAGCACGTTCATGATGTTCTGGAGCGTTTCGACATCACCGCCATGGAAGTAGGGCATGCGCAGATAGAGTATGCGGTCGCCAAGTATAAAACTGGCATCCACCAGCGCGGACCAGGTCTGGTCGTCTACCGTGTCGCCTTCCGGCAGACCGGCAGAGAGGCGGAACTGCCGAACCGCCTCTTGCGTGCGGTCGAGGTACTTGCCGTCGGCCGAGAGCTCATAGCCCAGGACGCGTAGACGTCTCTGGACATCGGCAACCGCCTCTCCTGTATCGTTTCTCTTTATCGTGCGCATATCGTTACTACCTAAGTATCTTGTTGTAATCAGTGCAGCCTGCTGACGAAGAAATCGCCCATCGAAAAGAGCAGGTCGCGCGCCTCGCTTTTGGGAAGCGCGCTTTCGAGCAGGTCGCGGTGTTCGTTGACCAGCTCGAGCGCATAGGAACGGGCGTAGTCAATGGAACCTGCACCTTCCATAATCTGAACCGCACGCTCGAGGCGTTCCGGATCGGTTTCCTTACCAGAGAGTATAGAGAGCAGCTCTTCGTGCGTCGCGCCCTTCGTGTGCGCGAGGGCGTGCAGGGCGATCATCGTGCGCTTTCCCTCGGTGATATCGCTACGGAAGTCCTTATCAGCAGCCTCCTTGGTCCCCACGAGGTTGAGGAGGTCGTCTTGGATTTGGAATGCGAGTCCTGTGGACATGCCGTAAGAGCGCAGCGCCTCGACCTGCTCTTCGGTACCGCCGCCGATAATACCGCCAACGGCAAGCGGGACGCCTCCCGAATAGAAGGCAGTCTTGTGCTTTGCCATGACGAGATAATCATCGATGCTCAAATCGAAGCGCCCGTCACGTGCCCAGCCTATATCGAGCGCCTGGCCTTCGATGGTGCGCGTGGTCATGTCGACGAGCTCGTGCAGGACGCGGATCTTGGTCTGGTCATCCAAGTTGTCATCGGCAAGGACGCTGCCCGTCACCTGGGACAAGGCGAGGTCGCCGGCATTGATGGCGAGTCCGACGCCAATTTGCAGGTGCAGGCAGGGAAGACCGCGTCTCAGCTGAGAATCGTCCGAGATATCGTCGTGGATCAGGGCGGCCGTGTGGAAGTGCTCGATGGCCACTGCCGCGGCACGCGCCCGCTCGGGGTCCCCTCCTACCGCCTTGCAGGCGAGCATGCAAATAAGCGGCCGATGGCGTTTCCCGCCGTTTGCGGAATACTCTGCCAGCGGCGTGTACAGGTACCGCGCCATATCCGGGTATGACGGCTCCTTGAAATACGCAGCGATGGAATCATCGATGTCCGGAGCGCGATCGATTAGGAATGTCTCGAATTGCTGTTGTACCATAGCGCCAATCTTACCTCGCCAAACAAGCTGAAGAGTACAGGGCCGAACATGTTTTCCAAATGCGAGGACCTGGCCTGGAGTCCTCGACCGTGCAAAGCATAAACCAAGAAAAAGGGCACCGCACCATTAATGACGCGATGCCCCGAAAAAAGATTGTTCAAATCAACTTAGTTGTTGTCGCCGTTGATATTCTTCTTGTAGTGGACAAAGTTCTCAGCGCGCAACTTGTCCTCATCGACACCGTAGGTCTGCTTCTTGCCCTCTTCGCGCTCGAGTTCTTCGCGCTCATCTTCGGAGAGCTCTTCGAGGCGCGCGTCAAAGCGACGCTTGCCGTCCACGATGACACGCCGGACCTCGGGCGTCTCATCGCCATCGGGCTTGCTGAAGTAGATCTCGATGGGAATCCTCAGCGTCCCCTTGGCAATGTAGTGGTACTCGCTTTCCTCAACATCCCACTTGACGCGGCGCTGCCCCTGGATAGTCAGAGGATGATCTTCGAGATGCTTCTCGAGATCGAGGTTGGCAAGGGCGATGATTTGGTACGCCGGGATGTCATTTTTAGCCATTTGACTCACCTCTCCTGGATAACGACGCGCCTCCACGCATCGCGAATAAAAGCACTCAAGCCGACGCAATTATAGCGTACCCATGCACATTAAGAAGGAGCAGAACGGTCAGCCGCCGGAAGGCGCCAGTGGTAGGGGCGCAGGGGCTCGAACCCTGATGCCTGAAAGGCGGCGGATTTTAAGTCCGCTGCGTCTGCCAATTCCGCCACGCCCCCAGATGGGCCCAATATTACCCGAGTTCTTCTGTATTCACGAAAAAGATGACATCGAGAATGTCGTAATACCAGGTGTGCGGCACGTCCACATCGCTGAGGTCGACCTCAGAAGGCAGGTCCGAAGACGAACTCGAGCTATCGCCTGCGTTCGTGACGACGGCAGATTGCTCGCCGTCTTTTGTCCAGCCGAGCTGCTCGTGCGCCTCCGCCTCGACTCCCTCATCGGTCTTGAGCGAATCGTTTTCCTGCTTGATGGCGTCGTTTCTCGCCTGTACCGCCTGTGCCTGTGCCTCGTAGAGCTGTTCAGTGCGCATCGTCTCATAGTAGCGCTGGCCAACGGGGTACACAGCGGCGATGCAGAGGACGACGACGATGAGGACCGTGAGCAGCTTGTGCCTTTGGACAGCGCCCACGAAGCGCTCGAGCGCTCCCGAAGACTTCCCCGTGCCCGCAGCATGCGAATCGCGCACGCGCGCCTCCGAAGAACCGCCGCGCGCTCTTGACGTACGAGAGCCGCTCTCATCACCGTTGCGCCGTGTTCTCTTCGATGAAAGGCGCGCTCGAGAAGAGTTCTGCGATGAGCTGTGCGAGCCGGCGCCGTGCTTATCGGCCCCGTTCGCCTTGCGCAGTGAGCCCGTGCCAGATTCTCGTGACGATTTATCAGTGCTTTTCTTTTTATTGCGGGACGGGCGCGTTCCTTGAGAGGAGCGCCGGGAAGAGCCTGTTGTCACGCCGGCAGAGCGCTCCTGGCCACGGTCTGCCCGCGCACGCCGCTCCTGCGTCTGGCGTGCTGTCATGGCAGCTGCTGTTCTAATACGCTTCTTGAGGGGTTCGCCGTATTGTGTCGATGCTGTGTTTGGCATCCCGCTCTCTTTCGGACGTGCTGGTACGTGCTAGCCGAAGCTCAGGAGCGCGTCTGCGACAAACCACAGGCACGCTCCAGTCGAAGCTCCAGATCTTACTTGGCGATGCTGTAGAACGCATCATTTCCCGCATAGCGGGCAGAGCCCGCCAGCTCCTCTTCAATGCGGATGAGCTGGTTGTACTTGGCGACGCGATCCGTGCGGCACGGGGCGCCGGTCTTGATCTGACCGGCGTTGACCGCGACGGCCAAATCGGCAATCGTCGTGTCCTCGGTCTCGCCGGAGCGGTGGCTGACGACGCACGCGTAATTGTGCTTCTTGGCAAGCTCAATGGTATCGAGCGTCTCGGTCAGGCTGCCAATCTGATTGAGCTTGATGAGAATCGCGTTGGCAACTCCCAGGTCGATGCCGCGTTGCAAGCGCTCGGGATTGGTCACGAACAGGTCGTCGCCGACGAGCTGGACTTTGTCGCCAATGCGCTCGGTGAGCATCTTCCAGCCATCCCAGTCTTCCTCCGCCATGCCGTCTTCAATCGAGACGATTGGATACTTGCTCACGAGGTCCTCCCAGTAGTCGACCATCTCGGCGCTCGTGAACTCACGCCCCTCACCCTTGAGCTCGTACTTGCCGGTCTCGGTGTTGTAGAACTCGGTCGATGCCGGGTCCATGGCAAAGCGAATCTGCTCTCCGGGGGTATAGCCTGCCTCGAGGCAGGCCTCGGTGATGAGCTCGAAGGGCTCGGCATTGGTCTTGAGGTCGGGGGCGAAGCCGCCCTCGTCGCCCACGCCCGTGGAAAGGCCGCGCTTCTTGAGCACGTTCTTGAGCGTGTGGTAGATCTCAGAGCACCAGCGCAGGCCCTCGGCAAAGGTCGAGGCGCCGACCGGCATGATCATGAACTCCTGGAAGTCGACGCTGTTGTCCGCATGCACGCCGCCGTTCAAGATGTTCATCATGGGCGTCGGCAGCAAGTGCGCGTTCGCGCCGCCGATATAGCTGTAGAGCGCAAGCTCGGTGGATTCGGATGCCGCCTTGGCAACGGCAAGGGAGGTGCCGAGGATGGCATTGGCGCCGAACTTTCCCTTGTTGGGCGTGCCGTCGAGCGAGAGGAGCTCTTCGTCGATGGCGCGCTGGTCGCAGGCGTCCATGCCCACGAGCGCATCGGCTATCTCGTTGTTGACGTGGTCGACAGCGGTGAGAACGCCCTTCCCCAGATAGCGCTGGGTCTCGCTATCGCGCAGCTCGACGGCCTCGAACTGGCCCGTTGAGGCACCCGAGGGAACCGTGGCGCGCCCAAAGGACCCATCATCGAGCGCTACCTCGACTTCGACGGTTGGGTTGCCGCGCGAATCGAGAACCTCGCGGCCGTAGACATCGATGATGACGCTCATTGTTGATCCTTTCTCAAATCCCTTTTTGCGCGCTCCCACAACGATTCGAGCTGGTCGCGTGAGAGTTCATCCAACGAAACGCCCCTGTCTTCATAGGCGTACTGCTCCATAATAGCCCAGCGCTTGCGGAATTTGGCGCAGACAGCGCGAAGGGCACCCTCGGAGTCGATATGCTCCATGCGTGCGACGTTCACGAGCGTGAACAGCACATCGCCGAATTCCTCGGCTGCATGCTCCGATTCGCCTTCTTCGAGCGCCTCGTTGAACTCACCGACCTCCTCGTCGACCTTGTCCCAGACATCTTCGACCGTATCCCAGGAAAAGCCGGCGGACACCGCACGCTTTGAGATCTTGTCGGCCTGTTGCAGTGCGGGGAGGCTCGAGGGGATATCGTCGAGCAGCCCTGCGGGCCTGTCGGGGTCGAACCCCGCCGCAATCGCCTTCTGCCTGCGGCGCTCCTCTTTAATCAGACGCTCATGTGTCTTGATGTGCTCCCACATGTCAAGCACTTTGCCAGGCGTTGTCGCCTCGGCGATCTCTTCGGGAGAAAAGCCAGCTGCCGTGAGCGCTGTTTCCGCTCCAAAGACATGGGGATGGCGCCTGACCATCTTTGCCTGGATGTCCGCGATGACATCGTCGATCGTGAACTCGCCTGCCTCGGAGGCAATCTGCGCCTGCAAGACAACCTGCAAAAGCACATCGCCCAACTCTTCGCGCAGGTGCTCGGGGTCGCCCTTCTCGATGGCATCGACCGCTTCGCATGCCTCCTCGATCATGCTGCTCGCAATGGAGGCATGCGTCTGCTCGCGATCCCAAGGGCACCCGTCGGGCTCGCGCAAGGCGCCGATAGTCTCGCAGAATTCCACAAAGGCCTCCCCGGTTTTCGGAGAGGCCTTGCAGAGCCGCTGTTCGTTTCCGGCCATATCGTGTCCTTCAGATTCTCAGACCTTGAGGTAGCGCCTCATGGCAATGGCAGAACCGACCATGCCGATGATCAGGCCCGCGACCACGAGGAGTGCATAGATGCCGCCGTACACGCTCGGGTCGATGGTGAGCGGCAAGAAGCTCACCGCGTGCTCGATACTTGGAAGCAGCGTGTTTCTCAAGACCTGTATCACTATGATGGCAAGCACCGCGCCCACAATCGATTGCAGGGCGCCTTCCATGACGAACGGTCCTCGGATGAAGCCGTTGGTCGCGCCCACGAGGCGCATGATCGAAATTTCCCTGCGTCGCGCCAGAATCGCGAGACGAATCGTGTTGTTCAAGAACACGAGCGAGATGAAAACGAGCAGTATCACGACGACGATGCAGGCCGTCCTGATCACGTTTGTCACGGCGAACAGGCGCTCGACCGTGCCCTGGCCGTACTTCACCGAGTCTGAAGGATCGTCGGAGTTATCGGCGATCTTGGTGAAGGTCTCACTCGAGAGGATCTTGTTCACCGTGTCCTGCACTTTGTGCGTGTCTATCAAAGTGATGACATAGGTGCGCGGCAGGGGGTTGCCATCGAGCTGCTTGACGATGTCGGGATTGTTGGTCGTCTGCTTCTCGAAATCGGACAAGACCTCGTCTTTGTCCCTGAAGTCGACGGATGCGATGTTGCCCTCCTCGTTTTCCATCGAAGCGAGGAAGTCGTCGAGCTGCTGAATCTGGGCGTCCGTGGCCTTGTCACTGATGTAGAGCCGAACGTTGACCTCGTCTTCAAAGGAGGTCGCCAGGTTGCCGATCATGACGGAGAATACGATGGTCACGCCAATCATGAGCAGCGATAGGAAAATGGTGATGATGCCGCCGATGGTCGTTCCCAGATTGCGGCGCGAGTTGATGAGCGCTTCTTTGATGAAATATAAGAACCTAGACATCGTAGCCGTACACTCCCTTTTTCTGGTCGCGCACGAGAACGCCGTTTTCCAGCGCGAGCACGCGGCGACGCATCTGATCGACCATCTCGCGGTCATGCGTTGCCACCAGAATGGTGGTACCGGTCCGGTTAATGCGCTCGAGCAGCCTCATGATGCCGAGCGAAGTCTGCGGGTCAAGGTTGCCCGTCGGCTCGTCGCAGATGAGCAGCGGCGGACGGTTGACGATAGAGCGCGCAATGGAAACGCGCTGCTGCTCGCCACCGGAGAGCTGGTCGGGGAGCTTGTCCATCTTCTCTTCCAAGCCGACGAGGCGCAGGACCTCGGGAACCTGGGTGTTGATGACATGACGGGACTTGCCGATAACCTCCAGGGCGAAGGCGACGTTTTCGAATGCCGTCTTGTTGGGGAGGAGCTTGAAGTCCTGGAACACGCAGCCAACGTTGCGGCGCAGATAAGGGATGCGCCAGTTCTTGATGGTGCGCAGGTTCTCCCCCGCCACGACGAGCTCGCCGCTCGTCGGGACGATCTCGCGGTTGAGCATGCGGATGAACGTCGACTTGCCCGATCCGGAATGCCCGACCAGAAAGAGGAACTCGCCTGCGCGGATGTCGACCGTGATGCCGTTGAGCGCAGGACGGTCTGGCTGGGCTGCATAGATCTTGGTCACGTTGCGAAGCGAGATGACGACTGGCCCGAGTTTTTGGACCTGACCTTCCTGCAGGGCAAGATCGGCATATGAGCCGGTCGCCTCGTTTGCAGGCACCTCATCTGCCACGTCGATGACGGGCATGCGCTGAGAAGCGCCGGGATTGCCGGCGCGCCCCTGCTGACGACCGCCACGGCGCTGGCGCGCCGATTCGGGGGCCTGACGCCCTCCTCGCTGTTGGCCTCCGCCACGGCCCTCTGGCCGCTTCTGGCCATCGGCACGGCCGTCCCTTCGCTGAGCATTACGAGCACGCTCCTGCTGCGCTCTGCGCTGCTGCTGTTGTCTTTGCTGTTGTACGCGCTCCATGCGCTGAGACGCGCTGGGGCTGTTCGCGTTAGCGCCCTTCTCCTGTGCATCGACACGGGGAATGCGGGCGTCCATTTTCTGAGTTGGCTGTACGCCGCGTGCAGCAGGACCCTGGCCTCTTCCATACTTGCCGCGCTTGGTCTTCTTCTGAGAAGAACCGCCGGCTGCATGAGCCCCCTGCGACGATTTGCCGAACAGTGCCACGTTTCACTCCGATCGTTTATTCGACTCAATCGGGTTCCCATTTTAGCCGACCTGCCCGATTGACCCAACACCTAAAGGTGAAGACCATAAAGCATTCATCCGTCTGCAGGTCCATGGGATGGTAAAGCGGCCGAAAAGCATTTCCTTATTGCCGATGGCACCATCAGCGCAAATGGGCACTGCGCAAGACAACTGTTTTTCGTGCTTCAGCTGTTGTTCTTGCGGCTGATGGCATCGCGCGCCTTGGCGGCAATGGAGGCCGCATCGAGCTTGTACTCGACGAGCAGCTCATCAGGATCTCCGCTCGTGCCGAAGCTGTCGCGCACGCCCACGCGCTCGAGCACCGTCGGGAGGTTCTCCCCCAGGATATCGGCAACGGCAGATCCGAGCCCGCCCACCGTCGAATGCTCCTCGCAGGTGACAGCGCAGCGTGTCTTTCCCACGCTGGACAGCAACGTGTCCTTATCAAAGGGCTTGATGCTGAATGCGTCGATGACCTCGGCAGACACGCCCTCTTGAGCGAGCATGTCGGCAGCGGCAAGGGCCTGCGCAACCTCGACGCCGCATGCGAGAATCGTGACGTCCTCGCCCGAGCGCAGGACATGCGCCGTCCCAAGCTCGAGCTTGGTTCCCTCGTCATAGACTTGCGGGACCTTGGCACGCCCGAGGCGCACGTAGAACGGTCCCGGCGTCGTCGCCGCAATGCGAATGGCCTGCTTGGCAGCTTGGTAATCGGCGGGAACGAGCACGCTCATGTTGGGAAGCCCGCGCATGAGACTGATGTCCTCGAGCATCTGGTGGCTGCCGCCGTCAGGCCCGACCGTGACGCCGGAATGCGTCGGGGCGACCTTGACGTTGAGGTTCGCATAGCAGACGGTGTTTCTAATCTGGTCGTAGCAGCGGCCCGTTCCGAACACCGCAAAGCTGCCCGTGAAGACGGTCTTTCCCGTCAGGGAAAGCCCAGCTGCCACATCGATCATGTTCTGCTCGGCAATACCGACGTTCACGAAGCGACCGGGATAGGCATCCCTGACCTTGGCTGTTGTCGTGGATCCGGAGAGGTCCGCCTCGACCACCATGAGGTCGAGACCCTCTCCGATGAGTTCGACGAGCGTTTCGCCATAACCGGCGCGCGTTGCGATTTTCTCTGCCATGGCCTACTCCTGCCCCCCGAGTTCCTTGAGTGCCTGTTCGGTTTGCTCGTCATTTGGCGCCTTGCCATGCCAGCCGGCCTGGTTCTCCATGAAGGAGACGCCCTTGCCCTTGACAGTGTGGGCAACGATGCAGACGGGAACATCTGGAATGGCGCAGGCGGCGCGCAGGGCCGTGAGCACTGCCTCGACGTCGTTGCCGTCGACTTCTATGGTCTGCCAGCCAAAAGCCTGGAACTTCGCTGCGATATGCCCGAGCCCCGCGACCTTGGCGACGTCGCCGTCGATCTGAAGCTCGTTGTTGTCGACGATGGCAACGAGGTTGTCGAGCTTGTAGTGAGCGGCGAACATGGCCGCTTCCCAGACCTGGCCCTCTTCGATCTCCCCATCGCCGGTGAGAACGAAGACGCGTTGGGACTTGGCTTTCGCTTCTTTGGCATCGAGCTTCAGCCCGAGCGCCATGCCCGCGGCAATGGAAAGCCCCTGGCCCAGCGAGCCCGTTGACGCCTCCACGCCGGGAAGCTTGCGGCAATCGGGGTGTCCCTGCAGACGGCTGTGAAGCTTGCGCAGGGTCATGAGCTCGTCTTCGGGAAAGTACCCGACTTCGGCAAGCGCCGCATAGAGCACGGGCGCCGCGTGCCCTTTGGCGAGCAGGAACCGGTCACGAGAGGGGTCCTCGGGGTCGTTTTCGTTGTAGTTCATGATGCCGCCAAAATAGAGAGCAGCGACGATGTCCGCGGCAGAGAGCGATCCTCCCGGGTGCCCGCTTCCCGCCTCGTGGAGCATCTTGATAATGTTGACACGCATGTGCCGTGCGATATCGGCAACCTCTGTAGCGCTTTTGCTTATCACGAAAGACCCTTTCTGTCGATGCGGTCCAGGCAAAGCATAGCCCCGCACACGTTCGCGGACAATGTCAGCTTACTTAGGAATTCGACACCCTCCAACGATGATACCCGACGACGAATTCGTCAATATCGCCATCGAGAACGGCATCGACATTGCTCGTCTCGATTCCGCTTCTCAGATCCTTCACGAGCTGGTAGGGATAGAGGACGTAGTTTCTGATCTGGCTGCCGAACGAGATCTCGTGCTTTGGGCCGGTCAGTTCCTCGAGCTCGGATTCGCGCTTCTCCAGCTCCAGTTCGTAGAGCTTGGAGCGCAGAATCCCCATGGCAGTTGCCTTGTTCTGAATCTGGGAGCGCTCGTTTTGGCAGGTGACGACGATGCCGGTGGGCAGGTGCGTGAGGCGGACGGCGGAGTCGGTCGTGTTGACGCCCTGGCCGCCGTGACCAGAAGAGTGATAGACGTCGACGCGGATGTCGTTGGGGTGGTGGT
>JBMNPN010000014.1:0-37043 GCA_050943615.1 Coriobacteriales bacterium
TTCACGTCGAGATTGGCACCGGCGGTGGTCGTGAGCGTCACGTCGTGCTCGGTGTCCTTATCGATGACCACCCAGCTGGGTCCGTCGTCCTCGACGACGCGGTACTTGCCGTCCCTGAGACCGGTAATCTTGCCGACGCCGCCGTCGCCGGTGGTGATGGTGGCGTAGTCAGCGCCATTGTACCAGCCGCTGACGATGTTCCCGTCATCATCCAGCTTGTAAACCTTGAACGAGACGCCGCTGAGCGCGGTTTGCGAGTCGCCGACGGTCTTGGTGATCTGGAGGGTTCCGGGCGTGACGCCGGTGGCGGTGGAGGAGTTGTTGGGGACCTGGATCGAGGTGTGGACGGTATCCGTCACGGACTCGGTCATCGTGGTGTCCTGGTGCGTCACCAAGGCATCGTTGATCGCCCACTCGTCCGCTTTATGAGATGAAAGGTTGGCCCTGAACTGGAAGAACACGCAGACGGGCTTGCCATGGACGTTTGTCGCGCTCCCGGGATAGGAGTTGAGGCTCGACGCCGGAATCGAAATGTTAACCACGTTGCCGGTCGTCGTGACTGTGCCGCCCATCGTATCAGTAATCCAGGTTCTTACGGCGGAATCCCCAGACTCGCCAGTGCCCCAATGTCTGTTACCGTTGCTGTCGAGATAATAGACATTGACTGCTGTGAGGCTGTCGAACGTCTGGCCTACCCCACGCTGGTTATTCAAATCGTCTTTAATGGTGACGGTGCCCGAGTTGTTCGAGGCAAAGTTCCAGTTCACGCGGACGGTCCAGTAGACGTGGTCATGATCCTGGTTGGTATCATCCCCATGCGTCCAAGCCGCGACCTTGTCGGCAAAGCCGACGCCCACCGAAGAGTCGCCAGGCTTGACCGTGACAGTAGAGGTCTGGCCGCCAGAGGTGACCGTAACATCCTGGTTCTCCTGCGTCATGTTGCGCGCCCGAACGGTAAAGGTGACGCTGCCCTTCACGTTGTAGTATTTTTCGACGTTCTCGTCGAACGTTGCGGTCACACCGCTGCTCGTGATGTTGACCTTACCGACGATCGGGTGGTTGTCGGCGTCGTGGGGGTCACTGGAATCCGTGACGGTCCTGTCGGTGAGGACGATGTCGAGCGTCGTATTGGATTCGACATCGAGATAGGCGTTGCCACTGGTAGGCCACGTTACGGAGATAACGTCACCACCCTGGATGTCTCTCTTGCCCGTGGCGTCGTAGTTCATCGTGTACGTGACTCTGCCCCAGTCGCTGGCCGTTGTCCTGTCCGCGGTGATGCTCGTAACGTACGTGCTCGAAACGTCTTCTGCCCATGCTTGGATTGGGTGTATCCCGCCCATCATGAAGATGATCATGGCCAATGACAGGATGAAGGCGCCAGCTGTCCGGCCGAAAGTACGGCAGGACTCAGGCAGTGCTTTCTCAAAGCTCATGTTGTGCTCCCCTTAGCACTTTTGGCCGGCGAACCTTAGAGTGAGAAGGCATGCTTAAGCACAGACGCCAGCCGATTGCAATATTGAAAACGCTTACTTATACAGCATAGCTTTTTCAGATGTAACTTTGTATACATTTTGCAAGAAAATTTGAAATGAACCTTGTGCGAGAATTTCGACACAGTGGGTAATTAATATTTTTTACCCCTCTTGAAGTGCTCAAACGTCTGAAATGTATAGAAAAGGAATAGCTTAGTATACAGTTTTTATATGACGCATATTAGATAAACTTTATTCATTAGATTCAAATATTTTGTAATAAACATACACTTTAAGTAGATATTGAACTAAATTTTGTTTCCGCATGTCAAAGCCCCTGTTGTCTCGTGCAAACATTTTGAAAGCATCCTCGATTGCAGGCCATAGAGAAATGCGTTCGTGCCAGTCGCATTCCGGGAAGTTCCCTGAATGCAGCACACGCGTCTGACCTGCAATGATTCATCTATTAATTTTATTTACCGCATTTGACCTGCAGGAAAAAGGCGCGTCTCATATTGAGAGCTCCCCCAAATGAGACGCGCCGCCCTCGCAGATATGGGCTATGACAAATTGTCAGTGCCCGAGCACCGGCGTTGACTCGCCTTCCTCGAAGAGCGGCACCGCCTTCTCGAGCTTATCAATGATGGGGATGTGCTGCGGGCAGGCATTCTCGCATTGCCCGCACTTGATGCAATCAGAGGCACGATGCCCTTCCGAGGTGCTGAAGCGGTACCAGCTGCGCGCGCCCTTCATCCCGTAGAGCGCGAGGTTGTTGAACGCCTTCATGATCTCGCAAATGGGAATCTCCTTCGGGCAGCCTTTCATGCAGTACTTGCACGAGGTGCAGTTGTTGTCCAGCAGCTCTTCGAGCTTTTTCTGCGCGCGCTCGAGCGTGGCACGCTCGTCATCGGAAAGCGGCTTGAAGCCCTTCAGGAGCTTGACGTTCTCCTCCATCTGCTGAAGCGTGCTCATGCCGGAGAGCACCGTGATGATGCCCGGCACGCTCATCGCGAACCTGAGCGCCCAGGAAGAGTAGCTCTCATCGGGATTGGCAGCCTTCAGGATGTCTGCCACCTCTTCGGGCGGATTGGCCAGAAGCCCGCCGCGGATGGGCTCCATGATGATTACGGGCAGCCCGTGGTCATGCGCCACCTCGACGCACTTGCGCGACTGCGTGTTGCCGTTTTCCCAGTCGGCGTAGTTCACCTGGAGCTGCACGAACTCCATCTCGGGATGCGCGGTCAAGATGCCGTCGAGGACCTCGGCGCTATCGTGGTGCGAAAGCCCGATGTGCTTGACCTTGCCCTGCTCTTTGAGCTCCTTGAAGAAGTCCCAGATCTTGAACTTGTCAAAGACCGCGGTGCGCGTGTTGCCGGTGTTGTGGATGAGGTAGAAGTCGAAATATGAAACGCCCGTCTTCTCGAGCGAGGTCGTGAACATGGCTCGGGCCTCCTCGGCATCTTTCGCACCAGACCACGCCGCGTTCTTGGAGGCAAGATAATACGAGTCGCGCGGGTATCGCTCCACGAGCGCCTGACGGATGGCGTCTTCGGACGGCCCATAGGCACGAGCAGTGTCAAAGTACTTGCCTCCTGCCTGCATGAAGACGTCCACCATCTTCTTGGTCTGCTCGATGTCGATGGTATCGTCGTCGAGCCGGGGCAGGCGCATGAGCCCGAACCCCAGCTTGGGAATATCCTCGCCCAGATATGCCATGGCTCTTCCTTTCGCCCGAGATACAAGCCCTGCGCACCGCTCACAGCATGTGAATAGAGGCAATAAGCCAATAAACGTACCCGCATTCTGAAGCTAGTACGCCGTTTACCCTATTGTCGCCGAATACGCAAAGCGCAGGCGGTGTCAGATGAAAAAGTTTCGTAAAGCCTACTCTTCAGCAGGGTCGTCGAACGAGAAATCGGACTCGTCCAGATCATAGCCCGCTTCCTTGGCAAGCTCGATCATTGCCTTTGCAGCGACGTCAAAACCCGTACGCTGCGCATCATGCAATTTGGCCGAAAGCTCCTCGTCCTGCTCGGCAACCTTCACGAATGCCTGTGCCTTCTCGCTCACGTACATGGCTTCTCCTTCCAGCGTCAGAAGTTACCCTCGCGCCCTACTTCCTATTGTAGTCTCACAGGGACATAAACTTCAGCTCGATGGAGAGCTTTTTTCATTCTCACGCTGGTCTAGAAGCCACCCTGGCTGGCGCGCGGCGGGACGAGCGTGGTGCGCTTTCCCTTGGCCCAATCCCACGACCTGAACTCCTTTGAGCTCTCCCCGATGCCGTGGAACTTGTAATTTTCCGACCACATCAGGCAGAAGTCGCGCAGCTCGATGAGCAGGTCCTCGAGCGTGCCATCGTATTCGTCTTCCACATAGGTCTTGAAGACGCTGTAGCTCTCGCCCTTGTCATGGATGTGCACCTTGACAAAGCGAATCGTGAGCCAGGTGTGGATACCAGCGTTGAGCTTGGCGGACTCGGGGTCGTCGCCGAACATGATCTCGATGGGCTTCCAGTACTCATTGTAGAGGCGCTCCTGCTCTTCAGGCGTCTCCGACATCAGCAGATAGTTGCGCACGAGGTCGCCCGTGGTGAGAGGCGTGCCACGCGAGTTGAGCGATTCGAAGACAAGCTGTGGATGGTCTTCGCGCGTAAGGTCGGCAGAGATCAAGAGCAGTTGCTGGAGACCTTTCCACAATAGCTCGGGATCGAAGTCATCGGCCTGAGTGGCCTTTTCAAAGACCTTGAAGTTCTCGACCACGCGCGAGGACGTGTGCTCGGGGAGCTCTTTATCGTCGATGAGGGAAAAGAGCGTCTCGCGGTCCGTGCGCGAGAGCACCAGCTTGTGCTCGTCGCCCACATGGATGAAGGTGCGGTCGACGAAGTCCGCATCGACCGCACCCAGCTTGGTGCCTGTCTTTTGCAGGTACTTCTGCAAGGCGAGGAAAATGAGGCTCACGGTCACCATACGCTGTTGGCCATCGATGATGCCGAAACGCTCGATGCCCGGTGTGCGCTCGGGCTCGCGCGAGTAGAGCAGCGTTCCGATGAAGTGCGCGTTGTGTGTGCGCCCGGCGCGCAGGATGTCCTGCCACAGCTGCGTGCACTGCTGGGGGTTCCACGAATAGACGCGCTGGTAGACTGGGACGATAAACTGCGTCGATGCCCGCCCGAGCACGTCGACGAACATCTCTTGATTGGTCTGCATAAAGTGCCACCTTAGGTTTTCGATGGATGATGCGGTCGCCTGCCGAAAGCCCACCTTCGGCAGGCGCTTCGAGTCACCATGATAGCGATGCAGCGGCAGCGAATAAACACGCTCTAGTAATCTTTAGCTGCACGACTGGGAAATCATCAATGCATGGGAGATGCTCTAAACACTCAAGTGCTCGATCGCCTATCTGGTGCACAAGATTTGCGGCTGGGACCAAATTTGAGTTGATTTTCTCCTTCGAGCGTAAAGAAGCTGCTGGTCAAGAAAGCATGTATAGAAGCAGTGTCCGGAGAGAACACCCGTTTTTTGGTCCCAGCCGAATATTTCGTGCATTTGGCGTTCAAAATGCGTGCGCGATACTAGAAATATGCGCGAGATTTGCGGCTGGGACCAAAATCTATATGGCCTCTCTCCATATGACCTGAAAAAATCGCTGGTCAAGAGCTCGTGTATAGGGGGCACTACGCGAAAACGGCACCCCCTTTTTGGTCCCAGCCGCAAATCTCGCGCACAGGTGCTTCAAGAGGCAGTTGCAAGGTATCCTCTTTCCGCGCAGGCATTCCAGTCAAGTACTCGAACCTACCTGCACGAGGGCAACAAGAAGCTCCTGAACACCTCAGAAATAATCGAAGAAGCAAGCCCAGATGCGTAAAGCCGTGTTCGAATCATCAGCTGCACGTTCAATGCCAGATGTGACGCTCTCGCCCTAGTCGATGCAGGCGAACTGGTCCTTGCCGCGTTTCTTTGCCAGGTACATCGCCTTGTCTGCACGGTCGATCATCTCCTGGCAGTCGCCAGGTTGCATCGTGTAGCCAATAGATGCCGTCAAGGAAATGTCGGTACCATCGTCGAGCGTGATTTTCGTGGTGCGGACGCATTTGAGCAAATCGGACGCTATGGTCTGGATATTGCGATTTTCATCTTGGACCAACCCGATGATTTCCTCGCCTCCGTAGCGGTAGAACGAGACGCCGTTCTTTGTTCCGAAGTCCAGGATCGCATTCCCGAGCACCTTGAGGCACTTGTCGCCCACCAGATGCCCATAAGTATCGTTGACGTCCTTGAACCCATCGATATCGAGCATCATGACAGCAGCAGCCAGCGCTGCGCCTCCCTGCTCGACCTTGCCGATCAGATCGTAGAGGTCAAGACGGCTGTTCAGGCCAGTCAGATAGTCGAAGCGCCTGTCGCGGTCCGCCTGCGAATACATATCCCAAGCCTGCTCGACCTCCTTTTCCAGTGCCTCCTTTTCTTGCTGGCTGCGCTGACGCTCGCGCTCGAGCTCTTCTACGCGCGTTTTCTCCTTGGAGATGTCGACGCCGTAGATAACGCTTTCGATATGCCCGTTGTTGGGATTTTCGATAAGCTGCGCGGTGACCCGAGCCCAGCGAATCGACTCGTCATCGAAATAGGAGAGCGTCTCGAGGATGATCTGGTGCTTGTCCTGCGAATACGCCTCGAGCTGGGCTGTCCTGTTAAAGGTCTTGAAGAACTTCTCTTGACCCTCTTCATCTGGGACGAACTCGGCAATCGCGCGAACCGTATCGTCTACCGTGTCGAGATCCTGGATATTCTGCGCGTTCTGGGCATTTCCGCCCGAGCTCAGCCACTTGTCCGCAGTCAGGTCCACGTGGAACACGCCCTGCCCCTCGGGAAGGTCCTCGAGGATGGATTTAAGATGGTTCGTGTAGCGGCGCTGGGCAATCTTGGTGTTGGTCACGTCACGCCCGTACTCGATGAAGACCTTTCTGCCGTTCCAATACGTGTAGCGCCCGATCAGGGAAAAGACATGCTGCCCGTCATCGACCTCGATGGTCTTTTCGTTCTCGTCTCCCATCTTGTTCATCGGGCAGTGCCCACAAGGCGCATCCAAACCGAGCATGTAGTGGTAGCACTTCTTGCCAACGTACGGCTCATCGGGGTGTCCCGAGACAAGGCGCGTCAGCTCGTTGGCAAAGACCATCGTGTGGTCCTCGGGATGGCATACTTGGATGAACATGCCGGAATGGTCGACCAGGTCGACGAGGTTCTCGAAGTCGATCTCGCGCTTCTTGTACTGCGCGGGCCGCCAGTTGCTCTTCTCGATCTCGTCCTGAGATGATGAAAGATAGTCCAGAAACGAATCTTCGTTCATCGGCCTGGAGAAGAAGTAGCCCTGAATGTAGTCGCACTTGCACTCTTTCAGGAAGTCCAGCTGCTGCTTCGTCTCGACGCCTTCGGCAACCGTCTTCAGCTCGAGCTTATGGCACATATCGATCGTCGAGGAGACGACGGCACGGACCGTCGGGTTGGTCTCGACCTGATCGATAAAGGACTTGTCGATCTTGATGGCATCGAAAGGGTAGTCTCCGATCATGCTCAGCGACGAGTACCCGCTCCCGAAATCGTCGAGGTAGACACGCGCGCCAACCTGCTGGATCTGCTCGAGCATGTAGGCGCAGTTCTGCCGCAGCGCCGCCACGGACGTCTCCGTCACCTCGTAGTTAACCGAACCCTTGGGAAGCGGGCTGTGCTCCGCGAGGTCGAAGATGTCGCTCATCAGATGGTCGTTGTAGAAGTCCTGCCGCGACAGGTTCACCGAGATCGGAACGGACTTCAGGCCCTTATCCTGCAAAGATTCCTGGAACTCGTAGACGCGGTACAGCACATAGCGGTCGAGCTCGGAGATGAGCCCACTTTTCTCGAGGGCGGGAATGAATGCCCCGGGAGTGACGAACCCCAGCTTGGGGTGCTCCCAGCGCACCAGTGCCTCGGCAGAGCACAGCTTTCCGTCTTCGGCGCGCACGACCGGCTGGAAATAGACCTTGAAGTCCTTGTTGCGAATGTCGTTTTGGAAGTTCGAGGCAATCTCGGCATGGTCGATGTAGTTCTTGCGCATCGCCTCGTTGAACACCGCACAGTTCACGTATTCGCCCTGCTCGGTGGATTCTTTTGCGATAATCGCCCATTCCACCATATTGGACACGGGAGCCTGCCTGTCGTCGACGTAGTAGATTCCGCAGCGCAGGTGCAAGTGGATATCGCGATTGCCCTTGTCCCACTCCAGGTTGAGAAGCTCGTCCATGTCTCCGCTTCTGAGGCTTTCTGCCTCGACGAGAAAGATGAACCAGCCAGATTCTATGCGCGCAGAGACGACCGGTTTAAGCCAGCTGCTGCTCAGGGTGTCGAAGATGTAACGTAAGATCTCGTCTCCACCCTCGACGCCGAACGTGTCATTGATGGCCTTGAAATTGCGCAGGTCAAACATCACGACAGCGTATTCCTTGTCGTCGGACTGTTCGAGCACGCGCTCCACTTCCCTGATGAAGCCCTTGCGCGAGTACCCGTCGGTCAACTTGTCGTAGAACTCTTGCTCGAGCAGACGGTCGAGTTCGTCATGCGTCCTCGGGAGCCTGGCAGAGGTGGCCTCGCTCTCCCCTACCGTGCTCATGATGAGGGCGTGTCCAACCCGCCCGTCGTCAAGCTCGATTTCCACGGCATCGACGGTCTCATAGATCTTTCGAATCGGGTCCATATAAGTCTGGGGGCCTTGGATGTTGTTGGCAACCGGGCACGTTTCGCATGGCTTGTCCAGATTCATTAAACACGTGTAGCATTTCACGCCCTTTTTCAGCTGCGGGTACATCTCACGTGCAGACTGATTGCAGCTGATAATGTTGTAGTCAGGGTCGATGACGTACGCGCCCGATGACTCTTTGCTCATACTTTGCCCCCTATGGAAGCGCCTCGGCAGCAGAACACTTTCAGCGAAAATACTAGATCTCAAGCTCAGTCGTTTTCATGTAAAGCTCATCTATCATAGTACATTGTTATTCGGCTATGAAATGAATCAATTGGAGCAATGACGTGGGAAAATGCGCCGCAAGATAAGGCAAATTTGACAATATTTGAAAAAACGCGATTTTCTTTGCAAATTGTCAAACTGAAAATACTTTACGTCCGAGAATCTAGTATAGTTTCTCTCTGGTTTGTAAATGCACATGGTGCGAGCTGCCACGTGCACAAAATAGGGGCAAACGAGCATCGCTTTGATTCGGGGAATCGAAATGATCGCAGAGTGCAAAAGGATACTTGAGTACATCAACAGCGCCGTCTTTATCTCTGAGAACGCCACAGGAAAGCTCGTCTACATGAACCATGCGGCGCAGGAACTTCTGGGCATCGACAAGGAAGAAGACTACCTAGGACGCGACTGCGACGAGCTTCTTGAGAGCCGCGGTGTCATCCCCGAAAAGGACGCTACAGTCGATACCGCGGACAAGCAGGCAGAACGTGGGCAAGCGCTCATCAAGGAATCCGGAGTACATGTTGACACAGTCGGCATGACTTTTTCCGATAGCGGCAAGCAGTACCGGCTCGTCATCTCCGAAGACTCGCGAGACGCCATTCGCCAAAAGGAAGAGCTTGACCAGCTAGTCGAAAACGAGGTCATCGTCACAGAGGCGCTGACTCTTGCAATGGCCCAAGAGGAGCCGAATGACGCTATCAACTCCCTCCTGGCCAAGCTGGGAGACGGATTCGAAGCTGACCGTTCTTATATCTTCGAGATGAACGATGAGGGCGGATTTGATAACACCTATGAATGGTGCAGAGAAGGTGTCACGCCCGAAATTGACAATCTCCAGAACTTGGCGGAGCACTTCATCGATCCTTGGAACAGAGCGTTTGATCGAGAGGGTTATCTGTTCATCCGCGACCTCGAGGATTACAAGAGCATCGACCCGGACGGATACGCAATCCTCAAACCTCAGGAAATCCACTCTCTCGTCGCAGCACCACTCGTTACTATCACCAACAAGCGCGTAGGGTTCTACGGCGTCGACAATCCCGACATCAGCAAGCTTGAGAACAACGAAGCCATTCTCAGTGTGCTGGGGCACTTCATCTCGTCCCTTATCGTGCACCGAAAAGTCATCGAGCAGCTCAAATATGTCTCCGAGCGAGACGACCTCACGAAAGCCTACAACCGCACCAGTGCTCGGCGTCTTTTCGATTCGATCGACGACAACGAGACGTTCACGATGTTCCTTTTGGACATCGACCACTTCAAGGACTTCAACGAGATCTATGGTGCCCGGTTCGGCGACCGCGTGCTCCAGCAGATTGCCGATGACCTGTCCGAATACCTCAAGGACTTCCCCGCCTTTTTGGCACGCTATGGCAGCGACGAGTTCCTCGTCGTGGTACGTGGAAAGAAAATCTCCGTCGACGATCCGTTCGTTGCCAATCTGAAAAAAGCCGTCCAGACCCCCATGGAAATCGGCAGTGCGAACGTCATCCCGACCGTCTCCATCGGCATAACCTACTCGGACAGCAACTTCAGCACGCAGGAAAAGGTCGCAGAGGCAACGCGCGCCGTACGCGAGGCAAAGCGGATGGGCCGTGCCAGCGCCGTCGTCTTTACCGAGGAAATGCGCCAGGAAATGGTCGACGAGGTGGAGGTCAAGCTCCTGGTGCGCGATGCCATTGAGAACGACGGCTTCTACATGCTCTACCAGCCCAAGGTCTCGGTAGATACACTTGAGGTCACGGGCTACGAGGCACTCGTGCGCATGAAGGACTCCAGGATTTCGCCTGCCGTCTTCATCCCCATCGCCCTTGAAAACGGGTGGTTGCGCGAGATAGGGCGCATCACCGCAGAAAAGACCATCGCCGAGATCAGCAAGTGGCAGAAGCAGGGCGTCGACGTCAAGCCGGTGTCCATCAACTTCTCGAGCATTCAGGTGCTCGACTTCGACTACTTCGACTTTCTCATGGACACGCTCAAAAAGTACGACGTGAGCCCGGAATATCTCCAGATAGAGATCACCGAGCAGGTCATGATGGAGTTTTCCGAGCGTGCGATCGGGCTGTTGAACCGCCTGCACGAAGCGAGCATCAAGCTCCTGCTCGACGACTTCGGAACCGGGTATTCCTCCCTCAGCTACATCAACCGCCTTCCCCTGGACACCATCAAGCTGGACAAGTCATTCGTCGACAACGTGCTCGACGAGGAGAAGAACTACAACATGGTAAAAGACATCATCCTCATGGGGCATGACCAGGGAATGGAGATAACCGCTGAGGGCGTCGAGACCAAAGACCAGTTCGTCTGCATGAAAGACGTGAATGCGGATTCGATTCAGGGCTTCTTCTTCAGCAAGCCGCTCTTACCCGATGACGCCGTCAAGTTCGCAGAAGACCACGACGCGAAAAAGAAGCTCTGCGAAACGCAGTAACTTTGCGTGGTCTTTTCACTGCTACAGCATCAACTCGCCCTTGCTGAACAGCGTCGCCTTGCCTGCCATGAAGACCTTGTCGCCCTCCATTCGGCAGTACAGGGTACCGCCGCGCGTAGATGCCTGATATGCCACGAGCTCGTCTTTTCCCAGGCGCTGTGCCCAGTAGGGGGCGATATGGCAGTGCCCGGATCCGCAGACGGGGTCTTCCACCACCTTGAGCTTCGGGGCAAAGCTCCTGGACACGCAATCGACGTCCTTTCCCGGCGCCGTGGCGTGCTGGAGAAGCCCGTCGAGCGCCTTTACCTTGTCCATATCGGGCGACAGCTCGCGGACCACGCCCTCGTCATCGAACACGCAGAGCAGGTCACGGCCCATGTACACCTCTGAAGGTTTCGCCCCAAAGGCCTCTGTCATGGCATCCGTGACCTCCACCTGCTCGAGCTTGTAGGCAGGAAACTCCATTTCGAGCAGGTCCCCCTTCTTCGTCACGACGAGCTCGCCGCTCGTCGTGGAGAAGACGACACGGTCCTCATCTGGGAGATAGAACCGGAACAGGACATACGCGCAGGCAAGCGTTGCATGCCCGCACAGATCGATCTCGCCACCCGGCGTGAACCAACGGAGCCGGTAGCCATCGCCTTCCCTCACGGCAAATGCCGTCTCGGAAAAGTTGTTCTCCCGCGTTATGTCCATCATCAGGTCTTCGGGAATCCAGGAATCGAGTATGCAGATCGCCGCCTGGTTGCCATGGAAGACCTCGTCCGTGAACGCGTCCACAATGTACTGCTTCAAGGTTGTCTCTCTTCTCATGCGCTTGTTCTCATCAGCAATGCCGCTGCCACGCAGTCGTGGCTTGCAGCCTCTAGATCCTCTTGTCGAAGGCGATCTTGACGCTGTTGTCAAACCAGATCGTCCCGCGATACGTAAAGCCCAGCTTTCCCAAGATGTGCTTCATCCTCTGGTTGTCCTCGTCGGTGTCGACACGAAACGAGTGCACGCCCCTCTCGCGGGCGATGTCGTCTACCAGCGAAAGGACCGTCTCGCTCAGGCCCTTTCCCCTGGCATCTGCCGAGAGTGCCAGGCGGTGGACGACGACGTATGGCTCATCTGTTTCCCAGGTCCCCTTGAGGTGCTCGTATGCGGGCTCTCCATCGAAATCGATGCACAGGTAGCCGAGCTTCTTTTTCCCAGAGAGCGCGAAGTAGCCCTTTCCCTCTTGGATATCCTGCTGAATGCAGGCTTTGTCCGGGTACCCATTTTGCCACTGGTCGACGCCCTCGTCGTGGAGCAGCCTCTTGGCGGCATCGATTATTTCCAGAGCCTCTGGAAGTTCAGAAGGCGTTGCCTTTGCAAGCGTCACTTTCGGTTGGGCGCTTGCCTTCTTTTCTCTCAAGCTTCTCTCCTCCATCAAAGGCACCTACTCGCCTTTCTTGAAGCAGGCATCTACCGCTTTGCGGAGCTCGTCGATGCCCTCTTCGGTCGTCGCCCAGCTCGAGGCGAAGCGTATGACCGTGTGCGTCTTGTCGTACTGTTCCCAAAACCCGAACTCGACGTATTTGGAGAGTTCGTCCATCACGCCATTGTCCACGATGATGAACTGCTGGTTCGTCGGCGAATCGATGTACATGCGGCAGCCGGCGTCCTCGAAGATCTTGCGGATCTCTTTGGCCGCCTCGATGGCATGGCGTCCTATGCGAACGTACAGACCGTCCTTGAACAGCGCGGCAAACTGCACGCCCACGAGCCTGCCCTTGGCAAAGAGCGCGCCGTGCTGCTTGATGCGCGTCAGATAATGCGAGGGCTCCACACCCCGAGGGAAGACGAGCGCCTCGCCGTTCAAGGCGCCGACCTTCGTGCCGCCAATGTAGAACACGTCGCACAACTCGTCGATGAGCGGCAGGGTGACGTCCGTGCCGTCAGCGGCCAAGCCGTAGCCGAGGCGCGCGCCGTCCAGATAGAGCTTCAGGCCGTTTTCGTGGCAGGTCTCCGAAAGGGCGCGTAGCTCGTCGGCCGTGTAGAGAGTCCCGTATTCCGTCGGGTGCGAGATGTAGACCATGCCCGGAAAGACCATGTGCTCGTGGTTTCCGTCGCTGTAGAAGCGCTTGACGTACTCTTCCACGTCCCCTGCCGCGACCTTGCCGTCGTGCTCGGGAAGAGCCAGGACCTTGTGCCCGCTGTATTCGATGGCACCGGCCTCGTGGACGTTGACGTGGCCTGTCTCCGCTGCGAGCACGCCCTCGTAGGATTCGAGCACCGTGTCGATGACGAGCTGGTTTGTCTGCGTGCCGCCGTTCAGGAAATGCACTGCCGCCTCGTCATCCTTGCAGGCCTCCCGAATCTCGGAGACCGCCTCCTGCGTGAAGCGGTCTTCGCCATAGCCGGGCGCCTGCTCTTTGTTGGTCTCGATGAGCGCCTTGAGCACCTCTTCATGACAGCCTTCAAGATAATCGCAAGCAAACGAGTACACAGCCGAAATCCCTTCTTGGTCGATGCCCAACTAGAGCGGGCGGTAGTACAGAATCATGGAAAGCCACGCGGTCTTCGTGCCGACGTTTCGATACGAATGGGGCACATCCGCATGGAAGTGGATGGAGTCCCCCTCGGAAAGCTCCGCGCTCTCCTCCCCTGCAGATATCTCGACCTTGCCGGAGAACACCGTGATGTACTCCTCCGTCCCCGGCGTATGCGGTTGTGCCTCCAAGTGACCCCCGCGGTCGATGCGGATGCGGTACGTCTCGAAAAGCGTTCTCTCGTCGAACGGGAAACCCGGGTAGTTGATGTAGCGGCCGTCCCCTTCAGTCAGCGGCTGGATGTCCTGGGCGCGGATGATGTGATAGGTCTGCTTGCGGTCCTCCATCAAGGAGGAGAACTTGACCTTGTAGCCGTTCGCGATCTTCCAGATGACAGAGATTGTCGGGTTGGCGTCGCCCTTCTCGATCGCGGAGAGCATGCTCCGGGAAACGCCGGTCAGCTTTGAGGCCTCATCCAGTGTCAACTTCTTCTTCGCGCGGATCTCCTTGAGGTTCTCCGCCAGATTGGTCTGCACGTTCACGCAAGTTCCTCCTTGAAACGGGCGGGTGCCCACTAGGTGAGAACACATCCAACATAATGGAATCTTCGGTATGTTGGATTTTCATCCAATATATCGTCGTTACGTGAGAGAGTCAATGAGCAGCGAGGGGGAATGCGACTCGTCTCGCATCGAGGGGCGGCAGGTGGTCGACCACGTCCTTGGGTTCGATGCGTCCCCGGTCTAGTCGCTCGCCCACGTGGCGAGGTTCGATGCGGAATCTGCATCCAAACGCCCTTGGCGGTCGACCACGCGGAGGGCTTCGGCGCAGGATGCACTGAACTGGCCTTGGTGTGCGCGCACGAGAAGGACTTCCGCGAGGAATCGGGCCCGAATTGCACCGAACCTCCCCTCGTGCGTGGATTCTCGCGCGGAACCTGTCTTGGTGTGCACACACCAACAGGAGTTCCGTGCACGCTGCGCATAAGTGACCTTGGTGCGAGAACACACATGGGGTGAACTCGGCATGTCATTCTCAGAACCTGGGTTGGCGCTCGGCCCTGTCCCACAACTCGATAGGTCTCTTAATCCAATGCGGCCAGGTAGTCGACCTCATCGATAACTAATAACCAGCAAGTCATGTAAGCAACAAACCCCATATATCTGGAAGAAATTTCTCCATCTTGCTACAATGGCGGCAAATCACCGTACAAGAAAGGAGATGCCATGCCTCAGAAGACGAAACCGAAAGACGCCCGACTCGACCTGCGGATGACTGCTGAGCAAAAGCACCAGATCGAAACTGCTGCTGCCATCAATGGGCTGAGCGTCTCCCAGTGGTCGCTTGACCAGCTCATGAACTCTGCCCGGACTCAAATAGAAGAGCAGGGAATCATGAAGCTTGCTGCCGAGTCATTCTCCGAATTCGAACGTCTGCTCGAGGAACCGGCACCATCAGAATTCGAGGGCTTTGCATCAGGGAAGACTCGATGGGACAAATAAACTTCTCAGTTCCACGAGCTCTGGCCGAAGGCGACGACATTTCCGGCTTCTCATGCGGCTCCCAGCTCATCGACAGTTGGATCGCAATGCGCGCAAGACGGGCACGGAAAACAGGAACCGCAATCGTGTACGTGAGCTTTGCCTCCGAAAAGCTCGCCGGCTTCTACACGCTCAGCTCCCAGTCCATCCTGCGTGACGATGCAAGAGGTTGGATTGCACGCAATGCACCTTTGCAAATCCCCGTCATCCTGCTCGGGATGATGGGAGTCGACCGCGAATTCCAGGGGCAGGGACTCGGACACGACCTTTTGCTCAATGCAGTCAGACGCGCCCAGTCCGTTGCAAACCAGATCGGTGCACGAGCCCTCGTGGTAGACCCCGTTGATGAAAAGGCTACCGCATTCTATAGGCACTACGGTTTCCGGGCCATCCCGGAAACGACGCGCATGTTCGCACGCCTCGTCTAGCAGCACGGCAATAGAGAGGCTCAGCACAATACCTCGATACAAGGGCATCAGCAGTAAGGCGATGAATCTCACCGAATCTCGCGAAGCCTTTCCTTCCGCTCACATAAGCTCAGGGAAAATATTGCCTCTCGTTCACCCTTCGATGTCGAGAGACTCGTTTTCCGCATACTCCTGCGTGCGAGGGTTCTCGAGAATCTTCTTTGATGCGGACTTTATCTGCTCCAAGCGCTTGTCTTTTACATCGAGGAGCTGGTAGTACATGCTCAGCGCAAGCGAGACGAAAGAATCGAGATTGTTGTTGAGCGGATCGGCGAGGTACAGCGCCACAAACTGGGAAAGCATCCCGTTGAGAGCATAGGTTCCCACCCTGCTCTTGAACGTTCTGCTGGGAAGCACGAAGTCATCTGGATGGGACCAAAAGCGGTCGAGGCCGTTCTTGAGCAGCTCGGTATCGTATAAAACGACCGTATACAGACGCAGCGCCTTGTCATTATCAGCATGGAGAATCTGGTAGAAAAGATGGTAGAACGCATCCAGGCAAACCAGATCTGAATCCTCGAATGGATAGCCCGGGAGTTCTCGCACCTGAGAGGCGACAAACGAGTTGCAGCGCATAATGAAATCGTAGAAACATGCCACAGCGATGTCGGCACGCTTAGGAAAGTAATACTGGAGCAATGAAGACGAGATACCACAGGCTGCGGCGATGTCTTTTATTTTGACCTTGTCGTACCCAGACTTGAGAAACATCTTTTGTGCCGTCTTTACGATGGCATCCCTTTGTTTTTCATTTCGCTGTCTTGGCACCCGAAGCTCACCAGCCACCTATCGAATCCGTTATTAACGATTCCCACCCCGACATTCAAAGCGAGGCAGTTTGCATCACACCTTATCAGAACAGAGGAAACGGACGCGTCTGGTTTTCGATCTTCCCGGCAGTCTCTTCTGGACACTCGTGAAAAGCTGACAGGCAGGCAAAATATTCTGCGGACGTGCGAGAGGTTTACCACATGCTCAGCACGCCCGCAGAATGCGCATCCTCCCTATTCGCGAACTTATCCGAACCGATATTGAATGCCCATCGTGGGCTGGGGATTCTCCCATTTCGAGACGATGGTGCCCTCACATGCAATGCGGCAGGTGCCACATTCGAGACAACCAGCATAATCGAATGTACGGTTGCCCTCCGAATCCTGCTTGTACAAAGCTGCCGGACAAACGCGGACCAGCTTCTCGAACTCGGTAGAATCCAGCTTCGAAAGGTCCTCGTCAGCAAGCTCGATATGAGCCGAGCTCTCATCGACGTTGTACTTGTTGACGCCGATGAGCTCCTCCACATTGACGGTGATCTCGGGAATGCTCATAGCGCCTTCAGAGCTCCTCTCACCTCATTGAAAAGCGAGAACATGCCGCGCTCTTTGATGATCGGCTTTATGCGCTGCTTGAGATGGGCCTGCGGGACACCGTCCACCACGAACATGGAGTTGAACACCTCGGTTGCCATCTGAGGGTAATCGTCGAACAGACGGTTCCAGCCCTCCATGGTCGAAGGCCAGTTCGAGAACGTCTGCAAGTCCTTGACGACAAAGCTCCGCTCGAGCGCCGTGCGATAACCGGAAAGCCCCGTCTTGGAGACATCGCCTGCATCAATGGCAGCACAAGCGGCCTCGGCTGCCATCTGCCCACTTGCAATGGCAAGGTCCATGCCGCGCACCTGATATCCAAGGTTCATGCAGAGCATGGCGGCGTCGCCGGCGAGCAGACAACCGTCATAGACATATTCGGGCATCATGTTGTACCCGCCCTCGGAGACCATATGCCCGGAGTGCTCGACCATCTTTGCATCTCGGATGATCGGGGCGATTGCCGGGTGATGTTTGAAATCATCGAGTGCCTGGTAGATGGTCGTGTCCGAAGTGCTCATTTCCTTGATGGTGGCCACCAGGCCGAGCGATATGGAATCTCGATTGGTGTATAGGAATCCTCCACCCGGCTGCCCGTGGGTGCAATCTCCCACGAAGAGCATTGCCGCACCCTCTCCGGCAGGGCACAGGAACCGGTCTTCGATTTTGTCAGATGCAAGCTCGAAGACCTCTTTGATGCCAACCGCCATCTCATTGGGCTTGGGACGCGGGGCTCCCAGACAGCGCTCAGCCAGCAGGCTGTTGACGCCCTCCGCGACGATGGTCACCTGCGCGGTAATCTCATCTTCACCTGCCTTGATGCCAATCACCGTGCCCGTATCGTCTTTGATGAGCTCTTCGACCGGGATGCCGCAGATAATCTCGCAGCCCGCCTTTTCGCAGAGCTCGGCGAACCATTGGTCAAAGGGTCCTCTCAACACGCTGTACGAATCGCATCGCTCCTCCCCCAGATCATCCGAGGTAAAGTCGACCGTAGTCATCGCCTCGGTATCCACTATCGCGATGCGCTCATGTGTGATCTTTCGCTCGAAGGGGATGTCTTCCCAGGAGACGTCTGGGCCGTAGGTCGCAAGCATCTTTCTGAGCGAATGGGTATAGAGTCTGCCACCGGTCATGTTCTTAGACCCGGCGTACTCTCCCCGTTCGACGATGAGCACGCTCTTTCCCTGCTTGGCGGCCACATAGGCGGCAGCTGCTCCGGCACAGCCGCAGCCCACCACTATCACGTCAAAATCGCGTTCTTCCATGTAAGTTTCCTCTTTGGATGCAAACGCCTGTGCGACCGATAAGGTATCGACCGCACAGACTCTGAAGCGTTTGTTACTTCGAGACCGGGTCGTTCAGCCAGGAATCCTGCGGCATGCCGTCCAGACCGGCGATGAGGTCGCGGTGGAAGTCGTTCGGGCACTCCCCCGCGTATCCCGCCACGGCAAAGCTGTACAGCTCGTAGACGCCCGAGCCCGGGCCCATGCCATACCCACCGAGAAGCCCGCAGCATTCCTTGGTCACCTCGCAGCAGCCTTCTGCTGCCGCGATCTTGGCGACGGAATGCAGGCGCTTGTCGGGCGTTCCGTTATCCCACAGCTCTGCAGCCGCGTAGTACGTGGCGCGCGTCTGCTGGGTCCTGACCTCGCAGTTCACGATGCGGTGGGCAGCAGCCTGCAGCTTTGCGATCGGCCGGCCGTTGCGCGTGCGGTTCTTGATGTACTCCTTGGCAATTTCTGTCGCGTTGATCGCCATGGCGTTCATAATCGCCGCGAAATCCAGATACCCCAGGGCAAGCCACGGGGCATTGCCGTAGTCTGCTGCCGGGAAGAGATTCTCCTTGGGAACGCGGACGTCGTTGAAGTAGATCGTGCCGGTGTTGCCGCCGGTCTTTCCGGCGAACTCGAGCTCGCCCATCTCCAGACCAGGTGTCCCGTCCTCGACGATGGCAAACGTCATCGGGTAGCCGCGCTGATAGTCGCTGACAGCGATGATATAGACATCGGCGCCCTGGCTGTTGGTGCAGAAGTTCTTGGTTCCGTTGATGATGATGTCATCGCCGTCTTCCTCGTAGCGAATGGTCCACTCGGGGAAGTTCATCGAGCCCGCAGGGTCGCTGATGGCAGATGCGATAAGGGTCTCGCCCTTTGCCGCCGGGATACCGTATTTTTCCTTCTGGAAGTCTGTGCCGTTGAACTCGAGGGCGCGCAGTCCCAGATTGTGGCCATCGAGGTTGATTGCGAGACATCCCGATGCCGCAAGTTCCTCTTCCACAATCAGGTCCTGCTTGATGCCCATGCCCAGGCCGCCCATGGACTCGGGAGTCGACACGCCGACAAATCCGAGCTCACCCAAACGGTGCCACAGGCCAAGGCCCAGGTCCCAGGGCTCGGAGCCATGCTCCTTCTGCTGGGCCGCCATGGCGGGCAGAGCCTCCTTTTGCACGAATTCCCGAACAGATGCGCGGAGCAATTCGTCTTCCTCTGAAAACACCAACGACATGATTTCCTCCTAACATTTGCGCATGCCCCTATTGACATGCTTTATTGACCTGCACCTGCGAGCTGCGTGATAGACGCAGGCACATGAAACCCCGTTTCTCTAGTTCTCTAGGAAAGTGCCTGGATAAGCAGCGGCACGATCTCGTGAAAATCGCCCACGATGCCGTAGTCGCAGGCCTTGAAGATGGGCGCATCGGCATTGTTGTTGATCCCCACGATAATCTTGGATCCGCGGATGCCGAACACGTGCTGGACCTGTCCGGCGATGGCGACGGCTACGTAGAGGTCGGGCTGGATGGTAAGTCCCGAGATGCCGATGTAGTTGTCGAGCCATCCGCGTTCCTCGGCCATTCCGCGCGTGCCGCTGATCTCTGCGTTCAGCGCTTCCGCGAGCTCTTTTGCCAACGCGAAGTCCTCATCGGTTCGCATGCCCATGCCGATGCCGAGCACGCGCTCGGCCTTCGTGAGGTCGGCACCTTCGCGTTTCTCGGCCTCTGCCGAGACCACCTCGATGCGCTCATCTGCCTGCGCGACCACATGCTCGACAGTGCACAACCCAGATGCCGGATCGAAGACGCCCGCAGGAACGGTCACGACACAAGGCCCGGTGACGGTCTCGTCCCTGCTCACGGCACCGCCATAGAGCAAGCGGGTGACCGTTAGAGAGCCGACGCTCCCATCAAGGGAGCTGACACCGCTTTCGATGGGCCAGTCCAACAAGCCTGCCACCAGGGCGGCCAAGGTCTGGTCGTTGTACCCAGAGGCAGCAAGGAACATGTCAGCGTCTCCAGCTTGGACCAAGTCGGCGACCTGCTGGGCGACCTGCTCTGCGCACTCGGCGCCATCGATCACGATGACCTTCTGAGCACCGCAATCCTCGAACCCATCGGACCCCGTGTTCTCAAGCGTCACGCCCACAGCATCAGCGCCTACTGCAGAGGCCGCAGCAGCGCAGTACGCAAGTTGCTCGGGGGTATCCCCATAAACGATTGCCGTGCTCATTACAGCACTCCTTCCTTCTTGAGCGAGTCGACCAAAGCGGCAACGGCCTCTTCCGGCGTGCCCTCCAACATGACGTTCTTGCGCTCCATGACAAAGCCCTTGGGATCCTCGGCTACCACATTGCCCTCGGGAGATACGCCCAAATCTGCAAGCGAGAAAGTCGACTGCTGCTTTTTCTTGGCTGCCAGGATGTCGCGCATACCGGGGGTCTTGGCTTCTGCCAGCTCCGGAAGACCGGCGATGACGCAGGGGGTCTTCACGCGCAGCTGTCTGGTAACCCCATCTGCCTTCTGGGTGATGAGCAAGGCATCCCCATCAGGTTCGATGTCCATCGCATTGCCGATGTAAGGCCAGCCGAGAACAGCCGCGACGCGTGCTCCCGTCTGCTTCTGATAGACATCGGAAGACCCATCACCGCAGATAACGCAGACGACATCTCCTTTGTTCTTGATAGCAGCGGCCAGCACCTTGCCAGTCGTCTGGGCGGTCATGGCCTCGGCATTCGCGTCTTCCACGATGACCGCCTCTACCGGCCCGCGTGACAGCGCATCCTTGATCTGCTGGGAGACACCCTCTGGTGCAAACGTCAGGCACACGTGGTCGGCACCGAGCTTTCCCGCTAGCTGGTTGCCTGCTTCGATAACGTTCTTCTCGTAATCGCTGATCTTGCGCTGCGCGCGTTGGAACGAAACCGATTGATCAGAGCCGATGCTGATATCGTTTTCGTCCACCACGCTCTTGAAACAAGTGATGACACACGACATGTAATACCTCTCCTTTCAGTTGTCGTCTTCGTTGCTAAATGAGATTGGGATTGTTGACCAGGACGTCGTAGACGTAGCCCAGGTGCTGCCATGTAGGGCCTTCGCCGATCTGGCAGGCGCGAACATCGCGCCAATACCGGTGGATGCCCATATCGTCGATATAGCCATGTCCGCCATGCAGCTGGATGCAAAGGTCGGTGACGCGCTCCGCCATCTCGGGCGGAATGACCTTGCAAGCGCTGGCAAGGAGCGCCGTCGGCGTGTTGGGAATGGGAATACTGCCCGCATCGACCATGCCGGCTGTCTTGTAGACCAGCGCGCGTGACGTTTCGATCTCCATGGCCGCACGTGCAAGATCCTGCTGCACGCTCTGGTTGGAATCGATCTTGCCTGCGGGGCAATCGCGGTTGTGGACGTAATCGAAGGTCTTCTCGAAGACGCCTGCCGCAGCGCCACAGCACATGGCGCCGATGCCAATGCAGCTTTCGAAGATGGGGATGATCGTCGCCTGCAGTGCGCCGTGGAGCTCGCCGAGAACCGCACCCGCGGGCAGATGGACGTCCACATAGTTGACAGTGCCGGTATAGGAGCCGTGCCACCCGAGCTTCTTTTCCTTGTTGCCGAACTCGACGCCGGGAGTGTCCTTGTCGACCAGGAATGCGGTGGGCATCGGATTGTCGTCAACGAGCGCGTAGACGATGTAGACGTCTGCTGCCTCGGAATTCGTGCAGAAGATCTTCGTGCCGTTCAAGACCCACTCATTGCCCTGCTTGACGGCTTTGGTCGAGTACGCGAAAAAGAAACCCGCACCCACCGGCTCGGTCATGGAGTACGCGCCGATGATCTCCCCTTTGGCGGCGCGCGGCAGATACTTCTTTCGCTGCTCTTCAGTGCCGCTCATGAGGATGGGCAAAAAGCACAGTGTAGAAGAGGCATCCAGGCAGATTGCCAGAGTTTGCGACTCGCGCGAGATCTCCTCGAGCACAAGCGCGAACTCGGTCAGGCCCAGTCCGCTTCCGCCGTACTCCTCGGGAAGCACGATACCGGTAAAGCCAAGCTCCCCGCAGCGCTTCATCAGCTCGTAGGGAAATTCGTCGTCCTCATCCATCTTCTGGGCGACGGGGGCAACCTCCTTTTCCACGAACTCCTTTGCAGCGCTCTGAATGAGCTTTTGGTCTTCTGTGAGAACGTGCAGCATTCCTACCTACCTTCCCTTTATAAAAACCATTTGCTTTTCAGCCGGTAATTACCGGCGTTACTCCCAAAGCGAAATAACAGGTATGTTTTTATAAATTGGTTTTTATAGTGTTCCTTATAGTTGTATATATAACGATAAAGAGGAGGAGTCAAGAAGAAACATAAAATTGAGAGAGGAATATGCGCCTCCCGCAAGTGCCTCAAAGTGACAATCAGCACCCAGAAGCCGTAGTAGAATCGCGTTGGCCCTTATGCAGATGAAAGAGGGCATCATGGTCGAAATCGTCTCTGCTCAAGACCATCTCGAGCAGTTCACAGCGCTCGTGAAAGAGTACACGGAGAGCATCTTGGCGCAGGGCAACGAGGTCGCCGAGGTCCTCGCAAATCAGCACTTGGACGAAGAGCTCGAGGACGTCGAGCGCAAGTACGCTCCCCCATCGGGTCGCATGTACTTCGCGTACTGCGATGGAGAGCCCGCCGGATGCGCTGCACTCACTCGAAACGACGACTCCTACTGTGAGCTCAAACGACTCTATGTCTCACCACGCTTTCGAAATCGTCACATCGCACGCGAGCTCATGGACCACGCTGAAGCCGATGCCCGAGAAATCGGATATAAGTACATGAGGCTCGACACGTTCCCGTTCATGTCCGGGGCTCTTCGCCTATACGAAAAACGCGGATTCAAGCGCGTCGAGCGCTATAACGAAAACCCCGCATCATCGGCTGTTTTCATGGAAAAGCAGTTGTAAGCACTGCACCTGTCGAGTTGGCATACGCTCTGGCAGTTCGTGCAGTGGAAGAGCATTGCCGTGGCGATCTAAATCGATATCCAGGGAAGGCTGTCCGCGATTCGAACTAACTCAGATCTGCCGTGACGGTCTTAGACCAATCGGAGTAGGTAGTAGTATCCCCCGACTCATAGACGGACCTCACGGAAATGTAGTTCACCACACCATGGATTCCCTCTAACGTCACTTCTCCGGCATGGTCGACGTCAACGACATTGGCGTTGTCAAATGACGCATTGTCAGCGTAACGCACCTGATAACCTGTCGCCCCAGAAGCAGCAACGATGGTGATCGTGAAATGCGATGTGTCGCGCACCTGGGAGTTGGATGATTCAGTTGATGTAGAGCTTCCAGTCGACGCAGAGCTGGTTGAAGAGGAGGCAGGAGCAGTGAGCCTCACGGTTTTCGAGCGCTTGGACCACGCCTTCTTCTTTCCGCGGGCCTTGTGCCATGCGCGCACGCTCACCTTTATCTTTGAGCCAGCTTTCGCGCGCACCTTCTTCAGAGTCACGACTTTCTTCTTGCCGACCTTTGCGGTCCTGGTCTTCATCCCCTTGGACTGGACGCGCACCACGGCGCCCCAGCACCTCTTCACCTTGACCTTCCCCACCTTGACCTTGACGGTGTAGGCCTGGGCCTTCCCGCCAACACTCGCATGTACGATGTAGGGACGATGCGGCTGCGACGAAGTCGCGGCATCGGCCTGCGGCGGAACCGCCGAATTCACAAGAACGAGCGCGGCATCACATGCCACCGCTACTGCGAATACCTTCAAGCCCAATGGCATTCTAAAAAGCACCGAGTTTGTCATGGTCTTCCCCCGTCTCTTGTGTGACGCCCCTAAATGGAGAAATGCATTTCCTGCGGCAATGATAGCAGCTCGACGTACGTGGACGTTTGCGCAACTCAAGAAACAGTTTTCATCAACAAATTGGGCGAAGGTATTGTTGGCCACGAACCGTTTGATGTGGCAGGATGCCGATATAATACGACCGCCCGAAGTTCGTAATAGATAGAGAAGGAAAGATGGAGCATAAGAAAGTCGAAATTGTCGAGCTGCTCTTCGACCTCGTCCTCGTGTACGCCGTATCGAAGACCACAGGCGTCATCCACGAGCTCAATGCGGCAGGACAGGTCGCGCCTTCCGCATACGCCACGTTCGTCGTGGGCTTTGTCATCGTCATGAACGCCTGGATGTACCAGGCCGTGTTCACCAATCGCTATGGTTCTAACTCACCAGTGGACATGCTGATCTCGTTTGTGAACATGGCTATCTTGCTCTATCTGTCGAACACGATCACGCCCGATTGGAAATCGACCTTCGTCCCCTTCACTAACTCGCTTGGAATCATTTTTGCGCTCCAGTTCCTCCAGTACCTGCTCGCCTACCGTAAGGACAAGTTGGCTGACGACCGCTTCTTCATCCGGTGGTACCTGCTGCTCACCGGCGTTTACGCCGCCACCCTCCTCATCGGCGCACAACTCCCCTACGAGATTGGCATCTGGTTCTCTTTAGGAGGCCTTGTCGTGAACCTGGTGCTGCCAGCCGTGTTTCACCGCCGTCTCAACACCATCCCCTTGAACTGGGGCCACCTTGTCGAACGGCTCACGCTCTTCGTCATCATCACCTTCGGGGAGATGGTAGTCGGATTGGCAGCATACTTCACCGTTGACACTTTCTCCGTAAGTTCCCTTCTCGTCTTTGCGACTGCGGTGAGCCTGTTCGTCTACTACATTCTGCAGTTCGACTACATGCTCGACGAGACGCGCCCGAACATGTCGACGGCGCTCGTCCAGTACGCCCACATCCCCATCGTCTTGGGACTGGGAATGATAACGGTGAGCTTCACCTTCATGATGGAGCCCGAAGTCGACCATGTCTTCTTGGTCACCTTCCTCTATGCTGGGCTCTTCCTGTTCTTCGGGGGCGTCTACCTGTGCCACGGCTACAACGAGCCCCGCTTCAAGCCCACGGCATCGGCTCTTGTCGCTCAGATTGCCATCTTCGTGGCGGCGTTTGTGATCTGCCTGGCCGCCTGTACCTCAAGCTTTGCCGTCGCGGTGATCACCACCATTGCGACGATAGCGCTCAGCTGCGTGCTCGGGATGTTCTACCTCTCGCGCAGCAAGGCGGTAGAAGAAGACGCCCCGTCCTCGGAGACAGGGCGCCAGTAAGGGAGACGTTTCAGCTCGCGTACCGTTTCGATTTATCAGGCGTCCGCCTTCGGCATTTGCGGCAATGCGACGTTGGAATTGTCCGGCTGCGCTCCCGAGACGACCAGGTTCTGGCCGGTCACGTAGGAGGCCATGTCGCTTGAGAGGAACAGGACGGCACAGGCCAGGTCATCGGGATAGCCCATGCGCCCCATCGGTATGCGCTGCTTCATCAGGGCGGCTGGACCGCCCATGGCCTTTACCTTTCCCATGAGCTCCTGCATGTCCACTCCGACCTCGACGCCGAAGGTCTTGGCAGCTTCGGCGAAGTTGCCGTCGGCAAGCGCCGCTGCCTTCTCCTCGGTAAGCGTCGCGCCCGGAGTCACGGCATTGACGGTGATGCGGTGCGGCGCGAACTCCTTTGCCATGACGCGCGTCATCTCCCAAACGCCGGCTTTGGCGATCGCGTAGGCGCTGAACATCGGCGCGGCGTTTACCTGAGCGGTGGACAGAAAGTTGATGATGCGCCCTCCCTTGCCCTGCTCGATCATCTGGCGTGCAACCGCACAGGAGAGGAAGAACGGCGCCTTCGTGTCGATGTCGTGCATGGCATCCCAGGTCTTCTCGTCCACCGAAAGCGAGTTTCCCGGCGGATAGATCGCCGCGCAGTTCACGAGGATGTCGATGCCGCCGAAGGAATCGACTGCCTCCTTGATCAGACGGTCGCGGTCGGCGGCCTTGCTGACATCTGCCGTAACGGGCCTGAGCGTTCCGGGAAGGCCTGCGTACTCCTCGGCTACCGCAGAGAGCTGTTGCTCATGGCGTGCGCAGAACACCACGTTGGCGCCCGCTTCGGCAAGCCGGGCGACCACTTGCTTTCCCAGACCGCGGCCACCTCCGGTGACCGCGGCGGTCTTTCCCTGCAATGACAACAGCGTATCTAGGGGCTTATTCTCGGGAATCGAGAACATCGAAGACATCATCAGTCTCACGTTTCCTTTCATTGGAACGGGTTTCCGATGACTGCATCGTAACTAGATAGTATGTCTATTTAAATAGAAGGACCGGGCGCTTTCATCTGATTATCTTCGCGTGCACTGCCGGCAATTGCCAAGAGCGTCGACACGACACCACGTCCAGCAGGGCTCTGGACGAACGCCGCCATGCGATCCGATGAGACGTCGTCTCCCATCTCGGCGATGAGCGCGACCAGGCCTCCGAACACGAACACGAGCTGGTCTGCCTGCGTGCGGTCGAGGTCCGATTCTTCGAGCCCGTAGGTCTGAAGCCACAGATCCCGAATCGAGTCTTCGAGAATGCCCGTCAGGAACGGAGAGCCGCTCTGCGCGAAGAGCCGGGCACGCATGAAATGCGCCTCGAGCACCTCGCGCTCTCTGAGCGAAAGCTCGGGCAGCCTGCCGGATCCCTCCAGCAGAAACGGGAGCATCAGACGCGGCATCTCGGGGAGCATGTTCTCGCGAAACAGCGTCTGCGCCATGTCCTCGATGTTTCTGAAGTGGTAGTAGAAGCTGTTGTGGTTGACCTGTGCCCGGGCGGATATTCCCAGCACCGTCATCTCGGAAAACGGCATCTCGGAGAGCATGTCCCAGAACGCATCAGCCAGTCTCTGGCGCGCATCGGGTACGCCCGGTTCACGCTTTGGCCTTGCCATATCCACTCCTTACCATCTAGGAAGCCTGGCCGCGCCAATCAGCTCTGCGCGAGACGCTCCTTGTAGTTCTCTCCCCACTGCGCCATTGAATCGACGATGGGCTTGAGGCTTTTCCCAAGCTCGGTGAGCGAGTACTCGACCCGGGGCGGGACCTCGGGAAAGACCTCGCGATGCACGAGCCCCGCCGCTTCCATCTTGCGCAGCTGGGTGGTAAGCACCTTTTGCGAGATGCCGCCCAGGGAGCGACGCAGCTCGCCGAAGCGCATAGTGGAGCCGAGCAGGTCCCTGATGATGAGGACCTGCCACTTGTCTCCGATGAGCGAAAGCGTCGTCTCCACGGGACATGCGGGCAAGGAATTGAGAATCTCGAGATTTCTCTTGCTCGTCATTGCAGGTCAACTCCAATGGTTACTTATTGGTACTTACAGCACAAAAAGGTGCCTACTTCCCAAATGTAACTGGTAGAGACGATAATGGCAAGCGAAAGAGACAGCGACGCACGGAAATGCTGCGGCAATAAGGAGGCGCATCCGCTATGAACCAAGACGAGCGCAGGGACTACCTCATCGGCTATCTGCTCGAAGAACGCGATATCTCGCTTCCGCCATCCGAGATGCCCCAGGACGCTGCGGGAAAGCGGATGCTCCTGCGGGCGCTTTTCAACACGCGCATGCCCGCTGAGGCTCCCGAGGAGTTTATCGCCATCCAGGACGCCTACCTCAAGCAGCGCGCCATCGAGAAGAGCATCACCGACTACCAGACGCTCAAGTCCATCGAAGAGGGTATCTACCTGTGGCGCGGCGACATCACGACCCTTTCATGCGACGCAATCGTCAACGCGGCGAACAGCGCGCTGCTCGGATGCTTTCAGCCCAACCACTCCTGCATCGACAACGCCATCCACACGTTTTCCGGCGTGCAGCTGCGCCTGGCGTGCAAGCGCTACCTCGACAAGCACGGCATCGACGAGGTCGCTCCGGGTGGTGCCGTTCTCACGCCCGCATTCAACCTGCCTGCCCGCTATGTCCTGCATACCGTGGGTCCCATCGTGTCTGGGAGTCCGACTCCCGACGACGAGAGGACGCTTGCCTCATGCTACCGCTCCTGTCTCGAGTGCGCCCGAGATGCCGGCGTGCAAAGCGTCGCCTTCTGCTGCATATCTACGGGCGTGTTCGGCTTTCCCGCCGAGCGCGCTGCAAGCATCGCCGTGAAGACCGTGCGGCAGTTCAGAGAGGAAAACGGCACATCACCCGATGTGATCTTCAATGTCTTCAAGGAGTCCGATTATGAAATCTACAAACGAGCTCTCGGCTAGGGCAGAGCAGCTGGGCAAGGCGCTCGCACAGGCAGACCATGTCCTCATCGGCGCGGGCGCCGGTCTCTCGAGCGCGGCAGGCCTGCTGTATTCGGGCGAGCGATTCGAGCGCTACTTCTCCGATTTCCAAGAAAAGTACGGCATCAGCGACATGTACTCCGGCGGCTTCTACCCCTTCGAGACGCCCGAGGAGCGCTGGGCCTGGTGGTCGCGGCACATCTGGGTCAACCGCTACGAGCCCGGAGCAACCAGCGCCTACAAGAGATTGCTCGAACTCGTTGCCGACAAGGACTACTTCGTCATCACCACGAACGTCGACCACCAGTTCCAGTTGGCCGGCTTCGATAAGAAGCGCCTATTCTACACCCAGGGAGACTACGGCCTGTTCCAGTGCTCGCGCCCCTGTGCGCAGGTGACCTACGACAACGAGGAGATCGTGCGGCAGATGGTGAAACAGCAGCAGGATATGAAGGTCCCCTCGGAGCTCATCCCCCGCTGCCCGCGCTGCGGCGAGCCGTTGACCACCAATCTCAGGGTAGATGACACGTTCGTAGAAGACCAAGGATGGCACGAAGCGGCAAGGCGCTACCGGGACTTCCTCGACAGAACCAAGGGCAGCCGCACGCTCTTATTCGAGTTGGGCGTCGGGAACAATACCCCCGGCATCATCAAGTACCCCTTCTGGAGGATGGCGCTCGAAAACGAGAACGCCGTCTACACCTGCCTCAACCTGAGCGAGGCGTATGCGCCAAGGGAAATCGAGAAGCGCTCGATAGTCATCGACGCCGATATCTCCGCCGTGCTCGAGATGATCTAGACAAAGCCTGTTCAGCGGCTCGCTTCAACCAGATACCTCACGACGCCCTCGCGCGACATCTGTGCCACCTCATCTGAAAGGCACGCTAGGGGTACCTGCATCCCGTCTGCGATCCAACGGGTGATGACCCCCACGACCGCCGAGGCGAAATACTCCAGCGCAAACATGCGGTAGGGCGAATCTGTCCCGCCCTGCTTTTCCAGCGCATCTTCGAGCGTGCGCTCGATGGCCGCCTTCATGTAGACGCCCAGATCCGACTTTCCCGGAATGCAGAGGAGCACCTTCAGGTACTTCTCGTTTTCGCGGTAGAAGGACTCCTCGGGCAGAACCGAGCTCAGGTTGCCCTTTCCGAAAACCTCGGAGACGGCATTGCCGCGCCGGAGCTCAATCTGTTCTTTGAACTCGCCCACGATCTTGTCGCGCATATCGTAGATGTCGCTGAAATGGATGTAGAAGGTGCCCCGGTTGAGATGTGCCCGGTCGGTGATCTGCCGGATGCCGATCTTCTCGATGGGCGTCGACGCGTAGATCTCGATGAAGGCGTCTTGCAACTTGCGCTTGGTCTCGAGCCCGCGCAGGATGCGCGCGTCTTGCTTTCTTTCCTTTGCCATCGTCACCACATTCCCCAACATATCCGCGCTTTTTGCCTATGTTCTTTTTCCTACCACGACTCTAGCATAGAAATATCAACACGGTGTCTATATACATGAAAGGGGCATCATCATGAAGTGGCTGATCGAAAACTGGTTCAAGGCGAATCCGTTTCTCGCCATCTACCTCACCTTGCTGCTGGTCCTGTTCGTCATGGGGAATGACTTCGCGCTGTTCTTGCTGTGGCTGCAGCTTCCCGTGTACTTCGCCCACGAGTTCGAGGAGTACATCTTGCCCGGCGGCTTCACGAGATTCTTCAACCACAAGATGCTCGGGTCGAACGATGACGCCTGGCCGCTTGACCCGACCTGGTCGTTCTGGATCAACGGCTCGGTCGTCTTTCTTGCCTTCCCCATCTTCCTGACGCTCTCGAGCGTCATCGACGTATCGCTGGGCCTGTGGTGCGCGTACTTCTCGTTCGTGAACGCGTTTTCCCACGTGGTCATGGTCTTCAGGCACGGGTACAACCCGGGGTGCGTCGTGAGCCTCGTGCTGAACATACCCGTGGCCATCTACACCATCTGGTACTTCGCGGCAAATGCGATCGTGGGACTCGACGTGCAGGTCATGAGCGCCCTTGTCGCGCTGCTCATCCAGGGCATCGTGATGGTGCTGGGCTTTCGCGTGCTCAAGCCCCGCGTCGCGAGAAAGCAACATGAGAACGCTGTGTCCGCGCGATAACGGCAAGTGTTACGAGAAAGGGGACAGACCATGTACGTGAACAAGAAGTACCGCGCAAAGCAGCTCCTCGAGCGCGTCCAGCGCTTCAAGAGGCCGAGGAACATCCAGGCCACCGAGTGCAGCAGCAACATGGTCATCGAGCGCGACGTACACGTTCCGATGAGCGATGGAAGCTACCTGAGCGCCAACGTCTACCGCCCGAACCTGCCGGGAAGCTACCCGGTCGTATTATGCCTGCACCCCGGCGGCAAGGACATCCTGTGGAAGAACGGAAAGCCCCTGTTCCCGTTTCGCTTTGCCCGGCAGCCCGGCCACATCTGCATCTCCGACGAGACGAGCTTCGAGGCGCCCGACCCGAACTTCTGGGTGCCGAACGGCTACGTGTTCATGAACGTCGACAAACGCGGCTTTGGAATCTCCCCGAAAGGGGATGCCCCGCAGATGTACTGGGGCCCTGAGGAAATCGACGACATCTGCGATGCCATCGAATGGGCAGGCGAGCAGAGCTGGTCCAATGGATGCGTCGGCATGCTCGGAGTGTCGTATCTCGCGATGAACCAGTACGCGACCGCCGCCCGTCACCCACGCCACCTCAAGGCGATTATCCCCTGGGAGGGTGCGGCAGATCTGTATGAGCACCTGCTCTTCTACGGTGGCATCCCCGAGATCGGGTTTGCCAACTTCGTGTTCGGACGGGTAAGCCAGATCGGCTATGGCGTGTCCCTGCAAAAGCTTCAGGAAGAGCATCCGCTGCGCGACGAGTTCTGGAAGGGTCTGGCAGTCGATTTCAGCCAGATCGAGGTGCCCCTGCTCAATTGCCTGAACTTCGCGACCCAGATGCTGCACGCACGGGGAAGCGCGCAGGCCTTCCGGGAAGCGGCAACGAAGGACAAGTGGATGTTCACCCACCGCACCGGCGAGTGGACGACCTACTACTCCCCCGAGGCAAACGCCCTCATGCTCAAGTTCTTCGACCACTTCCTCAAGGGAGCGGACAACGGCATGGAGCAGATGCCGCGGGTGCGCCTGGAGATCCGCGAGTTCAAGGAAGACGTCAAGGAGGTCCGCTACGAAGACGAGTACCCGCCAAAGGACGTCGAGTGGACCGAGCTTTTCCTCGACGCCGGCGATCATACGGTCCACGCAGGCACGCCGCAACGGGATGCCTCTGGAGAATTCGACCTGAGGAGCGACAGCCTGCAGTTCTCCTACCGCTTCGAGCAAGACGCCGAGATCGTGGGGCCGATGACCTGCACTCTCTACATCGAGCTTCTCGGCTGCGAGGACGCCTACCTGTTCGCGGGGGCGCAGAAGTTCCACGAGGGAAAGGAAGTCGAGTTCGAGGGAGCCTATGGGTTCGCCAACGACGTGGTGACGAAGGGCGCGATCCGCTGCGCGCTGCGCAAGGCGAAACGAGACGAGGAGCGCCCCTATCTCGTGCACTACGATTTCGACGAACTCGAGCCTGTCAGGCCCGGTCAGATAGTCAAGGTCGTGATCTCGCTCGAGAACCAGGCGACCTACTACCGCAAGGGCGACGAGCTGCGCTTCACGATCCAGGGCCGAAACCTCATCAGCGGAAAGATCATCCACCAGCCCTTCAACTTCCCGCTCAACGAAAAGGGGCACTGCAGGGTCTACACCGGCAAGGAGCATCTCAGTTCGCTTCTGGTGCCCTTCATCTGGAAGTGAAAGAAGCTGGAGGGGGCTCTGCAACGAGCAGAGCTGAGCATACTGCCCGGGCACTAGCACAGCTGTGCCCGAGCAGGCCATTTTCTACAGACTCTCGACGAGCTTGGCGAGGCGGGCGGCGTGCTCCTGAGCGCGCTTGACCATATCCTTTTTCGCCGCTTCGTCCGTGCGAGAAAGATACGAGACGCCGTGGGTTGCGACGATGCCCACAAAGTCCATGCCGGTGAGCGCGGATGTCGCCTTGATGGGGAGCAGATACTCCTCGAGCGTGTGGGTCTCCCCTTCTCCGGTATAGGCTTCAGCAGGTCCTCCGGTGGTCACCGAGACCACGAGCTTCTTTCCCTGCAGCGCCTTGCCCGTCGAACCATGGGAAAAGCCATGCAGAAAGGTGTCCTCCATCCACTTCTTCAATAGCCAGGGCATGCTGTACCACCAAAGCGGGAACTGCAACACGATCACGTCGGCTTTGCTTAGCGCTTCCTGCTCAGCGGCGACGTCGATCTTGGCATCCGGATAGAGCGCACCGAGGTCCTCTATAGTGGCCTGGGGCACGAGCCGCGCGAACTCCTCGAGGATGGCCTTGTTCGCGACAGAATCGTTATTGATGTCGGGATGTCCAGAGACAACGAGCACATTTTTCATAGCAGCTCCCTTCACTTGGATTTTCAGTGCACGACAATCGGACGTTCCAAATGGTGCAATCTACAGGCTTTTCACAACAGACGTGAGGCGTGCCGCCTTGTTGTGGAACGGATTGTATAGGGCAATGTTCACAGGCCCCATCTCACGTCAGGTGATTGTTGATGCGTAGATACCGAATCGCAACAGTTCTTCCCAGCGCCTTATAGATTGATTTCATAAAGCACAATACGGACAGGGAGATACCCTCCTACCGTGCCCAACCGTTGAGCGCGACATCTTCGGCGAGTTTTCCCATCTGCTCGGGCGTCTTTTCCATGTCCTCGAGGAGCCACTTCCTGACCAGGCTGTAGGTCCCGTGGGTGAGATAGGTGATCATGAGGCTGCGCGTCTCTGCATCAAGCCGCTCATGCAGACGGCGGCGCTGGCGCTCCCATCCAAGCGGCAGCTCGAACAGCGACATGGCGAACTCCGAAGGCGATTCACTGCGCGCGAACAGGACCTTTGCGGTGCGTTCGTGGGCGCGTAGGTAGGTGCAGATGGTCTCGACGCGCTTGGCAAGCGAAAGCTCCCCTTTATCCGCAAGCTCGTTGAGCTGTCTGCTGATCTTTCCGTACGCCTCCTGTTCGATATCCGAGAGCACGTCGACGGGATTTCCGTAATGGTTGTAGAACGTCGTACGGTTGATCCCCGCGCGGCGGCACAGCTCGGTCACGCCTATTTCGGAGACGGGCTTTTCTTCTGCCAAGTCGAGCAAGGCTTGTCTGAGCAGCTGCTTGGTCAAACGTATGCGTTGGTTTTCCTCGGGCATGTTCGCTCGCTCATCTCTTCGCTATCTCGCCTCGTCGCCCAACACTTGCAGAGCGGATGTTGATTTCGCGTCAAGGCGACTCCGATATGTCGTTGTAAGTTCGACACCTGTCTAATTATAACAACATTGCCCGAACTTGAAGATAAGCGGGCGGGACCATATCAGTCGCAACCGGGAATCGAGATGCTGCGATGTTCAGGAGATTCGTTTTCAGCTGGTACAAGATCTCCCCCTTTGCGGCGGGCATCCTCGCGATCGTTGCCTGCATGGGGGAATGGGACCTGACCGAGAAGATGGTGCTCGCCTCGACTGCCGTGCTCTTCTTGCACTTCTACGAGGAGTTCGGCTGCCCGGGCGGATTTCCGTGGATCGGTCTGCACGTCGAGATGGGGGTGACCGATACGGATTCGAAGACATGGTCTCTCAACCAGCTCAACTCGATGGTAGGCAACTGGTGGTTCGGCATCGTGGTGTTTCCCATCACGCTCGCGTTCCCGAACGCGCACTTTCTTGCCCTTGCCGTGGCGCTGTTCGCCTTTCTCGAGGTGGCGATGCACCTAATCGGGTTCAACGTGCCGTTCAGGACGCTGTACAACCCGGGGCTCGGCACCGCGCTTTTCGGGCTGATGCCCCTCTCCATCTGGTACCTAGTGCAGACCGTGCCGACAGGACTTTTCACCTGGGTGGACATCGTACTGGCACTCGTGTGGATCGTCTTCAACTACTGGCTGGTCTTTCGCAGCCCGCTCTACAAGCACCTGGGCAAGAAGTCGGACAGGTACGCGTTCACAGAAGAAGAGGTCATGCTGGCGAAGCGCTACATGGAGCGCGCGAAGCACTAAGAGTCTATTTATGTATTACATTATTACGAATATCAGATCTTGAATCTAGCAGTACTTATTGCAGTAAAACAGGAGATCAGCGTGGACTCCTCTCATCAGAGAGGGCCCGCGCCCGACGTCTTCCGAAAAGTTCAGCCCCATGCGACGCACCAGGTTCAGCCCAAGAACCTGGCACGTATGACAGATGAGGCGCACCGTCTATTCCAGTCCTAGTCGACCGTCTTTCCCATGACCTTGTTTGCCGCGTACACGCCCGAGATGGCTGCCGGCTCCATGCCGAGGCCGTTCTGGTCACCAGCGATGATGAGTCCAGGGGCTGGATTCTGGTCGGTGACGATGTTGGGATTGGTGAACAGGGCGCGAGGCCAGTACTTGACGCCTATCTGTAAACCATTACTGAGTATGTGAAACACCGAGAGACTGATAGTGGTCGACCACGTGGAGGGGTTCGGCGAATCCTGCACCGAGAGGCCGCTGGTGGTCGACCACGTGGAGGGGCTCGATGCGCTCTCTATCCAGTTTCTCGACCACGTGGAGGGGTTCGATGCGGAATCTGCACCGAAGCGGCCCTGGTGGTCGACCACGTGGAGGGGTTCGGCACACAGTGCACCGAAAGGGCCTTGGTGGTCGACCACGTAAGGGGGTTCGGCGAGATTCGAGCGCGCTATGAGTATCAACAGCTGCTCCCAAACAACATATCTCACATAAATGTTGACCCCGCAACACGAGGGCAACTGGCTGTCGTTGTGAAATCGACAGGTGTCGACTAATAAAGAACCAGAGTCGAAAAGGAGGTAGCCACATGTCTTTCTTCAGGAACAACTGGTACAGGCTCACTTTCATCGCATTCGTGGCGCTGGCGTTTTGCGGCCCGTTCCTCTTGCGCGAGGCGAGCACGGTGCAGATGCTCCTCTACCTCTCATTGATGGCACTGCCGCTGCACCAGTTCGAGGAGTACCAGTTTCCCGGCGGAGGCCCGGTGGTCATCAACCGCTACTTCTATCACGCGCCCGAAGAGCTCTTCAGACACTATCCCGGCAACTGGAACTCCTGCATGGTCGTGAACCTGCTCTCCTACGTCTTCTACATCCTGGCTCTCGCGCTGCCGGACCTCACGTGGTTGGGCACGGCCACGATGTTCTTCAACCTCTACCAAGTGCTTTGCCATGGTATCCAGATGAACGTGCAGATGCGCACTTGGTACAACCCCGGAATGGCCACGGCAATGTTCCTGTTACTCCCCATCGCGATTGCCTATATCGTCGAAGTGACAAGTTTGGGACTCGTTGGGGGAATCGAGTGGTTGTACGCCGTGCTCTCGTTCATGGGCATCGCCGCATGCTGCGTGGTCGCACCTGTACAGCTCATGAAGCGCAAGGACTCTCCTTTCGATGTGCCCGAATGGCAGGTCGAGCAACTCGAGCGCGTGCGCGCCGTCGTCCAGATCTCCAGGAGCAAAAAGGACGGAGAGAAAAGCTAATACCAAAGTGCTCCACGATATGAAGCAGCCCTGCCCACGGCGAATAATGTCGTGGGCAGGCGGACCACTTCTATGCCTTAAGTCGCAGAGATCAGGCACCAGCTTTTTCGGCATACGCCGCACGGGCGGCGTTCACAATCTCAAGGGCGAAGTGGTACTTGTGACCATCCGCGATGGCGGCAGGCGCCTTGCCGGGGCAGAAGAAAGTCGACTTGATGTCGAAGCCGTCCTGAGTGGGACGCACCATGTGGCATGCACCGGTGTGAATCGGCGTGTCGTCGCTCTTCAGCAACATGGCACCGCTGACCTTGAGAGGATACGAGGGGTCGTCCTCGATGGGCAGCCCGGCAACAGCTTCCTCGCTGGCCGTTCCGTGGACGAACACGGGCTCGCCGAACATGCCGAATGCCTCCATACCGCGCTGACCCGTGGCGATATCGCCAATGACGATGTAATGCTCGGGAAACGCCCCCAGCCCGCTCTTGTCGCTCACGACGCCGTTCATGATGCCCATGACCTCTTGGAAGGATGCGCCCACGATGGAGATCTCGGTGACCCCCATGTGGACGTCCTCGGGACGATAGCCCTCGTTGAACTCCTTCCAGCGGCGCTCAGCATCCAGACGGGGACGCTCCATCAAGTCCAGCATCTCCTGCTCGTCCAATGCCATGCGGGCCGCAAGGCAGACCTGCTTTGCGCGCTCGGGCTCGAGCCAGTTGATGTCCTCGTGGGACAGGCTCCTCTCGCCGTCTTTGATGTCGGCGCCCAGGTACTTCATCTCGTGCAGGACGTGCAGGGTGCGCTCGTATTCGATGCGGTCCAGGATCTCCTGTGGGACTACATGTCCGTCTACGGTGACGGTTGCGGAAAACTCGCTCATGGTAAGCCTCCTTTAACTTGGAACGGACAGGATATCGCCTGCTTCTATTCCAAGATTAGGAAAGCGCTCCCGATGAAAACAGGTTCAATATTCTACAATGTGTCGAAATAAGGAAAATTCTCGCGAGAAACGGGCGTTGACAGCATGGCACAGCGAAAGACCCAGACGGAAGCTAGAATCGCCTCAGCGTTCTGGAAACTCTACGCCGAGTACCCCATCGAGCGCATCTCCATCCGGATGCTCACCGAAGAGGCCGGAGTCCACCGCAGCTCCTTCTACCACCATTACGAGGATATCTACGACCTGCGCCGGAAAATGGAAGACCAGCTGGTCGAGGAGGCGATAGAGACTGTCT
>JBMNPN010000015.1:0-36107 GCA_050943615.1 Coriobacteriales bacterium
GAGAGTACCTCGCCTGGTACCGCGACGGGAAGATCAAGAAGGCGCTGGGATGGAAGACGATACGGGAGTTCCGCGAGGAGCGGGGCATAGCCGTCTGAGGTGTCCAGGAAAACGTCCGTAGTCCCTTCGGGAAGAAATCTGCCACGACGAGCAGGTCGAGCTTCTTGAACGCCTCGAGGACGAGTTTGGTGTTGGCGTACTTGGTAAGGGCACCGCAACCGGTCAGGATAAGTGCCTTGACCGGATAGGGTTTCTCGCTCAGGATCTGGCGCCACAGGGTAGGCGCATGACCCTGGTTGGACCAGTGCGTGTACATCTGCGTGCCATAGCGACGCTGCTGTCCCTTGCCGAGCTCGGTCCAACCAGGCCACCCGATAACGTTGAAGCGGTCACCACCGATCTGCTTGACCTGCTGCGAATGCGGGAGCATGTCGTTGCGCTCGGCATGATAGTCGTCTTCGAAGAGGTTGCCGTCGAGCGGGCCGATGATCGGGCAGCCATGGTCGATGGCGCCGACGAGGCACTCGAGCATGGCGCAGCAACGGCATGTGCGAAAGCCGTTGGGCGCCTGGCCGTCATAGGACTGCATGCCGATAAGGCGCTGCGGGCCGTTGGTAGCGTAGACGCGGGCGGTTTCGCGGATCATATCTGCAGAAACCCAGCAAATTTCAGCGGCTTTCTCGGGTGTCCACTGCTGCACGTACTCCTTGAGCTCGTCAAAGCCGACCGACCAGTTCTCGACGAATTCGTGGTCGTAGAGGTCCTCGTTGATGATGACGTTCATCCAGGCAAGGTAGAGCGCACCATCAGAACCCGGACGGACGGGCAGATAGTAGTCTGCGATACGCGAGACATTTCCAAAGCGCGGCGATATGGAGATGATCTTTCCGCCTGAGGCCTTGACGGCCTCGATTGCAGCCATCGCCGGAGGCGCAGATTCGCGCTGGTTGGAGTTGAGCACGAGGCACTTGGTCACGCCGGGGACCATGAAGATCTGCATGCACCAGCCAACCGTTGCCTCATATGCCTTGGTTGCAGGGCCATGGCAGATGGCCTCGTTTCCGTGGTTGTTGCCGCTGCCAAAGAGGTTCAGGAACTTCGACTTGACCCATGTGTAGTCGCCATAGCGGCCCGTGCCCGTGCAGGCGCCGACTGCCTCGGCACCGTACTCGTCGCGGATAGCATTGAGTTTTTCGCCGACTTCCTTGAGCGCGTCGTCCCAGCTCAAGCGCTGCCACTTGTTCTCGCCACGTTCACCAACGCGCTTCATCGGGAAATTGAGACGATCGGGGTGGTAGTGATACTCGAGCGCCGCTCGGCCATTGTTCTTGTGACGCACACAGTGCGCAGCAGACATCGGCCAAGATGGGTCGGGCTCAACGCCGGTTACTTGGTCGCCGGTCGAGTGCACAAGGACATTGCACATACCGCTGCCGCAGAAATGGCAGCGACATGATGTCACCTTGTCCTCGACGGCTTCCTTGACTTCTGTAGCCATGATTTTCCTTCCTTCCGATACTTCCACAAGGCCAGAACTGGTCCTTGCGCTTGCTGGTTTGATCAGAGGAGCTAGTAGAGTTGCACTTTATGAAGAGGCACTTCGCAGGGCTCTTTCAGGCAGCGCTTGAGGTTGCCACATCTGACGGCGAAACGCCCTTCCGAATTCGTCGTAACGACCTTTCGGATGAAGTAGGGGCTGCAGTCACGCAATCGGACAGGCAGCGCTCGTCCCCCAGTCCTTCCTCTTGTCCTCAATGCCCGTATCCACCTTGTCGCTCCCCTGAAATTGAGAGGCAGCGGGGCCGCACACTGTCCTAAACCCCCGTTTCCTCGTTAACGAAAGCCGGTCCCAGAAACCCGACTTTCCCGTGTGCCCTTTTAGTGCCGTCATCCAGGTACGAGACATCTGGGGACGGGTCCTTGGGAAAGATGAAATTCTCTCTGCCCATTTCCCTCACTCCTTTCTCCTGAAGCTTCTTGCTGGCAAATATGCGTACGCACTGCACAGAGAAAGAAGTGCCCAATCTTTTTCACGTGCAGGCAATCCACCAGCACCTCAATTACGATTATCGAAAGAGAGGGGTCTCTGTTCATCCAATGGGGAACGGAAATATGGCTATGATTCTTCCGCATTTTTGCGGAATACTTTGAACGATGCGGAAACCACGTGCGGACTGGCCTGCTGCAATCCCGGAAGCCCGCTTTTCTCGCTTCCGGCTTGCGCGCATGCATGACGGGTCCTTGGATGGAATGACGTCCATCGCTTCCGCTTAGAACTGTCTTTCAACACATATGACAGGTTCCCTTTTCTCCTCTATATGGAAAAGATTGAGTCAAATCTTATTCGCAAATCGGAGAAGATTGTTATAATCTTATTCACAATTCGGAGAAGATTGGACAAATGCAATGTTCGAATCACTGGTGGCGGAGTATCTGGATTTTGAACTCCCCGACCTCATCGAGAGAAACGAGCTGATTGCCCAGCTCCCTGCGCCGGCATTCAACAACACGATTTATTCGGTTACAGGCGTACGCCGTTGCGGAAAGACCTTTTACCTGTACCAGCTCATGAAGCGCCTGGAAAAAGACGGTGTAGGCCGAGACCGCATCTTCTTCTTCCCCTTCGATGAGGACCGCATTGAGCCACTTGACAGCTCTACTGGTCAGGCCGTGCTCGAGGCGTATTTCGCCCTTGTGCCAAAGGCTAAAGAAGGCTGCTATCTCTTCTTTGATGAAATCCAAGGGCTCCCGAATTGGGAGAGTTTCATTCGCCGCGTCTCGGAGCGCACGAAGGCGACGATCGTGATAACGGGATCATCTTCCAAGCTTCTCTCCACCGAAATCTCAACGAAGCTGCGCGGGCGTTCCCTCTCCTGCGAGATGTGGCCACTCGACTTTAGGGAATACTGCCTGTTCCACGATATCGACACGAAGAGCAGGAGCGGTGCTTTTTCAGCTGATCGGAAAACGGAACTCCGTGCTGCCTTCAGGACGTATCTCGACACGGGCGGTTTTCCTGCGGTTCAGGACATGCCGGCACTCGAGCGTACGCGTATGCTCCAGACCTATGCAGACGAGATCGTGACCAGAGATGTGCTGGAGCGCTTTGGGACCTCGTCATACCATGTGGGGCGCCGCTTTGCACGAACCGCCCTTCGATCGACAGGACTGAAGTTCTCCGTGAACAAACAAGTGAATGCCCTCAGGAGTGCGGGGCTTTCACTCTCGAACGAGACGGCATATAAATTGCTCGATGGTCTGGAGGACGCGCACCTCATCTTCAAGGTCGCCAACTACAGCCGCTCGATACGCGATAACCCAAAGTCGGCATACAAGGTATATGCAGTCGATGCGGGGCTCTCGTATGCCGTGGCGCCCGCGTCGCACCTCGACTTAGGCCAGCGCCTTGAGACCGCAGTTTTCATCGAGCTCAAACGCCGTTTTGGGGAAAACCGCGATGACGTCATTGCAAGCTACAGCACCCCAAAATGTCCCGAGGTGGATTTCATCGTCGGAGACATTGCCCTCGAGAGAAGCTACGAACTCATCCAGGTTGCTGTGGAAAGTGGTGCTCAAAGACCTGATGTCGCACGTGAAGCCTCGAAAAAGTATGCGTCCGAGGTGGGCAACCTCGAAGTGGCTATGAAGCAAACCGATCTTGCCACGTCGACGCTCATCACGCTCGAAGAAGAGGACACAGTGCATGTGTCTTCGGGCACGGTCCGTATTGTGCCTGCCTGGCGCTGGTTTCTCGAAAAGGACGGACAGCACTAAGACGCGCATCAAACCAGATTCTGTACGCGATGCACGGAAGTCCTGCTAGTGCGTGCACACTAAGAGGAGCTCCGAGCGAGAATCCGCGCACCAAGGATAGTTCCGTGCATTTTAGGCCTCCCACCTGCGTAGAAGTATCGCTCGTGTGCGCGCACTAAGCCGAGTTCCGCGCAGCATGTGCAGAAGCCCTGCTGGTGCGCGCGCACCGAGGCCAACTCCGCGCGAGAATCCGCGCACCAAGGAGAGTTTCGTGCATTTCAGGCCTCTCACCTGCGTAGAAGTATCGCTCGTGTGCGCGCACTAAGCCGAGTTCCGCGCAGCGTGTGCAGAAGTCCCGTTCGTGCGCGCGCACCGAGGCCAACTCCGCGCGAGAATCCGTGCACCAAGGAGGGTTCCGTGTGCTTCAGGCCCCTCACCTGCATCGAAGCCCCGCTCGTGGTCGCGCACCAAGGAGAGTTCCGCACGGCTCTTTACGCGTTGGCGTCGAGGATGACGGCGTAGAGGTCTTCTGCCACCTGGTCGGGGATGCCGGGGACGGCCTTGATCTCCTCGAGGCTCGCCTGGCGCATCTTCTTGACCGAGCCGAAGGTCTTGAGCAGGAGCTTCTTTCGCTTGGGGCCCAGCCCGGGCACATCATCCAGAATCGAGGCGACCATGCCCTTGTCGCGCAGCTCGCGGTGGAAGGTGATGGCAAAGCGGTGCGACTCGTCGCGCACGTGCTTGACCAGGTACAGCGAGGGAGACCCGCTCGGAAGCACGATGGGGCCGGAGTCCTCCCACGGCACGAAGAGCTCCTCGTCCTTTTTGGCAAGTCCCGCTACGGGAATGTCCACACCGAGCTCGCCGAGCTCGTTTAACGCAGCCGTGAGCTGGGGCTTTCCACCATCGAGAATGAGCAGGTCGGGCATCGAGCCGAACTTCTCGTCGGCGCGCGTCTCGGGACTGTAGCGCCGCCGCAGGACCTCCGACATCATGGCAAAGTCGTTGGCCTCGCCGTAGGACTTGCGGATCTTGAAGCGGCGGTACTGCGACTTGTCGGGCTTGCCTGCCGTGAAAACCACCATCGAGGCCACCGAATAGTTGCCGTGGATGGTCGAGACGTCGAAGCACTCGATGCGCATCGGCGGTTCCGGCAGTGCCAGGGCGCTTTCCAGCTGCAGCAGCGCCAAATCGGTGCGCTCCTCGTCGTAGCGCGTGCGCACCTTGTGCCGCATGAGGGCGTGCTTTGCATTGACTTCCGCCATCTTGAGCAGGTCGAAGCGCTCGCCACGCTGGGGCACGGTCACGTGCACCTTGGCGCCGTGCGGACTTGCCAGACGCAGCGTGAGCCAGTTCTCGAAGGGAGAGACGACCTCTTCTGGCAGCTCTTCGGCGATCACGACCTCGTGAGGGATCTCCTCGGTCGAGTCGTAGTACTTGCTCAGGAACTGACCCACCAGATCGGCATTGGGGATGTTGAGCCCCTTGTCCAAGATGAAGTCGTTGCTCACGATGACGCGCCCCTCGCGCACGACGAAGACATGCGCGGCCGCAATCGTCTCCTCGCGAAAGAAGCCGATGACGTCCATGTTGAGCGGGCGCGAGAGGATCGCCTTCTGCTTTTCCTGCAGCGCCTTGATGGCCTCGAGGCGGTCGCGCACGCGTGCGGCGTGTTCGAAGTCCAGGTCGGCAGCAGCGCGGTTCATCTCTGCGGCAAGTTCGTTTTCGAACTCGGAGCGCTGGCCCGAGAGAAAACGCTCGACGCGCTCGACGTAGCCACGGTACTCCTCGGGCGTGATGGCAGCGCAGCAGGGGCCGGCCCCCTTGCCGATGTGGTACTCGAAGCAGGCCTTGTCGTCGGGCTTGGGCCAGGTGCCGTTCGCGAGCTTGCGGCACAGCCGCCGCCACTCCGCGCAGCTGCACGAGCAGATGGGCACGATGCGCCGCACCGTGTCGATGGTCTCGCGCGCCGCGCGCGCATCTGTGTAGGGCCCGAAGTAGCGCGTCCCCTTCTTGTGCTTCTCGCGCGTGTACTTGATGCCGGGATAGACCTCGCCCTCCGTGATGGCGATGTAGGGGTAGCTCTTGTTGTCGCGGTAGTCGACGTTGAAGGGCGGGTGGTATTGCTGGATCAGGTTTTTCTCCAGCACGAGGGACTCGGTCTCGTTGTTGACGACGATGTAGTCGAAACTCGCGACCTGCTCCATCATGAGCGGGATCTTGGCGCGCTCGTCCTGACCGGTCACGTACTGGGTCATGCGGCTTCTCAGGTCAACCGCCTTGCCCACGTAGAGGATCTCGCCCTTGGCGTTCTTCCACAGATAGCAGCCGGGCTCGTCGGGCACAGATTTCAGCTGCTCGCGGATATCGGGGTCGGATTTGTCCGAGTGGAACCACGACGCCTCGGCGCGCAGGCGCTCGTCGGCGCTGTGCTCGAAGGGCCGGTGGGCGTACTCGTCAAAAGCCGAGAGGTCCTCTTCCTCTTCGAAATTCTTTCTATCGGAGAAGGGAACCTGATGGTAGCTGTTCGTCTCGTGTGATGCTTCGTTTCTCATGAGACTAGCTTAGCGTGTGAAAGCTCATGCGCGTACCGCGAAATCCCAAGCGTTTACGACTCGGCATCGTCAGGGTCGGGCGGGTCGTTTTTCCACTTGCCATGACGTTTGCGAATGGGGCCGAACAGACCGAGGCGCCACACGATAATCGCCGAGATGATGAAGAGCACGATGAGGACCGAGTACTTGACGATGCCGCTGAATTCCCAGATGAGCAGGGCACCGATTGAGAGCACGGCCGTCCACGCATAGATCAGCAGCACGGCCTTGCGCTGCGTGAAGCCGGCGCGCAGCAGACGATGGTGGATATGGCCGGCATCTGCCTGCTGGATGGGCTTGTGCTCGCGCAGCCTGCGCACGATGGCGGCGAAGGTGTCAATGATGGGCACGAGCGCGATGATGATCGGCACGATCATGATGGTGACCGAGGAGAAACGCGCCGAGCCGAGCAGGGAGATGGTGCCGAGCATCAACCCGAGCAGCATCGAGCCGGAATCTCCCATGAAGATGCTCGCGGGATTGAAGTTGTAGAAGAGAAAGCCGATGCAGACGCCCACCAGGATGAGCGAGATGATGGCGGCGTCCGTGCGGTAGAGCGTCGTCGTCAGAACGAAGAGCGTAAGCGCTGCAATACCCGAGATGCCCGCAGCCAGGCCGTCGAGCCCGTCGATTAAGTTGATGATGTTGATGAAGCAGACCAGATAAAGGACCGTGATCGGATAGGCCCAGAAGTCGAGGGCGACGATCGTCGAGGAAAGCGGCAGGTGGAAGCGGGCGAGTAGCGTCCCCGTGCAGGCGATGATGCAGGCGGCAACGAGCTGCCCTAAGAACTTCACGCCAGGCCGCAAGGAGAAGATGTCATCGAGCACGCCCACACCGACAATGACCGTCATGCCGACGACGATGCCGACGAACTGCACGTTGATGCCCCAGTCAAGCAGGAACGGGCCCTCCCAGAACCCCGTCCATTCGAGGATGTATTCGAGCACGAGCGCAATGATGAGGCCGACAAACATGGCGACGCCGCCCATGCGCGGGATGGGCTTTTTATTGACGCGCCGCGGCCCCGGCATATCGACGATGCCGAATTTGACCGCAAGGCGCCGCACGAGGGGGACGAGCAGAACCGTCACCACGAGCGCGACCGCGAAGAGAGTCAGTAAATGCATCCACGTAAGCATGAAAACAGTATACGGCAAGCGCCGCGTGCGCCCTTTCTCGTGACAGCGCTATACAGCGCGTGGATAGGAACCGATGACCTTGACTTCGCGCAACTTCATGCGCAGGCAGTTGAGCGCCGTGGCGATGTCGGGCTCATCGGCATAGCCGTCGATGTCCATGAAGAACATGTAATCGCCGAGCTCGCGCTTGGTGGGGCGCGACTGCACCATCGTGAGGTTGATACCCGCATAGGTGAACTCGGAAAGTATCATCTGCAGCACGCCGGCACGGTCGGACTGGATGAAGAGCGCGAGCGTCGACTTTCCGGGCCCGACGTGCGCCACCGGCCCCGATCCGATGAGCACGAAGCGCGTCTGGCTGCTGACGTTGTCCTCGATGGCTTCCTCGTAGACCTCGGCACCGAACAGCTCGGCGGAAAGCGGCGAGGCGATGGCCGCCACCTGCGGGTCTTCGAGGACGAGCTTGGTGGCCGCTGCAGTCGAGTCGACGAGCCGCACCTGAGCTGTCGGCAGATGCTGGCCAATCCAACGGCGGCACTGCCCCAGCCCCTGCGGATGCGAGGCGACGGTGGCGATGCCCTTGAGCGAGGCGCCGGGGGCGAGGATGAGCGCCTGGTGGATGTCGAGCACGAGCTCGCCCAGGATCTCGGCACGCGTCGAGAAGGCAAAGGCATCGAGCACCGAGGTGACCGGACCCTCGAGGGAGTTCTCGATGGGCACGACACCGTAGCGGGCCACCCCGCGGTCGACGGCCTCGAAGACGTCCGCAAGCGATTCGCATGCAAGCGGCCGGTACTCGGGCTCGAGCCTGCCATCCGATACGAAGGCACGAAGCGCCTGGTCGGAAAACGTCCCTTCCGGCCCGAGAAAAGCGTACGTCGGTTTGTCAGCTGTCATGTCCTCGTCCTTCGACTCGCGCCTGCAAAGCGGCGCCCGATTAGACTTGAGATTCTAGCAGATGCCATGCGCATTTCTCACTCGCTGCACGTCCAGCCGCCCTCAATGCGCGCGACGAACCCCTCCGAGGCAAGCTCCGACAGTATCTGCTCGCAGTCCTCGGCGCTGACGGCACCACGCCCCGCTGCACGTTCTGCCGTGCTCAGGTCCTCTGCAAGCTGCTCGGTCGAGGCGGTACCTTCGAGCACGCGACGCAAGAGAAAGGCGCGCTTCTGACGATGGCTCCCCTCGAACTTCGACTGGCGCGTGTGGTGCTTGCTGCGGCGCGAGGGATTCGGCAGCACCTTCTTCAGATGTGTCCCGTAATCGAGCAGCGCATAGTACCAGCTGCGCACCGCCGGGCCCGCCTCGGGGCAGGTCGCCTCCACAAGCGGGACGAGTTCCTTATCGCTGACGCCGTCTCGGTCCGGGTAGAACTCGTGAAGAAAGACCGTGCGCACGTTGGTCTCGAGGTACATGTCGGGTTCCTCGAAGGCAAAGACCCGCACGCCCGCCGCCGTCGCAGGCCCAATGCCGGGAAGCGAGAGCAGGTCAGCATGGCCTTGCGGCATCTGCCCATCGAAGCGCGAGACGACCTCTTCGGCACAGCGCTTGAGGTTGAGCGCGCGGCGATTGTAGCCCATGCCCTGCCAGAGCTCGAGCACCGGCGGCAGGGGCGCGGCGGCGAGATCCGCAATGGAGGGGAAGGTGTCGAGCCACTCCTCCCAGCGCCCCATTACGCGGCTGACCTGCGTCTGCTGCAGCATGACCTCGGAGAGCAGGATGGCATAGGGGTCGTGGGTATTGCGCCAGGGCAGGTCGCGGTAGAGCTCCTGCCCACGCTCGCGCACCCTTTCGCAAAAGGCGGTGAGCTCGGCAGAAGAGGGAGAATCACTCATCCCAGTCCGCAATCTCCCACCCGCGCCGCCTTGCGACACGCTCGAGCTTGCCGTCGGGGTCGATGATGATGGGGGTCACGGCCATCTCGAGCATGGGGATATCGCTGTAGTGGTCGCTGTAGGCACGCTCGATAACCCAGTTGCCCATCCCAAAATGGTCGTTGCAGTACTGGACGAGGAGGCGCTGCTTTTCGCGTCCCTGCACCGGAACGCCCACGACACGTCCCGTGTAGTGTCCGTCGCGTTCCTCCATGATGGTGGAGATCTGCCCATCGAGCCCGAGCTCGGAGACGATCTGCGTGGTGATCGGCTTGAAGGAGGCCGAGGCGAGGACCGTCTTCATGCCCGCATCATGACAGCGCTTGATCTCGCGGATGGCCCCGGGACGGATGTGCTTGCGCATGCGCTTGTCGTATATTTCGAGAATCTCCTCATCGACCTCTTCGACCGTCGGCTCGGTGAGCGCGGAGAAGAGCAGCTCGCGGGGCGTCGATTCGGTCTGGGGCAGGCGCATGCGGTAGCGCAGCCCCCACCAGCCCATGGCGATGGCCTTGTGCCAGGGGAGCTGATGATGGCGCAAGAGGCTCGTGGTGAGCTTGAGCGGAGACTCTCCATCGAGAATCGTGCCGTCAAGGTCGAACGCCGCAACCTGCTGCAAAGGCCTCTTCCTCCAATCTCATGCTCCTCGAATCGTCCCCTGTGCACTCCAAACTGTCCTCGGACAATTCTAACGGCAAGTCATGCGCACGCAAGCGAACAGGCGCAGCCCTTACGGCAAAGTCACAATCCGACATATATAGACTGTTAGTCCAGATACGAAGCCGAAGTCATCCATCGAAACCAGAGATGAACGCCCTTATTCGTTGAACTCGTCGACGCACTCGGAGAACTGTGAATTGTAGAGCTCGGCGTAGAAGCCGCCCTTGGCGAGCAGCTCGTCATGCGTGCCCTGCTCGACGATATCGCCCTCGCGGATGACGAGGATGACGTCCGCCTCGCGGATGGTGGAGAGGCGATGCGCGATGACGAAGCTCGTGCGGCCCGCCATGAGCTCGGCCATCGCCTGCTGGACGAGCCGTTCGGTGCGCGTGTCAATCGAGCTCGTCGCCTCGTCCAAGATCATGATGGCCGGGTTTGCCAGGAGCGCGCGGGCGATGGTGATGAGCTGGCGCTGGCCCGCGGAGATATTGGACGCCTCCTCGTTGATGACCGTGCCGTAGCCGTCCGGGAGCGTTCGAATGAAGTCGTCGACGCGCGCAACCTTGGCGACCCGCTCGATTTCCTCGTCGGTCGCATCGTCGACGCCGTAGGCGATGTTCTCCTTGACCGTGCCGTTGAAAAGCCAGGTGTCCTGCAAGACCATTCCAAAACGGCTGCGCAGGTCATGCCGTGTGTAGCTTCTCGTGTCAATGCCGTCGAGTAAGATCTGCCCGGAATCGATCTCGTAGAAGCGCATGAGCAGGTTCACGAGCGTGGACTTGCCCGCACCAGTCGGGCCGACGATGGCGACCGTCTCGCCGGGATCGACGTGCACCGAGAAGTCCTTGATGACCGGCGTTCCCGGGATATAGGAGAAGCGCACGTGCTCGAAGTCGACCTCGCCGCGGCAGGGTTCATCGCGCACGGCAAGGCCAGTCTCGTCGGAGAGCTCGGGCTCGTCCATGAGCTGGAAGACGCGCTCGGCTCCGGCAAGCGTCGACTGGATGGTGTTGATGATGCTCGCGATCATGGAAATCGGGCGCGTGAAGTTTCGCAGGTACTGGGTGAAGGCCTGGATATCGCCCACGGCGATGTGCCCGGCCAGGACCTCGGATGCGCCGAGCACGCAGACGGCCACGTAGGCGGCATCCCCAACAAAGTTCGTGAGCGGGCGGATGAGGCCGGAGGCGAACTGCGCGCGCCACGCATGCCCGAAGTACTCCTTGTTGACGCGGTCGAACTCCGACACCGCCGAGTCCGTGTGCGTGAAGGCGACAACTTCCGTATGTCCCCCATAGGTCTCCTCGATGTGCGCGTCGAGCACGCCCAGCGCGGTCTGCTGCGCCAGGTAGAGCTTTTGCGATTGCCGCGCCACCAGTACGGTGATGACGGCGGAGAGCGCGAGCACCACCAGCGCGATCAGCGTCATGAGCGGGCTTATGACGAGCATCATGACGAGCACGCCCACAATGGTGATGACGGCCGATATGAGCTGCGTCATCGCGTCTTGCAACGTGGAGGAGATGAGGTCGATGTCGTTCACGACGCGCGAGAGGATGTCGCCTTTGGAATGCGAGTCGTAGAAGGAAAGTGGTATGCGGTTGAGCTTCTCCTCGGTGTCCTGGCGCAGACGGTAGACGACGTTTTGGGTCACGCGCGCCATGACGAAGGTCTGCAGGTACGTGAAGAGCGACGAGCCAAAGTAGAGCGCGAAGACGATGACGAGGATCTGCCTGAGCAGGTCGAAGTCGACGCCGCCCGTGCCCTGCATGCGCGACATCGCGCCGTTGAAGACCGTGGTCGTCGCATTGCCGAGCTGCTTGGGTGCAAAGACGTCAAAGCAGGTGCCCACGATGGCGAACAAGAACACCAGCAAGATCTTTGGTATCTCGGGCTTCAGGTACGCGACGAGACGGCGGAAGGTCTTGCCGGGATCATGCGCCTTCTCCGATGGGCGGTCGAGTCCACCGGGGCCGTGACCGGGAGGTCCCTGGGGAGGCCGCTTCGCGTCCTTCTTCTCGTCGAAATCCGCCATGCTCTAGCGCGCCTCCTCTTCGGTAATCTGGGAGGCGACGATCTCGCGGTAGACCTCGCTTTTCTCGAGGAGCTCCTCGTGGGTCCCGATGGCATCGACGCGCCCACCGTCCAAGACGATGACCTCGTCGGCGTCCATCGCGACCGAGACGCGCTGCGCCACGATAAGCACCGTGGCATTCTTCGTCATGCTGGAGAGGTTCGAGCGGACGAGGGCATCGGTCTTGAAGTCGAGCGCGGAAAACGAGTCGTCGAACAGGTAGAGCCCCGCGCGCTTTGCCAGTGCGCGCGCGATGGCGACGCGCTGCTTCTGCCCGCCGGAAAGCCCCGAGCCCGCCTGCGTGATGCGCGTCTCGAAGCCGTCTTCCTTGTCCATGATGAAGTCGTACGCCGCAGCCGCCTTTGCCGCCGCGACGACCTCCTCGTCGCTCGCATCCTCGTTGCCGTAGCGGATGTTGTCCGCCAGTGTCCCCGCAAAAAGCGTCGTCTTCTGGGGCACGTAGGAGATGGCCTCATGGAGGCTTTCCTGGGTGAGCTCGGAAATGTCGATGCCATCGAGGAGCACGCGTCCCTTTGTGGGATCGTCGAAGCGCTCGAGGAGGTTGATGACGGTCGACTTGCCCGAACCGGTGGATCCGATGAGGGCATAGGTCCTGCCCCGTTCGAGCGTGAAGTCGAGGTCGCTGAGCGTATCGCGTTCTGCCCCGGGAAACCTAAAGCTCACGTGGTCGAAGGCAATCTCATGGGGTGCCTCGGCTTCCTCGGGTGTGAGCTCGCGTGCCGCCCGATTATCCTTGATCGTCGGCTCGGTGTCGAGCACCTCGAGGATGCGCTCGGCTGCCGCCTGGGCACGCGGCCAGATCATGAAGACCATGGAGAGCATCGTGACCGAGATGAGGACCTGCATCGAGTATTGGATGAGCGCCATCAGAGAGCCCACCTGAAAGCTCCCGACATCGACGAAGCCCGCCGCAACCCACACGATGATGATGATTGCAATGTTCAAGATCAGCTGGATGCCCGGCATGAGCGCCGACATGCGCCGCGCCACGGCGACATTGGTCTCGGCAAGCTCGTGGTTTGCCTGGGAGAAACGCTCCTCTTCATAAGGTTCCCTGCGGTACGCGCGGATGACGCGGATGCCCGTGAGGCCCTCTCGCGTGACGCGGTTGAGCTTGTCGATGCGCCTTTGCAGTGAGCGCAGGTACGGCATGACGAGCTTCATCACCACAAACGAGACCACGATCAGCACGGGAATTGCCGCAAAGACGATGAGGGCAAGGTCGCTGTTAGCGTTCCAGGTCGCGATGGCGGCGCCGACGAGCATGATGGGCGACATCATCGCGATGGTCATGCTCATGTGGGCGAAGCGCTCGAGCTGCTGGCAGTCATTGGTCGTTCGCGTGATGAGCGACGAGGTCCCGAACCCATCGATCTCGTGGATGCCGAACGAGGCGACCCGCTTGTAGAGAGCTCCCCTGAGCTCGCGCCCCAGCCCCATCGCGGCACGGGCGGCGCAAAGAGAATTCAAGAGGTCGGCCACTACGTTTCCCGCTGCCCAGCAGAGCATGTAGCCGCCCGTCGTGACGACGAAGGCGAAGTCGCCGTAGACGATGCCCGTGTCGACGATGTCGCTCATGAGGCTCGGTACCCTGAGCGAACAGTACACACGTGCAACAGTCAGGAAGAATGACGCGATGAACAACGGCAAGAACCGCTTGAAATATGTTTTGAAGAGTCTGAGCAAACAGCCTCGATAGTAAAGCTGGGACGGATACGTAAACGGGCATATTCTAACTGCTCGGAAATTATATCAGGTACCTAACTAATTGGCTATTTCCCAACTGTTACCGAAGAGCGCGCAAACGAAAGCCTACGCGCGGTAGCCCTGCGGATTCTTCTGCTGCCAGCGCCAGGAATCGGCACACATGTCCTCGATGCCATAGGCTGCCTGCCAGCCCAGCTCTTCGCGGGCCTTCGAGCAGTCCGCATAGCAGGCGGCAACATCCCCCTCGCGGCGCGGCTTGATGGAATAGGGTACCTTGACGCCCGTCGCCCTCTCGAATGCGGCGATGAGCTCGAGCACGCTCGTGCCCTTGCCTGTTCCCAGGTTGTAGATGCTGAGAGAGCCTTCGGGCTTGAGCGCCTTGAGCGCGGCGACATGCCCTGTCGCGAGGTCCATGACATGCACGTAGTCGCGCACGCCGCTGCCATCGGGCGTGTCGTAGTCATCTCCGAAGACGCCGAGCTCGGGAAGCTTTCCGATGGCAACCTGCGTGATATAGGGCATGAGGTTGTTGGGGATGCCCGTCGGGTCCTCCCCCATCAGTCCGCTCGGGTGAGCGCCGATCGGGTTGAAATAGCGCAGCAGCACGACGTTCATAGACGGGTAGGCGTGCTGCACGTCGGTCAGGATGTCCTCGATCATGGACTTGGTCCGCCCATAGGGGTTGGTGATCTCGCCTTTGGGCATGTCCTCGGTGAGCGGGAGTTTCTCGGGCGTCCCGTAGACCGTGGCAGAGCTCGAGAAGATGATGTTCTTGCAGCCGGCATCGCGCATCGCCTCGAGCAGCGTGACCGTGCCGCCGACGTTGTTCTCGTAGTACTCGAGCGGCTTGTGCACCGACTCGCCCACGGCCTTGAGCCCGGCAAAGTGGATGACGCAGTCGATGGGCGCGCCCGCAAACGCGCGTGCAAGGGCCTCCCCGTCGCGGATATCCCCCTCGATGAACTTCGGACGCGTACCCGTGATCTGCTCGATGCGGTCGACGACGATGGGAGACGAGTTGCAGAGGTTGTCGAAGATCACGGCCTCATGCCCTGCCTCCTGCAGCGCAACGACCGTATGGCTTCCGATGAAACCCGCGCCACCCGTGACCAGAATTCTCATTCCCCGAACCCTTTCGTTTGCATTCCTGGAAAAAGACGAATCGATTCTAATACACGTCCCTAAGCGTCTTGGGCGACGCCGCTCGCATGACTCAGTGGTCCGTGCGCATGCAGGTCGCCGTCATGCGGCACAGATGGCGGTCGAACCCATCGAAGACATCCACAGTGAAGAACGCGAGCGTGCTGCCCAGCTTGTCGGGCTTGGCGACGGCACGGAGCTCGTCGGTCTTGGCGCGGCGCATGAACTGGATGCTGTGCGCCACCGAAGAGCTCGGCTCCTGCCCCACGTTCGTTGCAACGGCCAAGGCGAAATCGCACAGGGCGAAGAGCACGCCACCCATGACATAACCCTGAGCGTTGTGGTGGCGGTCGTCGATGGTCATGGCGACCGTAGCCGCGCCCGTTTCCTTGTCATAGCTCACGACATGAGCGCCCAGGCACTTGGTCGCGAACTCGTCATGCGAGAAAAACTCCTGCAGTTCCTCGAACGAAGAGAACTCCATGTAGCTCCAAACTTTCAGCGGATAGACAAGGGCATCATAGAGCAGCATCCGAATACGCATGTGCAGAATGTATGGCAACTCGAAAGAGTTCCACACTCTGCTGGCCTCAGCACCAGGCGCTCCCGGGGTGGCGGGGTCCCTTTCGGCTCATGCTCCGCACCCGATCGCGGACGCCCCGCCCGCTGCTGCGGAACTCGCGCACTTGCGTGTGCTGGACAGTCCTCGCAAACCCGCGGGCGGGGCTTTCGCAATCTGCTCCGCAAAGTTGCCGCAAGGGACCCCGCCACCTCGGGAGCACCGCACCGCTATTAAGAAAAAAGAGCAACCGGATAGGGAAACTTCATCCAGTTGCTCTTCACGTCAGCAAGTAAATGCTATTCGCGTAAGTTCACGCCCTCTGCTACGTAAACGGGTTTTCCATCGATGAACGTGTAGAGGGGCTTTGCATGCAAGATCTCCTCGCTTGTCGCAGTGAATAAATTCCGATCCATTATCACCACATCGGCGAGCTTGCCCGCATGAAGTGTGCCGATCCGATTCTCGAAGTTCTCGACACGTGCAGCGCCATAGGTGTACGCCTGCAGAGCGAGGCCGAGGCCTATGCGCTGCTCGGGCACAAATCCCCCTTCGGGGTATCCATCCCATGGTTGCTTTCTCTCGAGTGCGGCGTATATACCCTCCATGGGATTCAGGTTCCATACGGGTGCGTCAGTACCGAACGCGAGAATCGCATGGGCATCCGCCAAAGATTTGATCGGCCACATATACGGACGCCATTTTTCACCGAGAAGCTTGGGGTACCCATCGATATTGAGCACCGCATGAATCGGCTGCATGGAGGGCTGAACGCCAAGTTTTGCGAAGCGCTCGATGTCTTCGGGGCAGCACGACTCGATGTGCTCAATGGCATTGTGCAATCCCTTGGCGCCATGTTTCTTCTGCACCAGTTCGAAACAATCGAGAGCTTGCTTGACTGCGGCGTTGCCAATTGCGTGCAAGCGAACACTGTAACCGTTGGCGTCAGCCTCCTCGATCATCTTGTAGAGGTCGTCACGTTTGATTGCCGGTTCGCCACAAGTACTTGGGTCGTCTGCATATGGCTCGGTCAGATAGCCTGTATGTGCTTCGCACACTCCATCGGTGATCTGCTTGAGACCCGCAAAGCGCAGGTGATCGGACTTCAGAATCGGCTCGTACTTCTTGGGATTGGCAAGGCCGGGTTCCATCTTCAGAAAGCAGCTCACGCGGATTGGAAGCTTGCCGTCGCGCTCGAATTCCTGGAACACTCGGATGTTGTCTTCTTCAGGAATGCCGCCATAAGGCCACACGCAGCCTGTTGCCGTCACGCCATATGAAAGCGCTTCGTCAATTACGCTACCAAGTGCGCGATCCATATCGGCAGCGAGATTCGCCATGCCCCAGACAGGATCGTTGACAGGGGGTTCCTTTCCAATCCCCATTGGCTCGCCGTCTTCGTCCATGACAAGCTCGCCGCCCTCAGGGACCGTGCAGCCGCGCACATAGCCTGCAAGCTCGAGCGCCTTGCTGTTCATCCAGGCAGTGTGCATGTCCCACGACGCAAAGTATGCGGGGCGGTCGCCCGTAATCTCATCGAGCATGTACTTGGTGGGTTCTTCATCCCATTTGTCATAGTTGAGATTGAAACCTGAAATCCATGCGTTGTCAGGATGCGAGTCCGCAAACTCCTTGATCTTTTCAAGTGCCTCGTCTTTGCTGTCAACCCCCTCAAGGCTCAATGTGTAGGAGCTGTCATTGAGAACGCCATTTTGGATAAAGTGCGTGTGCGAGTCGTTAAAACCTGGGCAAACGAGCCTGTCCCCTGCATCGTAGATGACCGTGTCCGGCCCAATGTACTGTTCTTCTTCACCCGGATTCACGACGGCGACAATTTCATTGCCCGAAATAATGACAGCGCCCGCTTTCGGTTCAACCGTTTCTGCCGTAAAGATCGTCGTTCCCTTTATTACAGCATCTGCCTGTCCCATGATTCTCAACCTCGATTCACTAGCATGTCCGATAACGCTGTTCTCTACGCTGACGCTGAGTCGCTGTCAGAAGCGCTCTTGTTCTTCTTGTTCGAAGCGGCAAACCAGATGCAAGAAATGACGCCGACCACAAGCAACGTCACACCGAAAATCGGCCAGACAGCAACGGAGGTCGTATTGAAGGCGCCCATGAAACCTGTCAGAGCATACGAGCATGCTGTTGCCGCAAGGCCATCGGAAAGCGCAACGATCGAAGTTGCGGTTCCCGCCTTTGAAGCAGGGACGAGCTCGGTTGCCCTGGTATAGAAGTAGCAGAAATAGAAAGGCCAGAAGAAGCCGGCGATGATGACACATGCCATGATGACAGCCGCAACAGGCGCCATTGCCATCACGAGCAGACAGATTCCCATAATAAACAGCGCGGGCAGATAAACCGCAGACTTCATCTTGGCGTAGACGCGGCCGAATACCAGAGAACCGACTGCGGTCGCAAGCGTACCAGCAGATGCAAGCAGGCCAATAAAGGACTCGTCGCCAGCGCCTGCATCGGTCACGAACAGACCATTCATGTACAGAAGAACGAAGTAGCAAACCGCGACAAAGAAGACCTGGATAGTGAGCGGGATGAGCTTCTTTGCCCACCCCTTCTGGACGATTTCCTCTTCGTCAGCATCGGCGGTATCTGCCGTCTTGACCTCATGCGGAGGGAACTTGGGGAGAAACACGACGAGCATGATCAGAATCGGAATCGAGATCAGATAGGTCGAAAATGCATGTTGCCAGCCATTGACCGCGAACATGCCAGAAACAGCTGCCATGATGGCACCCATAATCGACATGACGGCATTGTAACGGCCGACATATTTTCCGTGCTCGGTTTCGTCGGTGAACAAATCTGCCAAGATTGCGAGTGCTGCCGTGTTGGTAATGCCCCAGCCGATGCCGGTCGCGCACAAGCGCAGGGACACAAAGTAATAGATGTTTACGACTGCGCCGCCCAGGCATGCTGACACTGTAAAGATGGCAAAGCCGATAACCATGACATTCTTCTTGTCCATTCGGTCGCACAGGAAGCCGGCGAGAAGGCCAAAGGGCAGACCGACAAGTGCCGGTCCCGTGATGCCAAGATTGATCAGCCATTCGGGCTGATCGGCGAAGACCTCGTAGAGATTCGCCGCAATAGGGTTGATGACCAGATCTCCCAGCGTGCACATTGAAGACAAGAACAGCGCTGTGAGCGCCAGTATCAGTCTGGTCTTCGAAACGTCCGATGCTTCTGTCATGACTTGCTCCTCTCAAAGAGCCCAAATTTTCGATTCGAGAAAGAGCCCCCCCGCGAATTCTCGTCCGTATGAATGCCCTTGCGCTCTCGAATCCCCTGCAGTGGCAAAGCTACAGCGCACCCCTCAACGACACCCCACTCGCGAGCTATGAGTCCCTTATGGTTTTTTCTTTCCGATATGGGAAAACGTGCCTGATAAAATGTGTGAGTCACGTGATTTATTGCCCCATAAGGTCCTTATGGTTCCCCCCGTTGAACAGCGAAAAGGGGCTTTGAGCGTGTATCGTGTCCCCATGGGGATCGGAAAAATAGGAGGGAGCTGCAGATGGAGACGCACGGCAATGCCACATCGGGGCTTCTCGTGCCACCAGCATATGTCGGCGTCGTGTTCCTACTGTGCTGGACGTACCTTCTCTTCTACGCAAGCACAGCAGGTATCGAAGCTGCAGCACCTATATCGCTCATGAGCATCGGCTACACCGTAAGCGCGCTGTGCATGACCGCAGTTCTGCTCATCATTGGATTCTTTCCCTCGGCCCCTCAGAGAAAAGTCGAGTTCCTCTCAGATCCGGCAGTCAAGATCATCACGGGACTTGGACTCACGGCGGGAACGGCTCTTCTGCTCTACGCAAGTTTCAATCAGCCGCTCCTACCACTTCTTATTGCAGCGATCGCAACAGGAGTCTTCTCGGGCATAATGCTTCAACAATGGGTAATGGCGTATCGCAACATAAGCCTGAGCTCTGCAATTTGCAGTTTCCCGATTCTCATGGCGATAATCATCGGAATAGCCGTCACGGTTCTCTATTTTCCGCCAAGCGTCATGTACGTTGTCACCTGCCTGCTACCGCTTTTCTCCGAGTTCTCGTTTCACAGAGTGCGCAAAAACGTCATGCCTGTCTACGATGTCGAGACTGGCCCAAAAGACAAGCCCTTGAACTTCGTCATCCTCTTACTGCCCGTGTTCTTCTATGCTCTGGCGTCGGGCTTTCTCGACTTCTTCTCTTCGGACAGCATCTACACGTTTGTCTACTACGCCCTCATTGCCTTCATACCACTCGCTATTGCTGCAATCTTCATATACATTAACGCCCGTCAGGATTTCCTCCGCGCCCTGGTCGTTCCATTCTGCTTTCTGTTCGTCACATTCGTCCCCTTTTTCACGCAGACAAATATCGCTCCCATCGCCCAATTCATTTCCATCGGAGAGCTAGGCGTAGAGGTGGTGCTCTTCATCGTAATCGTGGGATTTGCCGACTACTTCGATTTGGACGCCCTTAAGACCTACGCGCTGGCGCGTCTGGTTATCGTGGCAATGAACAGCTGCGGCTGGTATATCGCCCAGGCGACAACGCTCAGGTTCGACGGGCTCTACAACTCTCAGTTCTCGCTGCTGGCCGTCATGATCGCTCTCGAGATTGCGGTCATCGGACTTACTGTCGCACTGGTGAAAGTGCAGAAAAAGGATCCGGAAGACCTCACAGCTGAAGAACGTGCTGCCCGAGCTAAGATTCTGTCAGAAAACGAGCAGGGCTCCATTCAGCGCAGCAACTCCGCTTCGCAAGCCGTTGACGCGTCCTCCTCAGACAAGGAAAAGCAAGAAGCCATGGGCACAGGTCCTTTGACCCACAATGAGAGATTCGATGCGTGTTGTCGTTCCATTGCCGCAAAGTATTCACTTTCGCGTCGTGAAATCGATGTGCTCGAGCTCCTCGCACGAGGGTACACCTCTGCAAAAATTCAGAGCATCCTCTACATTGCCCCCGGGACGGTGAACTATCACACCAAGAATATCTACGCAAAACTCGGCGTGCACTCCAAGCAAGAAGTCATCAGCCTGGTCGAAAGCCGCCTCTCAGAGTCAAGCTAAGTTCTGAAAGCGTACTAGCGCTCCACGGGGCGGCGGGGTCCCTTTCGGCGACTTTGCGGAGCAGATTGCGAAAGCCCCGCCCGCGGGTTTGCGAGGACTGTTTGAGCGCACGAAGTGCGCGAGTTCCGCAGCAGCGGGCGGGGCTTTCGCAATCGGGTGCGGAGCATGAGCCGAAAGGGACCCCGCCGCCCCGTGGAGCGCTGCAACGAATTGTCTGATGAAAAACAAAAAGGCCAAGAGCAATTGTGCCCTCGGCCTTTGGCTGTTGAATGGCGGGATGTATGGGACTCGAACCCACGACCTCCGGCGTGACAGGCCGGCGCTCTAACCAGCTGAGCTAACACCCCAGTGCTTGACAGCGAACGTAATACTAACAGAAATTCGGATGATGACAAGAAGAAATGCGGGGAAATCTACAGAAGCCTTGCCGTCATGCCGAGAAACCGTGCATGCGCTACTTCACCCGCACCTTGCGCCCGACCCATGCCTTCTTCTTGAAAGCGGCACGTACCTTCGCGCGCTTTGCCTTGCCCGTCACCGAGACCTTCACCGTCCTGATCTTCGAGCCCTTGAGGCTGCCCTTGACCGCCTTCTTGTTGGTGAGGTACGGGGATTTCACCGTGATGGTCCTCAGCTTCTTGCGCTTGGAGAAAGCCTTCTTCGAGATGCCGACGACCTTATAGGTCTTGCCCTTGATCTTGACCTTTGCGGGAACCGTCGCCTTCTTTGCCTTTTTCGATACGAGAGACCTTCGGTAGTAGACCTTGCCCGCGCTCTTCGACGTCGCCTTCTTCTTGACCAGGTAGGATGCCTTCTTGGCACCCGTGCCCGCCGTATAGGATTTACCTACCGAAACCGAAGACGAGGATGCACTCGTGTCCGTTGTTGCGCCGGCCGTAGACGTGCTGGTCGTCGTCAACGTCGTTCCCGTGATCTCTGCCACGGCCTCCGCAGCGTTCAACGCGCCGGCGCTACCCGACACGACCGTCACAGAGCCGCCCCAGTAGCGATAGGTCACGCCCGTGCTGTTGCGGCTGTAGCTGTCGCTGCTGTCGTCTACTTCGTCTGCCGTGTCCTTGATTGCCGCGACCACCTCGTCGGCCGTCGCGTCTGGGTCTGCGGCAAAGCAGAGCGCCACGGCGCCCGCGACGACGGGAGAGGCCATAGAAGTACCGTCTTCGCAGGCATAGTAGGCGCTATCGACTTCCTTCACGTTGCTTGAGCTATCGGAGATCCAGGTCGACCAGATGTTGACGCCTGGAGCGGAGATGTCCTTCTTGTCATTGAAATCCGACCAGGTCGCGTTCGTTCCGTCGGGATTGAGCGCCGTCACCGACAGGCATACATCGAAATCTGCTGGATACGAATAGCTGGTGATTGGATTTCCGTAGTCATCGCCATTGCCGCCGGCGCACACCGTGACGACGTCATAATCATCATAGAGCGTCTCGATTGCGCTCTCGAGCTCTTGGTCGCCCTCGCTCTCCCCGTATCCACCCAGGCTCATGTTGATGACGTGCAGGTCGGTAAGCTCTCCGCTGTCAATGCAGTCTTCGAGGTACTCGTATGCTCGGACGAGCACCTCCGTGGTCGTCGAGGTATCGTCACTCGAATCATCGAAGACCTTGATGGGAAGGACCTCGGCATTGTAGCTCGTTCCGGCGATACCCTCGCCATTGTTCGCTTCCGCCGCGATGATGCCGGCGACGTGCGTGCCGTGCCCGACCCGGTCACCGCAGAAGCTGCTGTCGACTTCTGAAACAAGGGACGTCTTGTTGTAGGCGTCATAGGCAAGATCGGTGTTGAGGTTGTCCTCGAGATCGGGATGGTCCAGATAGACCCCCCGTGTCGAGCACGGCGACGGTCACCGTCTGATTGCTTTTTGCCGTGTCCCAGGCATCGGTGAACGAGGAGCCTTCCGACCCGCTCGAGCTCGTGCCGTAGAGGTAGTACTGGTTGAGAGTCGACGAGCTGTATGTGGAAGCTGTCGCATAGGGGTCGTTCACCGTCGCGAGCGTCTGCAGCGACGTGCCGCTCGAGTCCGACGAGGAGCTGGCTTCGGTCGTGCCAGTGGACGTCTCGGAGTCCGTGAGCTTGTAGACGTAATTAGGCTGAGCGCTCGAGACGCCCTTCACCCGCTCGACGTTCTCCGCGGCGTTTTCGGCATCTTCGCCCCCATCGTAGCTGAGCTTCACGATGGTGCCGTGGGAATCGTCCGCCTCGGCGATGACCGAGCTGACGGAATAGCCCGCACGCGCAAGCCGCGCGGCAATCTGCTTGTAGGAATTGGACGAACCTTGCGCCTTGTCTGACAAGGTGACCACGAGTTCGCCCGTACGATAGGCCTCATCGGAATCATCCGAGGACGACCCCGATTTCTTAGAACTCGTCTGCGATTCGTTCGATGTGGAAGAGACTTGCGATGTTCTGTTGTTCGATGCGCTCGAAGTATCTGCCGAGGTCGAAAGCCCCGTGTCGTCCGTCGTGCTATCAGTTAGCTGAGGTGCCGCATCGCCGGCAGAGAAGGCGCCGAGCGCCACAGACGTGCCCGCAACCACGAGCACACCGGCGGCAACCGCTGTCAGGGCGCGCCGCCCACGTAGAGGAAAGCTCATCTTTCTAGCCCGTCCGTACTTGTACCCCGAGCTTCCCGAAAACACGTGCCGCGCATTCCCTCATGCCCGGCAACTCCCATATGCACACTATATATTATGCTTCCACAAGCCATCTATACGACATAGAAAATACAAATGTAAAGAAAGGGCCCCTCCCACGTAGGTACGGGAGGGGCCCTCGTAGCGAATGCTTTGTGCAGCTTCCCCGAAAATCGGGAAAAGGACTACATCATGCCGCCCTGCATGCCGCCGGCAGCAGCCGCCGCAGCAGCAGCGTCAGCGCCGTCATCGGGCACATCGGAGATGGTCGCCGCGGTGATGAGCAGCATCGTGGCAACGGAGGTCGCGTTCTGCAGCGCGGAGCGAACGACCTTGACCGGGTCGATGACGCCCATATCGACCATATCGCCGTACTCGCCGGTCGCGGCGTTCAGGCCAAAGCCGACCTTGGAGTTCTTGACCTTGTCGGCAACGACAGAACCCTCGAAGCCGGAGTTCTCGGCGATAGCGCGCAGCGGAGCCTCGCAGGCCTTGCGAACGATTGCGATACCGGCCTTCTCGTCCGGGTCGTCGGTCTCGATGTCGTCGAGCGCGCTCATGGCATCGACGAGCGCGACACCGCCGCCGGCGACGATGCCCTCCTCGACAGCGGCATGCGTGGCCTGCAGCGCATCATCGATACGGGACTTGGTCTCCTTGAGCTCGGCCTCGGTAGCAGCGCCGACCTTGATGACGGCAACGCCGCCGGCCAGCTTGGCCTTGCGCTCCTGCAGCTTCTCGCGGTCGAAGTCGGAGTCGGTGTCCTTGATCTGCTTTTCGATGCTGTCGATACGTTCGTTGATTTCGGCCTTCTTGCCGGCGCCATCGACAATCGTGGTGGAGTCCTTGGTGACCTTGACGCTCTTGGCGGTGCCGAGCATGTCGATGGTGGCATCGGAGATCTGCAGGCCGAGCTCTTCCATGATGGCCTGGCCGCCGGTGACGATGGCGATGTCCTCCAGCATGCGCTTGCGGCGGTCGCCGAAGCCCGGGGCCTTGACGGCGCAGACGTTGAGCGTGCCGCGCAGCTTGTTGAGGACCAGCGTGGCCAGCGCCTCGGACTCGACGTCCTCGGCGATGATGAGCAGCGGCTTGTTCGCCTGCATGACCGACTCGAGCAGCGGCAGGATGTCCTGGATGGAGCTGATCTTCTGGTCGGTGATCAGGATGTAGGGGTTCTGCATATCGACGCGCATGGTCTCGTTGTCGGTGACCATGTAGGGGCTCAGATAGCCTTTGTCGAACTCCATGCCCTCGACGACGTCGATGTCGATGCCGAAGGTGTTGGAATCCTCGACCGTGATGACGCCGTCGCGGCCGACGCGCTCCATGGCATCGGCGATTTTCTCGCCGATCTCGGCCTGGCCGGCGGAGATGGTGCCGACGTTCTTGATGTCATCGAAGGTCTTGACTTCCTTGGAGTTCTTCTTGACCTTCTCGATCAGGGCCTCAACGGCCTTGTTCATGCCGGAACGGATGGCAAGCGGGTTGGCGCCTGCGGTCACGTTCTTGAGACCGTCCTTGATCATGACATCGGCCAGCAGGGTCGCGGTCGTGGTGCCATCGCCGGCGACGTCGTTGGTCTTGACGGCGGCCTCGCGGATGAGCTGCGCGCCCATGTTCTCGACCTTGTCCTCGAGCTCGATCTCCTTGGCGACGGTCACGCCGTCGTTGGTGATGAGCGGGGCGCCGAAGCTGCGCTCGCAGGCAACATAGCGGCCCTTGGGGCCAAGCGTTACCTTGACGGCATCGGAAAGCTTGGATGCGCCAGCGACGAGGGCGTTGCGGGCCTCTTCGTCAAACGTGATGTTCTTAGCAGCCATGTATCTTTACCTTTCCTTTCAAAAATCAAATGAACGGATGAGACGCTATTCGACAACGGCATACAGGTCGTCGGAACGGAGGATGACGTAGTCCTCGCCGTCGACCGTGATCTCCTGTCCACCGTACTTGCCATAGATGACCGTGTCGCCGACCTTGACCGGAACGGGAACGAGCTTGCCGTCAACGTACTTGCCCTCGCCCACGGCGAGAACCTCGCCGCGCTGCGGCTTTTCCTGATCCTTGGTCGTGAGGATGATGCCAGAAGCGGTCTTTTCCTCAGCCTCTGCCTGCTTGATGATTACGCGGTCGCCGAGTGGCTTCAAATTCATCGAAGAGCCTCCTTTTTCCATGTAGCGCGCGTGTCCGAGTCAAGTCCCCACGCGCTTCGTTCCTTGGTTGATGACGCTAGGAATAGTAGTGCTTTAAAAGTTTCCTGTGCCTGCAATAAGAGCTTTGTTTACTTTCCGTAAGAAAGTTATCTATAACGATAACACTTAGATTTTATGCGCGAATCAAATCAAAATAATAGGACACTAGCACGCAAATTCATACATGTGTATGAATTTGCGAAGCTGTGACGGTCCCGTTACGGACGAGAAGAGATACCGTCTAGCCCTCGTCGCGCAGGGGCATATGGGCTAGCGGGTCGGCATCGAGCTCGGAGAACTCCCCTTCCCGGTACAGGTCCAGTGCCACGCTCGCGATCATCGAGGCGTTGTCGGTGCAGTCGGCGAGCTCCGGCATCACGACCTTGATGCCCTCTCTTCCCAGCTTGTCGGAAAGGGAGGAGCGCAGTGCCGGGTTTGCCGCAACGCCACCGCCGATGCACAGCGTGCGCGCGCCCGTCTGCTCGCAGGCGGCAAGCGATTTTGCCACGAGCACATCGACCACTGCCGCCTGAAAGCTCGCTGCCAGATCGGGGATGTCGACCGTCATGCCCGCATCGTTTTGCTGCTTGATGTAGGTGATGACCGCGGTCTTGAGACCGGAAAGCGAGAACTTGTAGTCGCCGCTGTTCATCATCGCGCGGGGAAAGCGGATTGCCTTGGGGTCGCCACTTGCGGCATAGCGGCTGATGATGGGACCGCCGGGATATCCCAGGCCAAGGGCCTTGGCGACCTTGTCGAAGGCCTCCCCCACCGCATCGTCGAGCGTCGAGCCCAAGACCTCGTAGGAGCCCCAGTCCCTGACGTGCACGAGCATGGTGTGCCCTCCGCTCACGAGCAGCGCCACGAACGGCGGCTGGATGCCCGGGTCGACGTAGCGGTTGGCATAGAGGTGCCCTTCGAGGTGGTTCACGCAGATGAGCGGCAGGCCCGTGGCAAACGCGGCGCCCTTGGCAAAGGCAAGCCCCACCACGAGCGCACCCACCAGGCCGGGGCCCTGCGTGACCGCGATAGCCGAGAGGTCCCTCCACGAGACGCCGGCGTCCTCGAGCGTGCACATGACCGTGGGAACGATTGCCTCGATGTGCTTTCGGGAGGCAATCTCGGGAACGACGCCGCCAAAGCGGGCGTGGAAATCGATCTGGCTTGCGATGACGTCGGAGAGCACCGAACGTTTCCCGTCGATGATGGATGCCGCCGTCTCGTCGCACGAGCTCTCGATGGCAAGGATCAGCGGCCCCGGATGCTCGGATGCGCTGGACGCGCCCACAGGCGTGTCGGGATGCGTCACGCGTATGCCACCTGCCCCCGTCTTTGCGTCGATGGCAAGCGGGAGCGCGCCGCGCATGATGAGGGCATCGTCGCGCCCTTTGTAGTAGTGCGGCCGCACGCCGACATCGGAAAGCCCGAGGCGATGGTAGAGCGCCTGAGCGCCTATGTTGTCCGTGCGTACCTCGAGCGTGATGGTCTCTGCCGCGAGTGCACGGGCATCGGTGGCAACGCGTTCGAGCAAGCGGGTCGCAATACCCTGCCGGCGCTCGGCCGGGTCCACGCAGACGATCAGGATACACAGCTCGCCATCGACCACCTGCCCGCCTGCGCATCCGACGCAGGCGCCGTCCTTTCGTGCGACCCACCAGCTGCGGTCGTAGCGTCCGATCTCGTCGAAGAGCTTGCCCTCGTTCCAGGCATCCTCGGGCAGGGCGCGCTGTTGCAGTTCGGCCACCTCGGGAACGTCGTTGATCGACATCGGGTGCAGGAACAGGCCACCGGCTGCACGCTGCTCGGCAACGCCGCTCTTGGCGAGCTGCTCTGTTGTGAGCCCGAGACGGGCGCGTTCGTTTTCCTCGGCATCGGAAAGGCGCGTGTATACCGGCAGCAGGTCCTCGGGAGCGCCAGAATCGAGGCCTCCGATTGCCTGCGCGGCAAGATAGGCCTCGACGAGCCCCCGCCCATCGGGCGTCCAGAGCTCCTCGTCTGCAATCGAGAATAGCTCGCTCTCAAAGCACTCCGCATGTTTTTTGAGCCCGTCGCCCACAAGGGTGAGCCGCTCTCCGGCGGCAGTCCACGCCTCGGCGACATCGGCGGGTTTTGCCACCCGGTCGCGCTCGAGACGCCTCACGCCCTCATCGTCGAGCAGGTAGCGGACGGGATAGATTTCCTTTCGCATCGCGTCTTCCACGACGCCGACCGCGCCGCGAACGCCGCCACGCCAGGCATGCCAGGCAACGGCGTCGAGCGTCGATACGCCGTGCAGCGCGACCCCGAGTCCGCAGGCTATTCCCTTGGCAGTTGCAACGCCGATGCGCACGCCGGTAAACGACCCCGGGCCACGTCCCACCACGACCACATCGATGTCGTGAGGCTGTGCTCCAGCTTGCGAGAGCAGCTCTTCAGCTCGGGGCAGCAGCGCCTGGTTCGCCTTGCGCGGAGCCGGCTCGTCGTGGCTCTCGATAGCGGTAATGCGCCCATTCTCGAGCGCAGCGAATGCCAAAGCGAGCTCTGAGCTCGCCGTGTCGAATGCGAGAACATGCATAAATGACAGGACCTATTCGTCGTAGTTGGTAAGGATCTTCACGCCCGCGCTCACATAGTTGCCGGTGATGACGGTATTGCCCTCGTCATCGGTTCCCAGAACGGTAATCTCGCGGGATTCGACCGTGTTGTCATCGTAGAGCACCCGCACATAGTAGCTTCCGTTCGATTCGGAAACGGCAGTAGAGGGGACATGGTAGGCGCTCTGATATTCCCTGAGCTGGATCGTGGCCTCGACGGACATGCCGTACTTGATCTTCTTGGTAGATTTCAAGGAGAGCTTGACGGTGTAGCAGCTTTCCCCGGAATCGGTCTTGTTGCCGTTGGTGATGCTGCCGATGCTCGAGACGGTGGCGCCCGTCGATGCGTTGGAGTTCGTCGAGCTCGTGACGGTGGCCGCGTTCCCCTCCAGCACATCGGAAACCGAGCTTTCGGGGACGTCGACCACGGCACGCAGAGTGCTCAAATCGACGATCTCCATCGCGGCGCCGTCCTTGTTGAGCGTCGTGGTGGAGATGCCGGGCTTTGCCTTGAGGTTGGCGATGGTGCCCGCCATGCCGGCTGTGACGGTGAGCTTCTTGTACTCCTTGAGCGCGGTCTCGTAGCTGCTCTTGAGGTCCTCGGCGTTGCTGCGCGCCGTCTCGAGAGAACCCTCGGCAGTGCTGAGGTTGCTCTTTGCGGTGGCAGTGTCGTTCTCGTACTTGGTGATGTAATCATCGTAGGAGCTCACGTCGGCATTCGCGTCCTCGTCGAGAATCTTCTGCCGCGCCTTCTTGAGGGCGGAGAGCTGGGAGCTCAGGTTATCGTAGGTGCTCTTTGCCGAGTCATAGGTGTTCTCGGCCTTTTCGAGCGTGTTCTGCGCCTTCTCGTAGGATGAACGAGCAGAATTCTTGGCATCCACAATCGAGTCGTTCTTGAGGGTCATGAGGACCTGACCCTTCACGACCTTATCGCCCTCTTCCACCTTGACCGCCTTGACCGTGCCGCTCACCTCGGGAGAGACGGAAAACGATTTTCCCGCCTCGACCGTGCCCGAGACCTGGACGGTCGGCGAATAGCTCTCTGCGACGAGGGTCGTCGTCTCGTACTCGGATGCCTGCTTGACATGCCCGGTGAAGAACCTGGTGAACAGGTAGGAGCCGACTCCGAAGATCAAGGCGACGGCAACGATGATGATGACGACGAGCGCGACGGTGTGGGAATTGTTGCTTTCCTGTTCGGGTCGAAGCTTCGTTTCTGGCATGTTCGGATTCTCCTGCCGGGCGCGTGTGGTGCGGGTAGATTGTGCGGATATTGTAATTCATCTGTGACAATACTGCGAAATCGCACGCGGCAAAACGCCTGTCGGCATACGGGAGGGAAGTCTAGCTCGAGACCGTTACCGTCGATGTGCCCTGCTCTTCATCCAAACCAGACGAAGTCGAATCCGCCGATTCTTCGTATGCCGTGCGCTGGTACGAATTCGTCAGACCCGAATTCCCAGAATTGTAGGAATAATCGTAGGTGTCCGTAGAGGAATCTGTCGCGCTGCTGTCCGCGCTCGTGTCATCGTAGGGACTCGTGTACGTCGAGTCGTCGCTCGAGTACTCGAAGGGCTGCGTGAGATAGGAGCACCCGCCGAACAGCGCGAAGTTCAGAATGACATTGATGATGATCAGGGCGAGAACCCAGCGCGCGCAACCGCTTGCCTGCTCGCGTGCATAGTCGCGGCGTTCCTGCTCGTAGCGCTTCTGCTGCTGGTATTGCTGCTGGTACTGCTGCTGGTAATCGCCTGCCGCCTGCTGCCAGGAGCGGAACATGTCCTCGAATGGGTCGTAGTACTGCTGCTGGCCGTTGCCGTAGCTCCCGTTGCCGTAGCTCCCGTAGCCACCATAGCCGCTCGTCGTGCGCCGTCCGCTGCTGCCATAGCTCGTGCGGCCCGCGTTCGGAGCCTGGCTCGCCCGCGGCCCGTACGGCGTACCATTCATGATCGAGTCGTAGGCGGCATTCACTTCCGCCATCTTCTTTGCGGCCTGCTCGTCACCGGGGTTCAGGTCCGGATGGTACTTTTTGGCCAGCTTGCGATAGGCCTTGCTCACTTCCTCCTTGGAAGCGCCAGGGCTCAAGCCGAGTACTCTGTAGGGATCTGTCTGTGGCATAGTGCGCTTATCCTACCGTGTTTTCCTTATAATAACCTGTAGGCGAGAAATCAATTTGGCAACAATACCAAGTTTTTCACGTGCCTTTTGCCTGTTAGAGCGCGGATAGCGCCCGAGCAAGACCGTCCTCGAGCTCGCGTCCGCGCGCACCGATGCCCTCGACCTGGATGGAGCGGTCCCCATCCTCTTCCATGCGAATGAACACGTCCAGACGCTCTTCGGGAAGCGCCTCGGCAAATTTGCCGCCCCATTCCACCAAGCTTACGCCGTCGCTTTCGAGAACGCCGTAGAAATCGATGTCATCGAGCTCTTCTTGCGTGTCGAGACGGTAGAGGTCGAAGTGGAAGAGGGCAAGCTCGTCTCCCTCGTACTCGAGCAGGATGTTGAAGGTCGGGCTCGTGACCTCGTCGGTCACGCCGAGCCCTTTGGCAAGCCCCTTCGAAAACTGCGTCTTTCCCGCCCCCAGGTCGCCATCGAGCACGATGACGTCATCGGGTTTCACGAGCCCGGCAAGGGCGCGCCCGATATCCTGGGTCTGCTCAACGGATGTGCTCGAAAACGCGTGCATATCGTCTCTTTTCGTACATGCAAGAAGCGAACAGGAAAAATCGTCGAAGCCTGTTAAGAGATGCCGAAGTTCCACTGCATCTGCTCGCCCTCATCGGACCCCGATTGCCCGTCACCTGCGGTTTCCGCCGGCGCTTCCGCTTCCTCGGGCGCATCGGCCTTCCTGGCATCATGCTCCTGCTGCATCTTGATGAGCTCGGCGATACGGGCAAAGTCCCGTTGGAGGACGGGCACCTTGTTCCGGTCGTAGATCGCCGCTGCCGGATGAAACGTCGGCACCACGGAAAACGGACCGACCTGGTGCACCGTCCCGCGCAGCGAGCTTATGCCGCGCGTCGTGCCGAGGATGAAGCGCGTGGAGAAGTTTCCCATCGTGACGATGACATGCGGGAAAACCGATTCGATCTGCGCAACCAGCCAGGGCGTGCAGGTCTCGATTTCCTCGGGGCGCGGATCGCGGTTCTTGGGCGGGCGACACTTCAGGATGTTGGCGATGTAGATATCGGAGCGCGTGAGCCCCGAATCGACGAGCAGCTGGTCGAGAAGCTTTCCTGCCGCGCCGACAAAGGGGCGTCCCTGCAAATCCTCGTTCTTTCCCGGCGCCTCTCCGATGAGCATCACGCGCGCATGGGTCTTTCCTTCGCCGGGAACGACGTTCGTGCGCGTGGTGGAAAGGCGGCAGCGACGACAGGTGAAGACGCCATCGAGCGCCTCCTCGAGAGAGAGGCCGCTGCCCTTCTCGATGCCCAGAAGCGGGCTTTGTATGGAACCGTCGTACTGCATGCGCATCACTCGTTCGAATGCACGTAGACGCGCGGCAGGCGCATGCCGAAGCCGCAGACAATCTCGTAGTTGATGGTGCCGATCTCGTCGGCCATCATGTCGGCCGTGACCTCGAGGTTGCCCTGGTGGCCGATGATGACGACCTCGTCTCCGATCTGCACGCCCTCTTGCCCAAAGCGCCAGAAATCGCGCGTGGGGATCTCGATCATCATCTGGTCCATGCAGATGCTTCCCACCTGCAGGCATGGATAGCCATGGCAGAGCACCTTCATGCGCCCGGAGAGGTTGCGGCGCACGCCATCGGCATAGCCCAGCGGGACCGTCGCGATCTGGACCGGCTTTGCCACGCGGTACTTGAAGCCGTAGCTCACACCCTCGCCCATCTGCGGTTCCTTGACGTAGGTGACGCGCGCCTTGACCGACATCGCCGGGATGAGGCGCTCGTTTTCGCGCAGGTAGGGACTCGGCGCCAGGCCGTACATCGTGATGCCGACGCGCCCCATGTCAAAGTAGGATTCCGGATAGCGCTCGATGGAGGCGGAATTCGCGCAGTGGACGATGCCGGGGTCGATGCGCGCATTGCGCATCATCTGAATGGCCTCCTGGAAACGCTCGAGCTGGATCTTGAAGTCCCAGTCGCTCCCCTCGTCGGCCGTGGCAAAGTGCGTGAACGTGCCCGCCAGCATGATTCCGCGGTGGAAGTTGATCGACTGCAGGAAGTCGACGGCATCGAGGTAGAAAACGCCGATGCGGTTCATGCCCGTGTCGAGGGCAAGGTGGTACTTTGCCACCATTCCCTGCCGGTCTGCCGCCTCGCCCAGGGCAAGCGCGAACTCGCTCGTGGTGACCGTCGGCATGATGTTGAAATGCAGGAGAAGCGGGATCGCGCTTATCGGCGGCTGGGAGAGGATGAGGATCGGCGCCTCGATGCCGGCCTGCCTGAGCTCGACGCCCTCCTCGACCGTCGAGACGGCCAGGTGGTCGGCGCCGTTGGCAAGCGCCGTCTTGGCGACCGGGATGGCACCATGCCCATAGCCATCGGCCTTGACGACGGCCATAAGGTGACGCGAGGGTCCGAGGTGGCGGCGCGCGATGCGGACGTTGTGCGCGATGGCATCGAGGTCGATCTCGACCCAGGCATCGCGCGGCAGCTCGTCGAGCTCGTATGAGCGCGGCACCCCGTCTTCGAAACCTGCTGGAATCTGGATATCATCAGGAGACGAATCCTGGAGACGCTCCTCGTTGTCTTTTTCATTCAGCTTCTCGAAGGCCCCCGAAATGTTCGGATTGGCACTGAAGTAGTTGACCTCATCAGAGCTCACTTGACCTCGTCACGCTCCCAAATCTCGTAATGCGATACCGATGTCATCGATTATATCCTCGGGAAGCACCGCATAGGCACCCCGCCTGGCAGCGGCAAGCTCGCCTGCGCTGCCGTGCACGTACACCCCGAGCGCGGCCGCATCGGCAGGAGTACTGCCCTGGGCGGCAAGCGCGCCGATAATGCCCGAGAGCACGTCCCCCGTCCCCGCCTTGGCAAGTTCGGGGCCGGCGTTCTCGTTTTCGATTGCTCGCCCTTCGGGTGTCACCGTGAGCGTCCGCGGACCCTTCAACACGACCGTTGCAGAAAAGCGGCGCGCCAGCTCGCGCGCATCGGACAGGCGGTCTGCGACCTTGCGTCCGAGCAGGCGGGCGGCCTCCCCCTCGTGCGGGGTCATGATCTTGGGGAAGCCGGCGACGCGTGCGAGCATCTCGTCATCGCGTGCGATCAGGTTGAGCGCATCGGCATCCAGCACGAGCGTGCGCGCCTCCCTAGTGGCAAGCGCCGAGAGAAACCCCGTGAGAAAGCGCGCCTGCGCCTGTCCCGCGCCCATGCCGGGACCGACGACGATGACCTTGCTCTTGGAACACGCCGCGACGGCCGCTGATACCGATGCGGTGGAAAATGCACCGTACTCGTCCTGCGGGCAGGCCGTCACCGGGATGGAGAGCAGGTGCGCACGCGCCGCAGGGCCCGCCCCCTCAGGGCAGACGAGCCGCGTATAACCGGCACCCGTGCGGGCCGCGGCAAGCGCGGCCATGATGGGGGCAGCCGGGTAGGCGGCGCTTCCGCCGACGACGGCGACCGTGCCACGCGAATACTTGTTGGCATCGGGCGCCAGCGCGGGGAGCATGACCGCGTATTCGTTGAAGTCCAGTTTCCGCGTGTCCTCGCTCATCGTCTCTCTTCCTCGGACGCTCGGGTCTCCTCTTCTGAAGGGGCAGCGCTATCCTGCGGGCTTTCCGGCATCTCGTCGAGCATGCCGCGCAGGTCCTTGAAGCGCTGCGCCAGCTTCTGCTGGGGCGTGACCTTCTCTTCGCTACGGGGTCTGCTCGCCTCGGTGAGCGCCACGGCATTGGCGATTGCCGTCTCGTTGGTCCTGCTCAGGCTGATGGCGATCTCGGTGACGCCGTTTTCGGCCGCCACCTCCTTGGCGCGTCCGTGGAGCACGGCAATGGGACGGCCCGTTTCGAGATGGCGCACCTCCACATCAGTCGGTCCGATGCCCCTCGAAAAGCCCGTCCCGAGCGCCTTGAGCACGGCCTCCTTTGCGGCAAAGTGCGTCGCATAGTGGACAGCCGGCCGATGGTGCGCCTCGCAGTAGGCGCGCTCCTGGTCGGAAAAGTTGCGCTGGGAAAAATGCGGGGAGCGCTGGAGGATCTTCTCCATGCGCGCGACCTCGACGATATCGACGCCCAGTCCCGTTTCCGGCACCTTCGTCTCTTCCTGCAGGTCCTGTCCCTGGGAATCGTTTTCCTGTGAGAGGTCCTCGGGCATGGCTACTCCACCGTGACCGATTTGGCGAGGTTTCGGGGATGGTCGACGTCGCATCCGCGCTCGAGTGCCACATAGCGGGCGAGCAGTTGCAATGGCACGCTTGCCGTGATGGCCGAGCACCAGTCGCGCACGGGCGGGATGTAGAAGACGTAGTCGGCGATCTCCGCGACCTCCTTGTCGCCTTCGGTTGCCACGGCGACCACATGCGAGCCGCGGGCGAGCACCTCGCGCACGTTGGAGAGCGTCTGCGCGCGCGTCGGGGAATCAGTGATGACGGCAACTACCGGGACCGTCTCGTCGAGCAGCGCAATCGGGCCGTGCTTGAGCTCGCCTGCCGGATAGGCCTCGGCGTGCAGGTAGCTGATCTCCTTGAGCTTGAGCGCGCCCTCGTTGCAGATCGTCGAGCCGATGCCGCGCCCAACGTACATGACCGAGTGCGCCTTGGCAATCATCTTGGCTGCCTGCTGGATGACATCGGTGTCCTGCAGGATGTCCTCGATCTGCGAAGGGGTCTCGCGCAGCTCGTAGTAAAGCGAGTTCACCTGGCGCGTCGTCAGGCGTCCGCGCTTCTGGCCGAGGAACATTGCAATGAGCGCCAAGCAGGCGATCTGCGCCAGAAACGACTTGGTCGCGGCAACCGAGATCTCCATGTTCGCCTTGACGTAGAGCGTGCCGTCGGATTCGCGCGTGATCCGGCTTCCCACGCAGTTGGTGACGGCAAAGACGCGCGCGCCCATGGAGCGGGCCAAGCGCACGGCCGCCAGCGTGTCGGCCGTCTCGCCTGACTGCGAGACGGCGATGACCAGCGTGGAGGAACTGACAATGGGGTTGCGGTAGCGAAACTCGCTTGCGACCTCGACGGTCGTGGGAATGCGCGCCCAGCGCTCGATGAGCTCGCGGGCAACGAGGCCCGCATGGTAGCTCGTGCCGCAGCCGATGATGTAGACGTTGTCGATGGCGTCGATGTCGTCGTCGGTCAGGTTGAGCTCGTCGAGGAGCACGCGCCCGTGCTTGACGGCGCCGGAAATGGTATCGCGCACGGCACGGGGCTGCTCGAAGATCTCCTTCAACATGAAGTCGGGGAAACCGCCGCGCTCGGCACTCTGGGCATCCCAGTCGACGTGAGTGACCTCGGGTTCGATCTTTTTGCCGTCACCATCGAAGAAGTCGACGGACCCCGCCTTGAGAACGGCGAACTGTCCGTCTTCCAAAAAGACGACGTCGCGAGTGAAGTCGAGCAGCGCGATGACATCGCTTGCCACGAGGGCCGACGGCTCATCGCCCGTTGCGGCGCCGACGACGATGGGGCTGTCCTTGCGCGTGACGACGATCTCTTCGGGGTGCTCGACGTGGATGGCGGCAAGGCCATAGGCTCCCTGGAGGCGCTTCGTCGTCTTGCGCATGGCCTCGAGCAGATCACCGGCATAGTATTTCTCGAGCAGGTGGGCGACGACCTCGGTGTCGGTCTCGCTCTTGAAGACGTGCCCCTCGGACTTGAGCTGGTCTCTGAGCTGCACGAAGTTCTCGATGATGCCGTTGTGGACGACGGCGATCTTGCCCGAGCAGTCCACCTGGGGATGGGCATTGGTCTCGTTCGGCTCGCCGTGGGTCGCCCAGCGCGTGTGGCCGATGCCGCACGTCGCGGAAAGCGTGCTGCTCTCGAGGGCCGAGGCAAGCTTCTCGATCTTTCCCGCGCGGCGCACGACCTTGAGCTCGCCGTCTTGGGGAACGGCGATGCCCGCAGAATCATAGCCGCGGTACTCGAGCTTGCGCAGCCCCTCGAGGAGGATGTCCT
>JBMNPN010000016.1:0-35715 GCA_050943615.1 Coriobacteriales bacterium
CCACCCGTTGCCACGCCCGAAAAGATCGCGCAGTTCACGGGCAACGCACCGGGCATGACCGGTGCGAAGCCCGCAAGGAAAATCGCCGAGCTGCTGATTGCAGGATCGAAGTCACCGGACGAGACGGCGCTTGCGCTCTTCGCGCACCTTCCCCGCTCTCTGGGCGGTATTGGCGTTCCCGCTCCATTGCTCGACCAGGCGCTGGAGATTCCCGAGGAATTCACCCGCCTCGTCGGCTCGCGGCACCTGCGCCCCGCGCTCGTCTGGCCGCAAATCCACGTGGCCCTCGAATACGACGCGCGCGACGGCAACGAGAGCAGCTTCCAGGCAGAGTACCTGGCACGCAAGTCGCGCGCGTACGCAGGAGCGGGCTACGAGCTCATCGAGCTCTCGCGCTCCGACATCGAGGACTTCGAGAGTCTCCGCGCCTGCTTCGAGCGCATCGCCCGCAAGCTCGGCAAGCGCCGCAAGCCCGTCAACGCAAAGCAGAATGCGCGCCAGCGAAAGACCTACCAGCAGCTCTTTGGCGTCAGCACTGGTCCCGGCACAGAAGTTAGCGAACTCCAAGAAGCAGGGATCGCACCCAAGCAAGGCTGATTTCTAGTCTCCGCGCCGTATATCAGAAGACGCAGTGTCACGTTCAGCAACTTTTGGCTCGCTGCTAAAGTGCCCGCGGGGTAAATCTGCGAGTTTCTTTCGGTTTGGCACCGAATTGGCGGTCTCCGAGCACCTATGTACTCGGATTTCTAGCCAAAAGTTGCTGAACGTGACACGCCAAGAGAAAGTAAATGGGGCAGCACCTATACGAAATGAGAGTCGCGTTGCCGCAGCGTCTCGGGATTCCCGTCCTCGGACTTGCCAGACGACTAGACATCCCAGAGGCATTGGCGTGTCCTAAAAATTTCAAATTGCTGGGAAGACTTGAGTAGCATCCACAACTCTGTGCGCTTATCGAGACACGATCGTGCCGGTGGGCGCATTCGTTTCTTGGTCAGCTTTGCCAAGTCGTCGACGAGCGCTTCGAACTTGAGGCGGTTCGACAGCTGCCCATTTGTTACGAACACGACCGTGTACCCCATGTGCCTTAGAGCATTCGCCCGCGATTTATCATGTTCTATCTGCTGGACAGAGCTGTGCCACTCAGTACTGTCGTACTCGACGTCGAGTTTGTGCTCCGGCCAGCACAGGTCCGCAATTGCGCAAGACTGACCTGCCAGCGTGCGCGCGCTGCTGTCCAGCTCGATGCTGTAGTTCATGTGCGGGGGCTCGAGTCCATATCCACCGTGCCAGTACGGCAGCGACAGAAGTATTGCCATATCCGTTTCTCTGGGGGAGGCAGACCCCTCCAGCAGGTACTGTGCCGCAAGCTTTGCCTTCTTGGCGCCGGGAAGCCACGAGGCCTCCTCAAGAAAGGCACTGATGCTTCCGGGCGTTGTCAGTTGCTCGTTGCGCTGGATCGGTCTGAGGTTTTCATCAAGGAGAGGAGAGTAGGTCCCGCACAACTCGAACCCAAGCTTTAGGAGCAAGGGCAGCTCCAGCTTGTTTGCCATCTGGACGTACACGAATTCCGGTGACGCGACGCAGAGTCCAGGCGCCACTTCGAAAAACGAAGTCGCCGGCAAAGGCTGGCTCCGCATGGTGTAGACGACATTGCATCTTCCCACACGTTCATCTGCATTCGAGACTATGAGGTTGCGCCACAGCCATTTGGGGAAAAGCTCCGTCACCGCCTCCAGCTCGCTGTATGTCTGAGGGCACTTCGAGATAATCCCCGTCTGCCTGCTGCGGTCCATGACAGCACGTGGCGATTGCTGTGCCTGCCAAAACGTTACTGCTGATGTGCCTCCAACATATATCATGGGCTGACAGTAAAACATTCGGCACCGAGCAAACCACCCCTTCAATCCAACACAAAACCCGAGAGTTCTCCGAAAGCTGCAGGTCAGACGAAAGTTGTTTCAAACCGGACAATCTTTACCACGACGATAGCTACAAAACTTGAAGCGCTTGGGGCAACTCGGCGGAGCTAAATTGCAGCTGCGCCACTGTCACGTTCAGCAACTTTTGGCTCGAAATCCGAGTACATGGGTGCTTGGAGACCGCCAATTCGGTGCCAAACCGAAAGAAACTCGCAGATTTTCCGCGCGGGTACTTTAGCAGCGAGCCAAAAGTTGCTGAACGTGACATTACGCTGCCCGAAGCACCCTCGATCATCCCTCAACGTCGGGAAAGTCGCTGCGTAAACGAAGAGCGCCGGCGGGCAGTTTGCCCGCCGGCGCTCTTTACCGGCCGCGCACTACAGAGGCGCGCTCAGCCTATGAGATGGCCGCCTTATTTGTCGGCCTCTTCGTCGGACTTGATCCACGGGAACATGGCGCGGATCTTGGCACCGACCTTCTCGATCTCGTGGTTGTTGATGGCCTCGCGCTGCTCGAGGAGCTTCTTGTGGCCGTTCTTGCAGTCGTCGACGAACTCCTGCGCAAAGCTGCCGTCCTGGATGCGCTTCAGGATCTCCTTCATGGCCTCGCGGGACTGCTCGTTGATGACCTTCGGGCCCGCGTAGTACTCGCCGTACTCGGCGGTGTTGGAGATGGAGTAGTTCATGAAGTGGATGCCGCTCTCGTACATGAGGTCGACGATCATCTTCATCTCGTGATAGCACTCGAAGTACGCCAGCTCGGGCGGATAACCGGCGTCGACCAGCGTCTCGAAGCCGGCCTTAACCAGCTCGACGAGACCGCCGCAGAGAACTGCCTGCTCACCGAAGAGGTCCTCTTCGGTCTCCTCGGCAAAGGTCGCCTTGATGATGCCGGAGCGGGCGCCGCCAATGGCCCAGGCGTAGGCGAGCGCGATGTCCCACGCATCGCCCGTGGCGTCCTGCTGCACGCAGGCCAGATCCGGCACGCCGAAGCCCTCTTCGTACTGACGGCGGACGATGTGACCCGGGCCCTTGGGGGCGACCATGATGACGTTGACGTCCTCGGGCGGCTTGATGTAGCCGTAGTGGATGTTGAAGCCGTGGGCGAACGCCAGCGTGTCGCCGGACTTCAGGTGCGGGGCAATCTGCTTCTCGTAGGTCTCAGCCTGCAGCTCGTCGGGAACGAGGATCATGATGAGGTCGGCCTCCTCGGCTGCCTCCTCGGTCGTCATGACCTTGAGGCCCGCGTCCTCGGCCTTCTTCCAGCTCTTGGAGCCCTCGCGCAGACCGACGCGCACGTCGACGCCACTGTCATTGAGGTTGAGCGCATGGGCATGACCCTGAGAGCCGTAGCCGATGATGGCGACCTTCTTGCTCTTGATCACCTCAGGCTTGCAGTCGTCCTCGTAGTAGATCGTCACTGCCATAATCCGATACATCCTTTCTCACGTGGTGGAGCACGGCACCGTGCCGCTGCATCTATTCTCCACCTTGATACCTACTTATATCTACGCTCCTCCACGCCGCCCCGTTCAGGCGGAACGCGGCGCAATGATTCGCGGAATTGCCATATGCGGGCAAGCGCCCCGGCAGATCAGCTGCTCGCCGACCCGCGCGAGATGGCGATCTTGCCGCTGCGAATGATCTCCTTTATGCCGTAGCCGCGCAGGAGATCCTCCATTGCCGCGAGCTTGTCGTCGGTGCCGGTCGCCTCGATGGTGAGGCTGTTGTGCGCCACGTCCACGATGCGCGCGCGAAAGATCGAGGCGAGCTGGGTGATCTCTGCGCGCTTGCCGGGCTCGGCGTTGACCTTGAACAGTACCAGCTCGCGGTCGATGTGGTCGACCTCGGTGAGGTCGTTGACCTTGTAGACGTTGATGAGCTTGTGCAGCTGCTTGGTGACCTGCTCGACGACCACCTCGTCGGCATCGACCACGACCGTGACGCGGCTGCGCGTCGCGTCCTCGGTGTGACTCACGGCGAGGGACTCGATGTTGAAACCGCGGCGGGCGATGAGCCCCGTCACGCGGGCGAGCACGCCGGGCTGGTTATCGACCAGAACGGAAATCGTACGTGACATCTTCTACGCCTCCTTCTTGTCGATCGGGTTGCCGTCTTTGTCGAGGTGCACGACGCCGATCTGCCCGGAGAGCTTGCCTCCGGCCGGCATCATCGGAAAGACGTTCTCCTCGGCAGGGATGTCGACCTCGAGCAGCGCCGGCCCCTCGGAATCGATGAGGGTCTTGAGCGCCGACTCCACCTCGGAGGGCTTGTCGATGCGCGCCGCCTTCCAGTAGTAGGCCTCGGCGAGCTTGACGAAGTCGGGGTTGCCCGTGAACACCGTCTGGCTGAAGCGCTTGTTGTAGAACAGGTCCTGCCACTGGTGCACCATGCCGAGCGTCGAGTTGTTGAGGAGCAGCACCTTGACCGGCAGGTTCTGCTCGTGCGCGGTTGCCATCTCCTGGATGTTCATCTGCAGCGAGCCATCGCCCGCGATGCAGATGACGAGACTGTCGGGGCAGCCCTCCTGCGCGCCGATGGCGGCCGGGAAGCCAAAGCCCATCGTGCCGGCGCCGCCGCTCGAGAGGAAGGTACGCGGGCGCTTGGTGTGCAGGTACTGCGCCGCCCACATCTGGTGCTGGCCGACCTCGGTGGTGAAGATCGTGTCGCGGTCCGCGCAGAGCTTGTCGAGGACCTGCATGACGTACTCGGGCTTGACGACCTTGTCGCTCGGCTCGTAATAGAGCGGGCTTTCGGCGCGCCAGGCCTTGACCTGCTCGAGCCATGCGGCGTCGTTGGGCTCGGCCTTCTGCTTCTTCAGCTCCTCGTTGAGCGCGGTGAGCACCGTCTTGGCATCGCCCACGATCGGGATGTCGGCGTTGCGGTTCTTGCCGATCTCCGCCGGGTCGATGTCGACGTGCACAACCTTGGCGTGCGGCGCGAACGCATCGAGGCGTCCCGTAACGCGGTCGGCAAAGCGGGTACCGATGGCAAAGATCAGGTCGCTTTCCTGAAGCGTCATGCTCGCCGCCTTGGAGCCGTGCATGCCCGGCATGCCCAGGCACAGCGGGTCGTCCTCGGGGATGCAGCTTTTGCCGATCAGGCTCACGACCGCGGGTATCTGCAGCATCTCCATCAGCTCGAGCAGCTCATCGGACGCGCCGCTCGAGAGGATGCCGCCACCCGCGTAGACAACGGGGCGCTTGGCTTTCAGCAGCGCGCGGACCGCCGCCTTGACCTGCTTGCTGTTGCCGCGGTAGGTCGGCTTGTAAGACTGCAGCTTGACCTCCGTGGGGAAGTTGTACGGCACGTTCTGCGCCTTGGAGATGTTGCCGGGAACATCGATGACGACCGGACCGGGACGTCCCGTCGAGGCGATGTAGTAGGCCTCGGCCACGATCCGCGGCAGGTCCTTCGGGTCCTTGACCAGGTAGCTGTGCTTGACGATGGGCATCGTGATGCCCGTCATGTCGGACTCCTGGAAGGCATCGCTTCCCAGCGAGCTCGTCGCGACCTGGCCGGTGATGACCACGATCGGCACCGAGTCCATGTAGGCCGTCGAGATGCCGGTAACCGTGTTGGTGGCGCCGGGACCGGAGGTCACGAGCACCGTGCCGACCTTGCCCGTCGCGCGGGCATAGCCGTCGGCCGCGTGCGTGGCGCCCTGTTCGTGGCGCACGAGAATGTGCTTGAGCTTCTTGCTGTCGTAGAGCGCGTTGTAGATGTCGATTGCCTGGCCTCCGGGATAACCGAAGATGGTGTCGACGCCCACGTCCTCGAGCGCCCTGATCAGGCACTGCGCGCCGTTCATGCGAGGAGCTGCTGTCATTGGAGAATCGCCCCCTTGTCTGCCGAAGCGACGAGCTTGGCGTAGCGCGCCAGCACGCCGGTCTTGTACTTGGGCTCGGGCGCCTTCCACGCAGCACGGCGGCGCGCGAGCTCTTCATCGTCCACATGCAGGTTGACCTCGCCACCGGCGATGTCGACCGTGATGGTGTCGCCTTCTTCGATGAGCGCGATCGGCCCGCCCGCAGCGGCCTCGGGGCTCACATGGCCCACGCACGGGCCCTTGGATGCGCCGGAGAAGCGGCCGTCAGTGATGAGCGCGACCGATTTGGAGAGCCCCATGCCGACGACATCGGCGGTCGGCGAGAGCATCTCGCGCATGCCCGGGCCGCCGGACGGTCCCTCGTAGCGGATAACGATGACGTCGCCGGGGACGATGTCGCCACCCAGGATCGCCTTGCAGGCGTCCTGCTCGTTGTCGAACACGCGCGCAGGACCGGTATGCGTCATCATCTCGGGCGCCACGGCGCTGCGCTTGACGACGGCGCCGTTGGGCGCGAGGTTACCGAACATGACCTTCAGGCCGCCCTGCTGGTCGTAGGCGTTCTCCTTGCTGCGCACGATCTCGCCGTCGACCGGCGGGCACTGAGCAAGCCACTCCTCCATCGTGCCGTGGCAGGTGATGGCGGAGGTATCGAGCGCGCCGATGCGGCCGAGCTCGCCCATGATGGCGCTCACGCCACCGACGGCGTTGAGGTCCTCGATGTGCAGCGGGCCTGCCGGCGCGATGCGCGTGAGGTTCGGCGTCTTTTCGCAGACATCGACCCAGTCGTGCATGTCGATGGGATGCCCGGCGGTCGCGGCGATGGCGGTCAGGTGCAGCATCGTGTTGGTGCTGCCGCCGAAGGCCATGTCGAGTGCCATGCCGTTGTGGATGGCGGCCGGTGTCACGATGTCGCGGATCTTGAGGTCCTTCTTGACGAGCTCGACGACCTTCTTGCCCGCGCGTTTTGCGAGTCGGTCGCGCTCGGCGTAAACGGCCGGGATGGTGCCGTTGCCGGGCAGCGCGATGCCGAGCGCCTCGGAAAGGCAGCAGATGGAGTTAGCGGTGAACATGCCCGAGCAGCTGCCGCAGGTGGGGCAGCTCGTATGCTCGTACCAGGTGCACTCCTCGCGCGTCATCGCACCGCGGGTGACCTGCCCCACCGCATCGAACAGCGTGTTGAGGTCGGTCTCGGTCACGCGGTCGTGGTCGCGGCCGGCGAGCATCGGGCCGCCGGAGATGAGAACGGTCGGGAGGTTGCAGCGCAGCGCGCCCATGATCATGCCGGGCACGATCTTGTCGCAGGCCGGGATCAGCACGACGCCGTCGAAGGCGTGGCCGTTGACAGCGCACTCAACGGAGTCGGCGATGACCTCGCGGCTGGTCAGCGAGTACTTCATGCCCTCGTGGTTCATGGCGATGCCGTCGCACACGCCGATGGTCCCAAACTGCATCGGGATGCCGCCGGCCATGTAGACGCCGGCCTTCACGTCGTCGACGAGGCGCTGGAGGTGGTTGTGACCGGGGATGATGTCTGCCTGAGACGAGATGATGGCGATGAGCGGTTTGTCGCTCTCGAGATCCTCGTCGGTCATGCCATCGGCATAGAGCAAGGAACGGTGCGGCGCTCGCTCGAGGCCCTTTCTGATCTGGTCGCTTCGCATGTTTTTCGCGCTTCCCTTTCTCTTCACGCCGGAGCATGTGGAAAAGGCCGCGCCCGGGAGAGACCCGGAGAAGTTGTTGAGGCATCGCCTTGGGCGTCCTCAAAAACCGACCGCAATAGCAGCGGTTGCACGCGGAAAACTAACGGATTTCCCACCGGTCCGGCCTACTTGCCAGCTGCCCGTGCGGGATCATCCGCATCGAGCAGGAAAACGTTGAGCCGAACTGCTCAGGGGAGACGTTTCGAGTCGTCCGCTGCCGGGATCTCACGTCGACTACCCAGCTCTCTGTGGAACGGATTGGCCTCTACTGGGCCCCTTCTTCGCAGTTACAGTTTTCAAGTGCCGAGAAGTATACGCCTCTGAGTGGGGTTTTTAAGCAATTTGAAAAAATTTTAAGAATGTATCCGCGAATGCCTGCCGTGCGCTTCTATAGCAGCCCGCTCTCGAGAAGCTCGTTGATGACGAGCGCGATTGCCGCAACAAAGAGGAAGAACGCGAAGATAAGGCGCAACTGTCGCTCGGGGATCTTCTTCACGAAGCGCGCGCCGATGGCCGCGCCTGGAATCGAGCCGATTGCCACGCAGATACCGACCATGTAGAGGACGTGCCCGAGCATCGCCTGCTCGATGATGCCGGGGATGGACAAGATGATGATGGCAATCGTCGAGGTGCCGGATGCCTTGTACATCGGGACAGCCAGAAGCGTCGTCATGAGCGGCACCATGATAAAGCCGCCGCCGATGCCCGCGTAGCCCGCACAGAGCCCGGCGAAAAGCCCGATGCAGAGCGCGCCTGCAACGCGTTTGGGAGTGACCTCGAAGGCCTCGTCGGCAAGCGAGCGCACGACGGCCTTCTCGCCGCTTTCCCCCGCCCCCTTCTGTTGCGTTTTGGCTTGACTCTTTTCAGCACCGCCTTTTTGCCGCCACTTGTTCTTTGGCATGCTCAGCGCCTTGCGCAGCATGTTGGTCGCGGAGTAGGCGACGATGAGCGCCGTCACCAGCATGATCGCCCAGGAAGGCGAAATCGAGCCGAGGTAGGCCCCGAGAGCAGAAGTCACGCATCCACCGATGCCAAGGGCGATACCGATGGGTATGATGCAAGTCTTTTGCTGGATGTGCGATACGGCGCCCGAAATCGAGGTGAACACCATCGTGAAAAGCGAAGTTGCGGTAGCGGCATAGGCATCGATCCCTAAGAACAGCCGAAAGATCGGCACCATGAGCGAGCCGCCGCCAATGCCGAGCAGGCCGCTGCAAAAGCCGATGAACACGCCGACGGCAATGAGAACGAGCGCAAAGAGCACGGGATCCATCGCGAAGCTACCCCCTCAGCCCCATCTTCTTCACAGCTCCCCGAGTTCAGAGGCCCAGTCGAAATCAGCGGGAGGCTCCGTTGGATAGCCCTCGCCCTGCCCGTCCGACTCCTGCGGACAGCCGTCCCAAAGACAGGCCTTCATGTCGACGCGCAGCGTCTCGAGCGAATGCGCGACGCCCTCGTCATCGACGAAGAGCGCCCCCGCATCCGAGTCTGCCGCGGCCTTCGCATCTTCCACGAACGTCACGCCCTCGGCCTTCAGCCGACGATACTGCACATCGGGGCCTCCAAAGGCAAAGCCCTTGCAGAGGCTTCCATCGCGAAAGACGACCCTGTGACAGGGAATGGAGCCGGGGTCGATGCCCGGGCGGGGATTCGAGCGCAGGGCAAATCCGACGTAGCGCGCAGAGCGCGGACGGCCCATCAGTCGCGCGACCAAACCATAGGTCGCGACCTTTCCGCGCGGTATCTGGCACACGATTTCGAAAACCTCGTCCGAAAACGCGCCCATGTGCCGTATTTCCTCCTTCTGAACCCCTTTGAATAGGTGCAACGTTGAGGGTAGCAAAGCAACTTGGTGAGCGCAGCTGATTTCTCGTAAATGTCACGTTGCCAATTCGTGGATGCGCCATCGTGCGGCCGGATCGAATTCGTTTGGATTTTCGTGTCCCAACGAAAAGCTATCATCCAGCATGGAAGGCGCGACACTGAATAGCCGCTTGTCAGGAGAGCAAGCGCCTGCAAGAAGGAGGACGCCATGATACTCATAGGAATGCCCGGTCAAAGTGCGCCCATCGATTCTAAACCCCAATTCGAGCTTTCAAGCCTTCTGAAAAAGGCGCTCGGTAAACTCGTTTGCAACGATGACGGCTCGATTCTCGATCCTGGGCAGCTCGACTCGCTTGGAAAGGACTTCGATAAGCTGAATTCGATTTGCCAGCAGCTCGTCTCGGATGGAAACCTGGCTGATCCGACGACTGCCCTGTTTGTCCAGGAGTTCTTGAAGTGTTGCATCGACCAGCTGGACCCGGAACACGCGGGCGCAGCCGCCCTGCAGCTCGGGTCCCTCAACTACGGAGGTGCCTTCTCCACTCAAAGAGAGCCCGATTATCAAGAAGCAATGCAGTGGTACAAGAAGGGTGACCAACTCGGGAATCTGCAGGCCACCATCAACCTCGGCTATTGCTATGAGTACGGAAGAACCGGTCAGCCTGACCCCGGCAAGGCCTACGAGTGCTACCACCGTGCCGCACTCGGCTCGAAAATCCCCGAAGCACATTACAAGCTGGGGGACATGTACCGCTGGGGCAAGGGCGTGAAGAAGGACCGAAAGATCGCGTTTGCGCTCTATGACAAGGCGCTTCAGTTCATGCAGTCTGATTCATTCGACTATGAGCAGGATGCTCCCGAGATTCACGCGAGCATCCTGCATCGGCTTGCCGACCTTATCTGGGAATCAAGCTCGAAAACTTACGACCACACATCCCCGGACCTGCCACTCACGTGCCTGAGCCTCTACCAGGAAGCCGAACGGTCGTACCATCGCGCCATCAGGAATGGACTCAAGTATTATCGGGGCAACCTCGAGAAGGTTATCGACGCCCAGGAACAGATGCGCTTCTATATAGACCCTCCACTCATCGAATAAGCTCCCAGTAGCGTCACCGGAGTTGTACATCTGCACCTGTTGCGCAAAACATGAAGCAAATGTGGACGGAGATGCAGCAATCGGCCATTTGCGTTAAAGTTTTCAGACCTAGTGCAAGACAAATGAAGCTCTACGAACGAAGCATAAACAAAAGGAATGACCGTGCTCAGGAAATTCATATACAGAGCAGCAGCCATCACGATGTCGCTGCTCTTGGTGTATGCACTTGGACCCTCCAGCTCCGCCATCATCTCCTCCGGGCTCCAGACGAGCTCGGGGATTCAGAGTGCCTATGCCGATGACGACCTCGATGCGCTCGAGTCAAAGGTCAAGCAGAGCGCTGCAGCGTACAACAGCGCTGTCTCGCGCACGCAGGAGCTGAAAAACGAGATATCCGAGCTCAACGAAAAGATCGCCAAGCTCGAAAAGAAGCTTCCCGCGCAGAAGAAGCGCAGCAACAGGAGCTACCGCGCCCTCTACAAGTACCAGTACGATACGAGCAGCGTCGTGATGATGCTCTTGAACTCCTCCAGCCTCACCGAGATGCTCGCGACGCTTGACTCCTACAACAGGATCATCGAGTACAACACCTCCGAGATTAAAAAGACCATCAAGATGGAGAACGAGTACAAGGAGTCCAAGAGCAAACTCGAGAGCGACAAGCAGGAAGCCGAGCAGCAGCAGAGCAACGCCTACTCCGCCCTTCAGGAGGCAAAGCAGGCGCGCAAAGAAGCCCAGCAACGGGCGATTCAGAAGCAAAAGGAAGAGGCAGCTGCCCAGAAGGCCGCCGCGCAGGCAAAGCTCAAGGCCGCCAAGACCAAAGAGGAAAAGGCCAGCGCGAAAAAGGAGGTCAAGGCAGCTGAGGAAGAAGAGTCCTCATCCAAATCGAGCACGAGCTCGAGCGCAAGTAATGTCGGCTGGTCGTCCAGCAAGACCGCTTTCGTGAACAAGTGGGCACCGCGCATCAACGCTTACCTCTCCGGCAGCCCGACCGCGGGCACTGGAAAATACTATGCTGCCGCCGCTTGGGACAATGGCGTCGACCCCCGCTGGGCCCCGGCGATCTCGTGCGTGGAGAGCAGTAAGGGTGCCGCGTGCTTTGCTTCCTACAACGCATGGGGCTACGGTTCGAGCAGATTCTCCTCATGGGAAGACGGCATCAACACCGTCGTGGGCGCACTCGGCAGCTCGATGTACGGTGGCTACCTCACCCGCGCTGCCGCGGCAACCTACTGCACGTCGAACCCGAGCTCCTGGTACTCGAACTGCAAAGCAGAGATGGCAAAAATCTAGCGGTAATAGCGCGGGGTCCAAGCCACACGCAGCTACGGCACCTCACAAGAAAGCCGGCGCGTCCGATTTTCACGGACACCCCGGCTTTTTCTTTTTTCTATTGCGCGATGCGGATCAGGCGTTTTCGCGCTCGAATTTCTCCATGAAGTCGACGAGCGCCTGGACACCCTCGTAGGGCATGGCGTTGTAGATGCTCGCGCGCATGCCGCCGACGCTGCGATGCCCCTTGATGTTCGCAAGACCCGCTGCCGTGGCCTCGGCGATGAACTTCTTGTCCATCTCGGCGTCCCCGGTCACGAACGGGACGTTCATCATCGAGCGGTCCTTCTTGGCGACGGTTCCTTTGAACAGCTTGCTCTGGTCGAGGAAGTCGTAGAGCAGGCGTGCCTTCTTCTGGTTGCGCGCCTTCATCGCGACGAGCCCGCCGAGTCCCTTGATCCACTTGAAAACCTTGCCGCAGATGTAGATGCCGTAGCAGTTGGGCGTGTTGTAGAGCGAGCCCTTGTCGGCCTGCGTCTTGAAGCGCAGCATCGTCGGCACGCCGGGCAGGTCCTCGGGGATGAGGTCCTCGCGGATGATGACGATCTGGACGCCGGCGGGCCCGACGTTCTTCTGGACGCCGGCGTGGATGACGCCGTACTTGGTCACATCGACCGGCTCGGACAGGAAACAGGAGCTCTGGTCGGCGACGAGCACGTGCCCTTTCGTGTTGGGAAGCTCGTGAATCTTGTTGCCGTGCACGGTCTCGTTTTCGCAGATGTAGACGTAGCTCGTGTCCTCGCGGATGTCGAGGTCGCTCAGGTCGGGAATCGAGCTGAAGTTGACGTCCTCGCCGCTTGCCACGACCTTGGGGTCACCGAGGATCTGGGCTTCCTTGAGCGCCTTTTTCGACCAGTTGCCCGTGACGATGTAGTCGGCCTTGCCATTCAAGGCGAGGTTCATGAAGACCGTCGTGAACAGCAGCGAGTCACCACCCTGCAAGAAGAGCACCTTGTAGTTATCGGGAATGCCCATGAGATCGCGCAGGTCGGCTTCGGCCTCGGTGATGATTTCCTTGAAGGCATCGGAACGGTGGCTCATCTCCATCACCGACATGCCCGTATCCTTATATTCGAGCATCTCGTCGGCTGCGGACTTGAGCACCTCTTCGGGAAGAGTTGCCGGTCCAGCCGAGAAGTTGTACACGCGTGCCATCTGTTCCATCTCCTTAACGAATGAGAAGTATCGAAAACTGTCACGCGACATTCTAGCCCGCCAAAGACCCCTTCCCCGCCAAGCACCCCATCAAATGCGCCTTATCTGACATATGTTTAGCATATTATTTTCGATTTAGTATTTATATGAAGCAACTTCTTAATACCGTCTTATTCATATAAGTTCCATATCGATATTTTTTTGCATTACAAAGATATCTGATAGCTACATAGCCAAGATTCCAGCGCATCGAAGCCCGGAGCACGGTCGACCACCAGCGGCACTTCGATGCACCGTGCGCCGAACCTCGGCAAGTGGTCGAGAGTCAGTCGCCCACCAAGGCAACTTCGATGCAGATTCCGCATCGAACTCCCTCACATGGGCGAATATCCGCATCGAACCCAAGCACGTGGTCGACCACCTGGGCGACTTCGATGCACGCCACGGTCCGAGACCTTCCACACGCTCGCGCACCAAGGCCACTTGCGCGCAACATGCACGGAAACCCTGTTAGTGCGCGCACACCAAGGGCAGTTCCGCACGAAAATCCACGCACGAGGGAGAGTTCGGTGCAATTTGGGCCCGATTCCTCGCAGAAGTCTCGCTCGTGCGCGCGCACCAAGGGCAGTTCCGCGCACCGCACGCAGAAGTCCGCTACGTGCGCGACCACCAAGGCAACGCAAACGAAGGCGGCGCATCGCACCCAGAGACGCCGCGACCCACCAGAAGCCCGCAAAGCAGGATGCACACCACCAGGAAGCGGCCGAGACCACCGGGGAATGGATAGGGGCAGGCGGCGCATCGCACCCGGTAACGCCGCAACTCACCCGGAGCCCGCAACGCAGGATGCGCACCACCGACAGGCGGCCGCTACCACCGGATAAGCGCAGGCGGCGCATCGCACCCGGTAACGCCGCGACCCACCAGAAGCCCGCAACGCAGGATGCGCACCACCAGGAAGCGGCCGAGACCACCGGGGAATGGATAGGGGCAGGCGGCGCATCGCACCCGGTAACGCCGCAACTCACCCGGAGGTCGCAACGCAGGATGCGCAACCACCAGGAAGCGCCGTTGTGCCCGCGGGGGCGGGGCGGGTTGCGATGCGGCGACTTTGCGGAGCAGATTGCGAAAGCCCCGCCCGCGGGTTTGCGAGGACTGTTTGAGCGCACGTAGTGCGCGAGTTCCGCAGCAGCGGGCGGGGCTTTCGCAATCGGGTGCGGAGCATGAGCCGAAGCGCAACCCGCCCCGCCCCCGCGGGCACCCAAACGCCCTCAACCAACAAAAAGCCGCCGCACCCCACGAAAAAGATGCAGCGGCCAACAAAGCAGCAAGCTATGACCCGCAAGCACTACCCAGCGTCGACAACCGGCTTGATGATGCCGTAGCCGCCGTTCTTACGATGGTAGATAACCTGGATCTGATGCGCGTCCTGATCGAAGTAGACGTAAAAGTCATGGCCGAGCAGGTCGGTCTGAACCAGCGCGTGCTCCTCGGTCATCGGCTCCATCTTGATCTCCTTGGTGCGCACAAGCAGGTCGTCCTCGTCCTCTTCGGGAATGAAGTCCGGAATATCGGCGCCCGCCTCGAGCGTGCGAATCGTGCCCTTACCGCCACGGCGATCGACGACCTTGGTCTTGTACTTGCGCAGCTGGCGGGTGACCTTGTCGGACGCCACGTCGATGGCGGCGTACATGTCCTCGTCAGCCTCGGCGACGCGGATAACGGCACCCTTGGCGCGAACCGTGACCTCGCAGACGGCCTTCTTGGGGTTGGCCGGGTTCTTCTCGGCGCGCAAGATCACCTCGGCGTCCATGGTCGCGCGGTCAAAGACCTCGAGGGAACGACCGATCTTCTCTTCGACATAATCCCTGAGAGCAGGGGTAACGCTCGTCTTTCGTCCGGTAACGGTAATAGCCATTGTTGGCCTCCTTCGTTTTCGTTTCGATTAGGGCACGTACTCAGTTCGTCAGGTTTGCATTCCTCCTACATGAGCCGCCTTCTATTCAAATGCCGTAGTCGGCAATTTGTCCATGTCAACAGCGCCGGGAAGCAAGCTGGCACCCTGGGTGCCGAGCCACTTCGCGACGATCGTCTTCAGCACGCCGTTTTGCGTGATCGTGTCGATGGCATCGGAAACGGCGGTGGTAAGGTCGCCGTTCTTGGTGAGCGTCAGCGCATAGACCGGCGTGACGCTTTCGGTGCTCAGGAAATCGACGCGTTTGACGTTCTCGTAATCGCGGGCAAAGTAGCTCCCGATGACCGCATCGGCGACCAGGTACTTCTGCTTGCCGCTGTTCAGCGCCTCGAAAGCCTCCTGAAGCGTCGAGTAGGCCTTGATGGAATCCGTGCCGAGCGCCTCTTGGACCGCATACGACGAGGCGGTGTTGGCCTGGACGAGTATCTTGCCTTCGGACACGTCGACATCCGAGATGGAATCGGGTGCGTTCTCGGACAGGCAGAACAGCGACGCGCCGTCGTTGATGTAGGCGGGGCTGTACGTCACGGAATCGGAACTTCCAGATTTTGTGAGGCCGAACGCGACATCGACCTGGCCTTGCGAAAGCGCCGAACGGCCATTGGCACCCACGTCGACGATCTGGAGCTTGAGCCCGAGCTCGTCTGCGACGGCAGCAGCGATGTCGACATCGAGACCAACCGTCTCGTTGGTCCGGGTGTTGGTGCCCCCGTAGGGCGAATTCGCCGCGTTGATGCCGACTGTCAGCGTGCCCGGGGTGATGGTCGCATCTGAGTCGAGCGTGGAGGTCAGCGTCGACTCGACCTTGGTCTGTGTCTGGCATCCCGCAAGAAGCGGCAGACACGACACGACAAGCGCCACGGCAAGTATCGAGGCGATGATGCGCCTATTTGCTATCGAAAGTTTCTTCATGCCATATCCATCTCATCAAGGCAGTTGAAAAATGCTCTCTCCAACTGACCTGGTATTTGACCCCACACTCGCGTACTGAAGCTTTTGCCTGAGACTATCTCACTACTCGCTTTCTCGTCCGGGGCCACCCCATGTGACCCATCACGAACGGTACGTCTTACCCCTAAGATGCGCCATGCTCACATGATCGCTCATGCTTACGTGGATCCTTTAGACCGCATCTGCCTTGGACTAGAGAAGACCTCTTTGCCTCCTCGCAACCACAGACTTGGAGAGAGCAGGACAAGTGTAGCACAGCAGCTCAGCGTTTAAGCAGGTAGCAGTGGTGCACTTTAGGGGTCCGCACAAAGTCCTCAGGAATGGTCTTGGGCGTGATGTCGACCGCACGCACACCTGCCTTTGCAAGCGTCTCGATGTCGAGCTTGAAGTTCTTGAGGTTGCACGAGAAGAGTGCCACCCCACCTCGTCTGAGCACGCGGCTCACGTCGATGAGCAGCTGCGCATGGTCACGTTGCACGTCCCAATCATGCCCGCCCATCTTGGCCGAATTCGAGAACGTCGGAGGATCGACGTAGACGAAGTCCCAGCGGTTCTTGCTGTGACGCATGTCCTTGATCCACGAGAGCACATCGGCACGCTCGAAGTGCTGGTCGCGGTTCATGAGGCCGTTGAGCTCCATGTTGCGGCGCGCCCAGTCGAGATACGTGTTCGAGAGGTCGACCGTCGTCGTGAACTGCGCGCCGCCCGCGGCGGCGTAGACGCTTGCCGTTCCCGTATAGGAAAAGAGGTTGAGAAAGCTCTTGCCCTTTGAGAGCGCTGCGATGAGGGCACGCGTCAGGCGCTGGTCGAGGAAGAGCCCGGTGTCGAGGTAGTCGCCCAGGTTGACTTCGAAGAGCAGTCCGTTCTCGCGCGTGACGAACGGTGGCGTGGAGGGCCCGGCGGCACTCCCCCTTTTCAGGGCATACTGAGACCCACCGCGCGACCTGAGCCGCTGCTTGACGTATACGTCGTCCGCTCTGACCCCGAGCACCTCGGGGATGATGCGGACCGCATCGGTCAGACGACGAGCGGCCTTGCTGGGGTCGATCTCCTTGGGAGCGGCATATTCCGCGACGTGCACGCGGCAGCTGCCCTCATCGGGCCCCGCCCCCTCATAGACGTCTATGGCGAACTTGAAGTCGGGGAGGTCGGCGTCGTAGACGCGATATGCGTGGATCCCTTCGCGTTCGGCCCACTTGCGGCGCGTGCGAAACACCTTTTGCAGACGGGAAGCGAACTGCTGTGCCCCGGCATCTGCCACGGGAATACGGGCGTTGCCCACCTCGACCTGCTGCACGGGAAGGCTCGCCGCAGGGGATTCGAGACCGTAGACGCGAAACGCTCCCTCCTCCTTGCCGAGACGCGCCGTGTGCGCGAGCGCAGGGTCCGCGCCCACGAAGGCATCGATGCGCGAATCGCCCGCGATGAGGGCGAGCCTCGATGCACCCGACCGAGCGGCAAGCTCCATGACCTCACCTGCTGCCTGCGGCAGCACCGAAGCTGCACGGAGGTCGTCGGGGATGCGGCAGGCGACGAGCGCGCCCTGCGTCATGCTCGCGAGCGCATCCGCTTTCAAGCCGCCGGAAAACGAGACGAGCTCGCCCAGACCCGCGCGTCGGGCACAGGCAGCGGCATAGTCGAGCGCCTCCAGATCGGCATCGAGGGCCATCACCTGCGCCTTGTGCTCGCTTGCCTCGGCGCGTGCGTCCGCCTCGTCGACAAGCCCGTTCCAGACCAGCTCGTTATGGCCCGACCAACCGAAGAACCCCCACTTCGAGCGCAGGATGCCCGGTGCGACATCGGCGGCGATGAGCCCTGCCTCGATGGCGAGCGTCCCGCTTGCGCAGAAGGGGTTGACAAGGACCGCCCCGGCACTGGAGAGCTCGGGCCAGCCCGCCTCCAGGAGAAGCGCGGCAGCGGCGTTCTCGTGCAGCGGCGCGCCATGGGCCTTGCCCCGCACCCGGTATCCACGCTGTTCGAGCGGGGTTCCCGCAAGATCGATCGAGACCGTCGCCTTCTCGTGGCGCACGATCACGTTGATGCGGACATCCGGATCCTTCACCTCGACATCGGGGCGCGTCCCATGGACTTCGCGGAGCCTGTCCACCACGGCGTCCTTTGCCTTGAGTGCCGTGAAGCGCGTGTCGTGCAGCGCCCCGTTCACGCCGCGTGCCGTGACCGCGATGGTTCGACCGGGGGCGATGTGCTCACCCCAGTCGATAGCGTTGATGCCCTCGTAGAGCGCGTCGGCATCGGAGGCGTCGATGCGCGCGAGCGTGAGCAGCACGCGACTTGCCACGCGCGACCAAAGCAGCGCGCGATATGCATCCTCGAGCCCGCCCTGAAACGAGACGCCGCCCGTCAGGGGGCGCACCCGGGGCACGCCCAGCTTGCGCAGCTCGTCTCCGAGAACCTTCTCGAGACCGCCGGCGCACGTCGCGAAAAACTCCATCTTACAGAAATGCTCCCGTCTAGTTGCGCGAGAAGAAACCGCCGATGGGAGGCATGTCCGGACCGTCCTGCTGCCCGTCGTCGGGTTCTCCATCCTCGTCATCGCCGTCGTCGCCGAACAGCTCGTCGAGATCGACGCCGTCTACCCCCGCCTGGCTGGCGTAGTTGTCGGCCAACGCCCAGTCGAGCCCGTAGTCGGCACAGGTCTTCTCATCTTCGTAGAGCAGGGAGAGCGCCTGGAGGTTGAGGTCGTCTCCCCCAACGGTCGAGAGCAGCTCGTAGAGCTGAAAGGCCGTCTCGGTGAGGGGCATGGTGATATCGAGCTCCTCGGCGACGGAAAGGGCGACGGAAAGCGCGTTCAGAAACGTCGAAACGTGTATCGTCCCCGAGAAGTCGTGCTCGAGGACCTGCGGCGTGTAATCGACGAAGGCACGGGAGGCGCCAGCGGTCTCCGCGATCAGGCTCACGGCGGCTTTCTGGGAGAACCCGGAGACGCGCGCCACCGAGAGAGCCTCGATAGCGCCCATAAGAGAGCCGGCCAGGGCAATGGTGGCGAGCACGGCGGCGAACTGCCCCTGCCCCGCCCCCTCCTGGGGCATCACGTTCTTCGCGAGATACGGGAACAAGGGCGAGAGGTCGGATTGCACCTGCTGCTCGCCACCGACGAAGAGCGTCGGTTCCTCGTGATCGCCGTAGTTCACGAGCGGGGCATCGACCACGTAGATGTCCGATACCGCGCCCATGGCCTGGATCTCGCGCGCGAGCTTGGGCGGGATAAAGCTCAGGTCAAGCGCGTAGCTGCCGGGCTTCATGAGCTCGAGTAGCCCGTTGGAGCCGAGATAGACGTCCTCGACCTTTTCGGGGCTCTCGAGCGAGGTGATGACGACCTGCACCTGCTCCACCGCCTCTGCGCGCCCCACCGAAAAGGGGATGTTCGCATCGCGCAGGGCAACCGACTCCCGAGGGTCGTGGTCGCCCACGATGACCTCGTAGCCGGCGTTGTGCAGGGCAATGACGGCATCTAGTGCCGCTGGATTGTTCGCACCGCCGATGAAGGCGATGCGCGTATCGACTGGACTCATCATGCTATCTCTCCCAAGTCCGCTTTCTCCCCTGAGAAAGGCGGCTCGTATCTATATCATCAGGCGTCCCATGGACAGCCGGACGGTTCCCCAACCGGCGCCTTATTCGTCGCTGCTGAGCCGGTTGGCGATGCGATCGGCAATCGAGGCGCTCTTGCGGCGATCAGGCCCCCAGAAGACCATGGCGACCATACCCGGTCCCACGTGACTGCCGATAACGGGGCCGATGCTCGAGCGAATCGCAGGAATGGACCCTTCGGGGCGGTCCAGGTGCTCCTCGACCCATTTGGCGTCGTTTTCCGCATCCGCCGACGAGACGATGATGGTCTCGTCGGAAGAGCTGCCGTCGGCATGCGTGTCCTCGTAGAACTTGACCATCGTCTTGAGCGAGCGCTTGCGCCCGCGGGCAATGCCCGTCATGGAGAGCGTCCCGTCGAGGTTGAAGGAGAGCATCGGCTTGATGTTGAGCTTGGCGCCAATGGATGCCGCCGCATCGGGAATGCGCCCGCCACGGCGCAGGAACTCGAGGTCGTCGACCGTGAAGATGGAGTTCACGAACCAACGCGCCTCCTGTGCCCACTCGACCATCTGCTTTGCGGAAAGCCCTCGGTCGCGCAGGCGAATCGCCTCGTACACGAGTAGCCCCTCGGCAATCGAGGCGAGTTTGGTGTCGACTGTATAGAGCTCGAAATCGGGGTGCTTTTCCCGGCACTCCTTTGCCATTCGCTCAATCGTCTCGTACGTGCCGGAAAGCCCCGAGGAAAACGCCAGGTAAACGGTGGGGACGCCATTGGCGGCAGCGCGCTCGAAGGTCTCCTCGATGACGGGCATCGGAATCTGCGCTGTGCCTGAGACCTCGCCGTTCCTGAGCCGGTCGTGGAACTCTTTGGCGTCCATCGACCCCCACAGGTCGTCCCTGTGCTCGCCGTCGTTCATCATGAACGGGAACTCGAAGTAGGTGACTCCCGCATCGGTCAGGATGTGCCGGGGGAGGTCGCAGCAGGAATCGAGTATGAGATTGCAGCGAACCTTGCTCTTCATCATAGTGGTCATCCTCTCGTGGATGCACGTATCGTCATTCGTAGAGCGAATCGAGCCCGCGCACCTTGATGACGATCTCGTTGCGCCGCTCGGAGAGCCCGCGCTCGATGCCGCAAGGGTAGCTGTGCGGGTTCATGAAACGCTTGATGGAGTCATCGAGGCAGGAGAGCTGCTCCTGTGCCCGGGCACGCGCCGTGCGCGCCGATATATCCATCGCGGAAAGTGTACCTTGTTCGACGAGCGGTTCAAGCAACGTCACGTAATCTTGCTCAGCCGTAAAGCGCTTGCGCCGCGCGACGTCGAGCGGGTCGACGATGATGGCCGCATCGGGAATATCGTCATTGATATCGAAGATGAGATCGCCCGAGAACATGCCGTCCTCGTTGTAGTAGCGGCGCGTGTCGAGCACACCGGGGATGGTGCGCTTGTAGAGTTGCTCGGAAATCTTCATGTGCGGTGACCAGTCCTTCTGGCCCTTTTCGCGCGTGGCGGAGAGCTTGTAGACGCCCCCGAGCGCGGGCTGTCCGTAGGCGGACGCGAGATGCGTCCCGACGCCGAGGCCCGTGTAGCAGGCGCCCTGCTCGTTGAGCGAGTTGATGGTGTACTCGTCGAGGTCGTTGGAAAGGATGATGCCGACGTCCTCCATGCCCGCATCGTCGAGCATCTTGCGGGCGCGCTTGGAAAGCCAGGCGAGGTCGCCGGAATCGATGCGAATGGCGATGAGGTGGTGCCCCTTCTCTGCAAGCTCGCGGCCGACGGTGATGGCGTTCTTCACGCCGTTCATGACATCGTAGGTGTCGACGAGCAGCACGCAGTTGTCGGGCATGCAACGTGCATAGGCCCTGAAAGCCTCGAGCTCGGAGCTAAAGGACATGACCCAGGAGTGGGCATGCGTTCCGCTGACGGGGATGTCGAACTTCTTGCCGGCGAGCACATTGGCAACCGAAGAACAGCCGCCGATATAGGCGGCGCGGCTCGAAGAAAGCGCGCCGTCGGGACCCTGGGCACGCCGAAGGCCGAACTCGCTCACGGGACGTCCGTCAGCTGCCCGGCAGATGCGCGCCGCCTTGGTGGCGATGAGCGTCTGGAAGTTGACGCCGTTCAAGATGGCAGGCTCGAGCAGCTGGCACTGCAAAAGCGGCCCGGTCACGCGCACGAGCGGCTCACGCGGAAATGCGAGCGTGCCATCGCGCATGCAGTCGATGTTGACGCTCAGCTCCATGGTGCGCAGCCAGTCGAGGAACTTCGGGTCGAAAAGCGCCTTTCCCGAAGGGTCGGGAAGCGAGGCCAGGTACTCGATGTCGTCATCGGTAAAGCCGAATCCCTCGATGAGCTCGGCGATCTGGTCGTTTCCGCAATAGATTCCATAACCGCCCCCGAAGGGGTTGTCGCGGTAGAAGGCATAGAAGCACGCCTCGGTCTCGAGCTTTCCCTGCGACCAGTACCCCTGCGCCATCGTGAGCTCGTAGAGGTCGGTCAGAAGGGTCATGTTACGTGCCATCGCTTACGCTCCCTGCTTGTTGTTGGATGAACTCTGGCCGGACTTTCCGCCACCGTTTCCCGATGAGCTGCGACGGCGGCGCCGGCGCTGCCCGGAACCCTGCGGATGCGCGGCATCTCCGCTCACCGTCGAGGAATGCTGCCCAGGGCGTGGCTTTGACTGCTGCTTGCCCTGCTGGGGCTTCTTTGATTGATCGCCCTTGTTCTGCTGCCCGCCGTTTTGCTGTCCCTTTCCGCGTCCACGGCCTCCACGGCGACGGCGCCGTGACTTTGACTTTGCCTCGGAGTGCTCTCCGCCCTTGCCCGAGGCGTTCCGGGCATTGCCCTTGCCCTGGGCTTTTCCGTTCTGCCGCTTTTGCTCTTCGGGGGCATCGGCGGAGACGGATACGGTGCGCCGGCGCTTGCGCTGGTCGCGCGCGGGATGCTCCTGGCGTCCGTTGCGGCTGCCGCGCTTACCGCCCGACCCCTTCTTACCCTGGGACGAGCCGCCATTCTGGTCCCGACGGCGCCTGGGGTTGTACTCGACTTTGCCCGCCTGCGCCTTGCGATCCGCCAGCTTGGGGTCGTTCGAGAAGACGTGTTCGCCCATCATGGCAAGCGTCTTGTCGTGGTTGAGCTCCTCGATGATCTCGTCGAACTTCTCTTCCGAGATATGGCAGGGGCGCAGGTTCTCGCCCGGCTTGGCAACCTTGTCGCCCGTATCGAGGGCGGAAACGGGAAGCACCATGCTCTGGCCGTCCTCGAAGCGCACGCGCACCGTCTCACGCGGGGTATCGAATTCGACGACCTTGGCAACGCCGTTCGGCGTTTCGATGAGACCGTTTTTCTTGGGCGCGCGGGACTTGAAGTCCTTATAGGCCTCGTACTCGTAGCGCAGGCAGCACATGAGCCGCCCGCACAGACCGGAGATCTTCGAGGGATTGAGGGGCAGGTCCTGGACCTTTGCCATGCGGATGCTGACCTGCTTGAACTGACCGCCAAAGCGCGTGCAGCAGAGCTCTTCTCCGCAATGCCCGAGACCGCCGATCATGCGGGCCTCGTCGCGTACGCCGATCTGGCGCATGTCGACGCGCATGTGGAACTCCGAGGCGAGGTCACGCACGAGGGCACGGAAGTCAACGCGCTCGTCTGCGGTGAAGTAGAAGGTGCCGTGGCTTTCGTCGAAGACGAAATCGACGGCGACAGGCTGCATGTCGAGCTCGTGCTTTTCGACGAGCTCGCGAAAGACGCCCATCGCCTGCTGGCTTTTCTCCTGCAGGTGGTCTGCCTGCTCGAAGTCTTCGTCTGTCGCAATGCGGAGCACGGGTTGGAGCGGCTTTTTCAGTTCCTCTTCGGCAACCTCGAGGGCGCCCTCGATGCAGAGCCCCATTTCCTTTCCGCGTTTGGTATGTACAAGGACATGGTCGCCCTCCTGGGCCCCGACCTGGTTCGGGTCGAACCAGTATGCCTGGGGCGCATGGCGGAGGCGGACCACTGCAACTATCGGCATAAAGCCTCCCTGATCTCAATGCACATCGCCTCGATGGCGAGCTGTGGTGTCACATTATACGAAATACGCCGGTCTCCCCGACGTGTGGCCTCGATGGCGGCGATGATGCCGCGCTCGCCTGCCTGGGCTGCACAGGCGCCGACACTGCGCTCCATCTGGGGATAGGAACGTTTCGTCAAAGTCCCTTCGCAGACGAGCAGGCAATCGCGCAACCAGGCACGGCACGTGGCCGTGAACTGGGAATATGCAGAATTGCGCGCCATCTTGAGCGCACGTTGCTGGCTCTTTTCGAGGTCGTTTCTCGCACCTGCCGAAAGGTACTCTTCCGCCTGCTCGAGCTCGGCTGCCTGCTGTTCCTCGAGGTCCACCGTGCTCGACTTGGCGCTTTCGACGACACGCTGGGCAAACTCGAGAAGCTCGGTGTTCGAACAGCCCGCCGCGAGCAGCGGCATGAGCTCCAGGGCGTCCTGGGAATAGGGCGCCTCCTGCTGTCCCTCGTTCAGCACCAGGACCTCGCAGCGGCTGCGAATCGTCTCGAGCACCTGGTGCTCCGTCTCCGCGAGCAGGAGGAACACCGTGTCTTGCGGGGGTTCTTCGAGCGTCTTTAGAAACGCGTTGGCCGATTCTGCCGTGAGCCGGTCTGCCTGCTCGATCAGATAGACCTTGGTCGCGGCGCGCACGGGGCTGAGCTCGGTGTCGTGGATGAGCGTGCGCACGAGCCCAATGGTGAACCCGCGCGCCGAATCGGGCACATAGACGTGCAGGTCGGGATGGGACTTCCGCACGACGAGCCCCGCCTGCCCTGCGTTGTCCGACGCGATGAGCTGGGCGGCAAAGTCAAGTGCGAGAGAAGAGCGTGTCCGGGCATCCCCTCCTGCGAGGAGATAGGCATGCGTGGTCTGTCCAGAATCAAGCGCACGCTCCAGAAAGGATACGGCACTATCCTGACCCTGAACATCTGAAAAACGAGCAGGCACCTATTCCACCTCCTTTTTGGGAGCCGGGACACCCGGAAAGAGGTCTTCCAGCACGAAAAAAACGCGCGCTGCGACCTCATCGGGTGCGCCTTTTGCATCGACCTTGCGCACACGCTGGGGCTCGGCGGCGCGAATGCTCTCGAAACCCTCCTGCACGCGCTTCTGGAACGCAAGGCCAGCACCCTCCATGCGGTCGGCCTGCCCGTCGGGCGATGCGGCGCACGCGCGTTCGAGCGCGCGCTGCGCATCGAGTGTGAGCAGGACCGTGCGGTCGGGCACGACGCCATTGCAGGCGAGCTCGTTGAGCCTGTCGATCGTGGCGGGGTCGATGCCGCGCCCATAGCCCTGGTAGGCGCTTGTCGAGTCGTAGAAGCGGTCGCTCAACACGACCTCGCCGCGGTCGAGCGCCGGTAAAACGACCTCTTCGACGAGCTGGGCACGGGCCGCCTCGAACAAGAAGAGCTCGGAGAGGGCAGAGATGGGGGCGCTGTCGCGTGCGAGCAGAAGCCCGCGGATACGCTCGCCGAGCTCGGTATGACCGGGCTCGTGCAGGCACAGGCAGGATACCCCCTGGGATTCCAGATGCCGGGAGAGGAGCTTTACCTGCGTGCTCTTTCCCACCCCATCGGTTCCCTCGAAGGTGATGAAGACGCCGTGGCGCGCAGAATTTCCCTGCGCACCCACGGTGTCCTCCTCAGATATCCTGCTCTTGTCCATCAACTTGCTTTCGATATATGCATGCCACGTTGCAACTGTACATGTCTACCTTAGTCGCTTCGCGTGGCGCGGGGTTACCTTATTGTGCCCACGGCAGAAATAATCCATGTACTCAAGCGTCCGCAGCGCCCTATTTGGACGGTTTCGCCGAAGCCTTGGATCGCGAGCCGCTCTTTCGCGTCGACTTCTTGCGCGTGCCTCCGGACTTCTTTCCCCTTGAGCGCGTACTTTTTTTCTTCTGCTTCTCGCGCTTGGGGCAGTCCATGTTGACGCAGATGCGCCACGGCCCACGCGACGTCTCCACGATGACCTCGGGTGCTCCGCACTCGTCGCACACCTCGCCGGTCGCCTTGAGCTCGCCGCGCTGCGGCAGCGGGTAGCTCACGCCACACTCGTCGTAGTTGGTGCAGCGAATGAAGCGCTTGAGCGTGCGCGGGTTCTTCTGGGCGATGAGACGCCCCTCACGGCCCGCGGCCTTGCAGGTCGGGCACTCCCCGACGTCGAGGTCTTCCATCTTGTTGGTCGGGCACTCGGGGTCCAGGCAGTGCGTGTACGCCTTCGCACGGAAGGGCGTGACCTTGATCTGGGGGCCGCCGCAGACCGGGCAGGCCTCCTCGACCGCGTCGTACTTGCCCTTCGGCAGCGGGTAGGTCACGTCGCAGTCGGGCCAGTTGTTGCACCCGACGAACGAGGAATGCGTCTTTGCCGAGCTCTTGACGCACAGGTCGCCGCCGCACTTGGGGCAGGTTCCCACGCGGGAATCGGCGATGACGGCCTCGCTGATGGCATCGGACACCTGGTCCTTTGCAGGGATGAGCTCGTCCATGATGCCGCCGAGCAGCTTGCGGGAGTGGAGCACGACCTCGTCGCGCTCGCGCTTGCCCTGGGCGATCTGGGTCATCTCGTCTTCGAGCTCGGCGGTCATGTCGGGCGTCGTGATGGGAGGCGCATAGGAGCGGAGCGCCTCGATAACCGCAAAGCCGAGCTGGGTGGGCTCGATGGGATCGTTGACGATGTAGCGGCGGTTGTAGAGCCGCTCGATCATGTCATGGCGCGTCGCCTTGGTGCCCAGCCCATGGGCCTCCATCTCCTGAATGAGCTTGCCAGAGGAATAGCGCGCGGGCGGCTCGGTCTGCTTGTGCGTGCACTTCGCATCGGAAAAGTCGAGCACCTGCCCTTCGGATAGCGCCGGCATCTGCTCGTCCTTCTTCATGCCGTACTGGTAGACGCTGCGATAGCCAGGGACCACGATGACGTTGCCACGGGCGTTGAACGGCTCGCCGGCGACGTCGAGGGTCACCTTGGTCCCCTCGATGATGGCGGGATCGGAGAGCGTCGCCATGAAGCGGCGGGCGATGAGGTTGTAGAGCTTCCACTCGTCGGCGCGCAGCTTGTCGGGATCGCCTGCGCCGGTCGGGTAGATGGGCGGGTGGTCGGTGTCCTGCTGCTTGCCGCGCGTGGGGTGGAACTCGCCCTTCTTCAGGAGCTTTTCTGCCCCCTCCCGAAGCGTCGGCACCTGGGCGAGCGTCTTGAGCGTCCCGCGGAAGTCGAGTCCTGCCGGGTAGACGGTGTTGTCGACGCGCGGATACGAGGTGAGACCCTGCATATAGAGGGATTCGGCGATGCGCATGCAGCGTGCGGGTTTGATGCCGATAGAGCTTGCCGCCGCCATCAGCGAGGTGGTGTTGAACGGGGCGGGCGGGCGGCTCGTGCGGCGCTTCTTCTCGATGCCTGTCACGGTTGCCGTCTTGGCGTCCTTGATGCGCTCCATCACGGCGTTGGCAGCGTCTTCTTCCTTGAAGCGCGCCGTGGCATGCGTCACGTCGAAGGCATCATCGGCGTTCTCCTGTGGCGCGGCCGTGCCCGTGATGACCCAATAGTCCTCGGGCACGAAGGCCTCGCGCTCCTTTTCGCGGTCCACGACCAGCGCGAGCGTCGGCGTCTGCACGCGGCCAGACGAGCGGACGTTGCCAAAGCCGCTGTAGCGCACGAGGGTCAGGTAGCGCGTGAGCACGGCGCCCCAGATGAGGTCGATGTACTGGCGCGACTCGCCAGCGTGCGCGAGGTCGTAGTCGAGCTCCGTGAGCCCCTCTTTGCTGAAGGCCTCCTCGATCTCCTTTTTGACAAAGGCGGAGTAACGGGCACGCGAGATGGGCGCATCGGGGTTCACCTCGCGCACCATCGAGACGGCATCCAGACCGATGAGCTCGCCTTCCCTATCGAAGTCGGTGCCGATCACGATGGAATCGGCCTTCTTGGCGAGGTTCTTGAGGGAGCGGATGATGTCCTTTTCAGCGGGCACCTTGATGAGCGGTGCGTAGGTGAGATAGGGCAGCGCCGGGATCTTCCACGACTTCAGGCTCACTCCCTCCGCCGTGAAGGGCTTGCGCTTCTTTTCCCACGGGGGCGTCGCGAGCGTATCGGGCACATCGGGAGCGGGAATGACCTCGCCGTTCGCATCGAGCCCGACCCAGCCGCGCTGCTTGCTGTAGACCAGCTCGTCGGGAAAGTCGACACCCAGTATGTGGCCGCGCAGGCCGATGGCGACGCACTCGTGCCCATCGCGCTCGAAGCGGTAGACCGGGGTGTTATAGACCTTGTCCTCCTTGGGCTTGCCGGTGGCGAGCAGCCGCGAGATCTGGCGGGCGGCGTCGTTTTTCTCTGTGATGATAAGTTCCATGTTTTATGCACACTCGTCTCGACGGATGGTTTTTTCAGCTTACAATCCATACAGGCAGATTGCGAACGGGGCCGAAAGGCCTCAGATGCACGATTTTAAACATATATCGGAGTTCATTACTAGCGGTTTTGGAGAAACGCTTTGGCCGACGCGCTGTATCGGCTGCGATATTCCGGGCACGCTGCTGTGCCCCGACTGCCGCGAAAAGCTCCCGCTCATCGACACACGCCTCGCCTGCCCGTACTGCGGATCGCCCTTCGGAAAATTCAACTGCACCGAATGCGGAAGCCTCCTGTGCGCAACCCAAAAAGAGGCCGATGAACTGCTCGTCCACTCAGGCGACCGTCCGCGCATCGAGACCCTGCGCCCCTACTTTCCCACCCGCGCCGCACTCGTCTACGCGGGAATCGGAAAGCGCCTCATCACCGCCTACAAAGACGGCGGAGAGCAGCGCCTCGACACGCTCATCGCAACGCTCATGCTCGAGGCGATACGCGGAGAGATCGTCACCGGCGCGCAGGTGCCCCGCTGCTTTGGCGCTGTTCGCGTCGCGGACCTCTCCCAGTGGGCCGATGCGATCGTCCCCGTCCCCGCGAGCAAGGCGGCATACGCCCGCCGCGGCTTCGACCACATGGGGCGCATCTCCAAGCTCCTCGGCGCCTGGACCGGCCTTCCCGTGCTCGATGCCCTCGTGCAAAGACAGCACGTGGGCGACCAACGCACGCTCACCCGCGCCGAGCGAGCGAGCAACCGAGCCGATTCCTTTGCCGTTGCTCCAGACGTCGCTCTTCCTCCCCGCATTCTCCTCATCGATGACGTCCTGACCACCGGTGCCACGACCGTTGCCGCCTCAGAAGCGCTCTTGGCGGGCGGTTCTACCCATATCGCCGTAACGGTATGTGCGCGCGTGTGGTAAAGTACCGACCTTGCAGGGAATCGAATAGTAGATCAAACGAAGGATGCATTCGTGCTAGGTATCAGCGGTACGGAACTCGTGCTCATCCTGTTCTTCGGTTTCCTTATCTTTGGACCGGAGAAGCTGCCCCAGATGGGGCGCACCATAGGACGAGCGATCAGGCAGTTCAGACAGGCCTCCGAGTCCATGAACCAGAAATTCAAGACCGAGGTGTCAGACCCCTTCCAAGAAGCGGTCACACCTTACACCGAAGAGATTCAAAAGCAGGCGGCCCCCATCCAGGAGGACCTCGACGCCATCAACAAGAACCTCTCCGAAACGGCAAGCGTCTTCACCGACCCCTTTAAAGACGCGCTCAACCCGAGTGCGAGTGCCAAGCCCGCACCGACGGCTGCCGCCCAGGGCAGGGTCACGAGCGGAGCCGCTGCACCCGCCAAGAGGGCGGAAGACTCTGCAAACAGCAGCGACCCCTTTGCCGACGCACTCTCCGAAAAGGACGACAAGGCCGGCCAGCCCATTCCCGAGAAAAACGAGAGCAAGCGCATCGCCGCCTCCCTCTACGGGCTCAACGACGATGACGAGAAGACAGAAGCCGCCGCCTCTGCCGACAACGCGAAGGGAGGCGAGTAGCCATGCCTATCGGACCTGCGCGAATGCCGCTCATGGACCACCTGGGCGAGCTGCGCCGCCGCCTGGTGATCATCGTGGTCTGTCTGCTCGTCGCCTGCGTGGTGCTCTACAACCTCACCCCGTACTTCATCGAGTTCCTAAAGCAGCCCATTGCCGAGTTTTTGCCCGAAGACGGCACGCTCTACACGACAGGCGCCTTCGAGGGCTTCACCCTCAAGTTCCGTGTCGCGCTCTGGATGTCGCTCATCGTCTGCAGCCCCATCATCTTCTGGGAGATACTCGCGTTCTTTTTGCCCGCCCTCAAACCCAGCGAGCGCAAGTACGTCGTTCCGACCTTCTTCGTGGCAGTCGCGCTCTTCGTGCTCGGCATGGTCTTCTGCTACGCCTTCTGCCTGAACGCTGCGTTCCAGTTCCTCACCGGCGAGAGCTACTCCTTTGCGGATATGCTCCCGAACGCGACCGACTACATCCACTACGTTATCCTCTTCGAGCTCGCCTTTGGCATCGCCTTCGAGCTTCCGCTCGTCGTCTTCTACCTGATCTTGTTCGACATCGTCTCGTACAAGACGATGCGCGCTCAATGGCGCTACATCTACATCGGCCTGATGGTCCTGGCCGCTGTCGTCACACCCGACGCCTCACCTGTTACGATGCTGATCCTGTTCGCCGCGTTGCTCGCCCTCTACGAGTTGGCCCTGCTCGCGGCGCGCATCGTGCTCGCCAAGAAGATCAAGAACCAGCGCGAGCGCGAGAAGGAAGAGGAAGCTGCCGAGGCAGCGCAAGCGGACGGAGCTTAAGAGCGTGCACGAACTTTCCTTGATGTCCGGGATCTTCGACTCGGTCCTACCCGTAGCCCAGCAAAACGGCGCGACGAAAATCACCAAGATCTCGTTGCGCATCGGAGACATGACCATGGTCGTGCCCGAGTCGATGCAGTTCGCCTTCGAGGCCCTGAGCGACGGGGTGCCTCTGCTCGAGGGCGCCGAACTCGAGATGGAGTTCGTAAAGCCCCGCTCGAAGTGCCTTGATTGCGGAAACGAGTTCGAGCACGACCGCTTTCATATGCGCTGCCCCAAGTGCGATTCTCAGGCGACCGTGCTCACAGCCGGACGCGAGCTCGACGTCGCCTCCATAGAGATAGAGACGCCCGACGACGATGATGACGAAAGCGAGGAATAGACAATGGCACATATCGATCTCGAGACGAAGATCCTCAGCAAGAACGACGCGCAGGCAAAGGCAAACCGCGACCTGCTCGACGAGAAGGGCATCTACATGGTGAACCTGCTCGCGAGTCCTGGCTCCGGCAAGACCTCGACCATCGTCGCCACCATCAAGGCGCTGAAGGACAAGTACCGCATCGCCGTCATCGAGGGCGACATCGCCTCCGACGTCGACTCGCAGACCGTGAAGAAGCTCGGTGTGCCCGCTGTGCAGATCAACACCGCCGGCACCTGCCATCTGGAAAGCGACATGCTCAAGCGCGCGCTCGACGCCCTCGACCTCGATAAGCTTGACCTCATCTTCATCGAGAACGTCGGGAACCTCGTCTGCCCCGCCGACTTCTACCTGGGCGAGAACGCGAAGATTATGATCCTCTCCGTGCCCGAAGGCGACGACAAGCCGCTCAAGTACCCGGGCATGTTCCAGGTCTCGAAGGCCATCATCCTGAACAAGGTCGACGTCATGCCCGCCTTCACCTTCGACAAGGAGCTCTTCGACGAGCACATCGCAGACCTCAACCCCTCTGCCCCGGTCTTTCCGATCTCGGCAACGAAGGGCGATGGGGTCAGCGAGTGGACGGACTGGCTTTCCGAGCAGGTAGAAGCCGCAAAGGCGCGCAAGTAGCCCCTGCCCCGTCTCGCCTCTAGCGGAGCAGCCAATCTTCGAGCGACCAGACCTTGACCGCCCCGACCTCGCTCGATGCATCAGGGCGCATGACCAGGGAAAGACGGACGCCGTGCTCGGGGGCGATTGCCTGCGAGACCGTGTACAGGTTGCGCGTGTACGAGCTGCGATAGGTCTGCGATGACTTGACCTCGACGAGCTCGGGCTCGTCTCGCTTGGTAAAATCCAGCAGGTCCACTTCTATCTTGCTGTCGTCTCGATAGAAGTACAGGACCGGGTCCTCGTCGGAATTCAGATGGCGCTTGAGCGTCTCGGCGATGACAAGGTTCTCGAATACCGCGCCGCGGTGCGCGCTCTTCTCAAGCGCACCCTGGTTCCCGATGCCGAGCAGGTAGCACAAAAGGCCCGAATCATAGAAGTAGAGCTTGGGGGTCTTCGTGAGGCGTTTTCGCATGTTCGCGTGAAAGGGCTGGAGCAGGAACACCACATAGCTCGACTCAAGCAGGGAAAGCCAGGAGCGGACCGTCCTCGTCGAGACGCCGACGTCGTTTGCGATGCGCGAGACATTGAGCAGCTTGCCGCTTGCATCTGCGCAGACGTGGAGAAAGGTCTCGAACGTCGCGAGATTCGACGCGTTCACGTAACCTGCCACGTCCCGGGAAAGATAGGTCGCGACATAGTTTCTGTAGAAGTTCGCAGGCGGAATGGGCCGGTCGTAGAGTCGCGGGTACCCTCCCCTGAAGCAGAATTCCTCGGGGCTCAGTTCGGGATGGGCGCTGCGCGCCTCGCGCAAAGAAAGGGGCAGCAGCTTTACGATGCCCACCCGGCCGGCAAGCGACTGGGTGATCTGCCGGCGCATCAAGAAGTTCTGCGAACCCGAGAGCACATATTGTCCGGCGCTGCCGTTCTCGTCAGACTCGACTTGGATGACGTTGAACAGCTCGGGCACGCGTTGCGCCTCATCAACGATGAGATGGTGGGGTCTGCTGCGGATAAAGCCGACTGGGTCATCGGAAGCCTGGTCGAAGTAGGAGGGCGGCTCGAGGTTGACGTACTCGTAATCGGGAAACGCCGCGCGCACGAGCGTGGACTTCCCGCTCTGCCTCGGTCCCGTCACCGAGACGATGGGATACCATCTGGCGTTGTCCTTGACCTGTTGTTCCGCCGCTCTACCAATCATGCCGACGCTTCCCAAGTGCCCGTATCTTCAAGAGAAAATTCCCATAATTGGGAAGTATGTTATACCACAATTGGGAAGTTTCGAATACCATAATTGGGAAGTATTGCAGGTCAGAGCCTTATGTTATATGCGCGGAACCGCGCCGCTCAACTTGCCCTCGCGGTCGCTGATGATGTCGGTGATGAGCTCGTGCGGCGTCACGTCGAAGGCCGGGTTGTAGACCGACGCGTCCTTGGGCGCCACGGGCAGCCAGTTGCGCCCGCTCGGCATGCAGCGGACCTCCTTGGGGTCGCGCTGCTCGATGACGATCTCGTCGCCCGTTGCAAGCGAGCTGTCAAAGGTCGTCTCGGGTGCCGCAACGTAGAAGGGCACCCCGTGGTACTTGGCGAGCACCGCGAGCTGGTAGGTACCGATCTTGTTGGCCACGTCCCCATTGGCGCAGATGCGGTCCGCTCCCACGATCACGGCATCGACCTGCCCTTGCTTCATGAGACTGGCCGCCATGTCATCGCAGATGAGCGTATAGGGAACGCCCGCGCGCCCAAGCTCCCAGGCCGTGAGGCGCGCGCCCTGGTCGACGGGCCGCGTCTCGTCGACCCAGACCTTCTCGATATTGCCCTGCTCCATGGCCGTGTAGATGACCGCCGTCGCCGTTCCCAGATAGACCGTGGCAAGCGAGCCGGCGTTGCAATGCGTCTCGACGCGCAGCGGGCGCCCGAGCTTGCGTGCGAGCTCGGAGAGGACCCGAGCGCCGTTCTTGCCGATGCGCATGCTCATGAGCTCGTCTTCGCGCATGATCTCGAGCGCGCGTTCCTCGAGCGCCTTGGAAATCTGCGGCACGGTTTCCTGAGCGCGCACATGCTCGGAGGCGATGTCGAGTATCTGGTGGGCGCCCCAGGAGAGGTTGACGGCGGTTGGGCGCACGGAAGCGACCTTATTCACCGTCTTCTTGAGCGCGCCGAGGAACTTGAGCGAACGTCCGTACTCGTCTTGCGGTTCCTCGTCATCGTCGCGGTTGCGCAGCTTCCGACCCTCGATGACAGGCCACTCGTTCTTGGCCCAGAGCACCACGGCAAAGGCGCCCGCGACGCCCAGGGCCGGAGCGCCGCGCACGGTCAAATCGGCAATCGCATCGCAGACCTGCGTTGCCGTAAAGCAGTCGACATATGTCAGCTCGTGGGGAAGCTCGCGCTGGTCCACGAGGCGCAGATGCGCCGCTGCCTCATCGAGTCCCGATGCTGCAAGAGCACTCGGGACCCAGTCGCTCTCAGTTGGAATCCACTCCAGGGTCCTCGGAAGTCGCTTCAGGTCCATGCTCGCTCCAAACAACGGCGGGGCCGGCATCCGGCCAGCCCCGCGCATATCAGTGTCGTCTATTGCGTCACAGCCTAGACCGTGCCCACGGTCCAGCTGTTCAGGTACTTCTCTTGCTCGGGCGTGAGCGTGTCGATCTCGATGCCGAGCGTACCGAGCTTGACGCGCGCGATCTCATCGTCGATCTCGGCGGGAATGTTATAGCACTTGGGCTCGAGCTCGTCTTTGTGCTTGAGGATGTACTCTGCGGCGAGCACCTGGTTGGCAAAGCTCATGTCCATGACCTCGGCCGGATGCCCTTCGGCAGCCGACAGGTTCACGAGGCGCCCTTCGGCGAGCAGGATGATCGTGCGCCCGTCGGCGAGCGTGTACTCGTCGACCAGCGGCTTGAGGTTCTCCTTCTTGACCGCATGCTCCTCGAGCCAGGGAATGTTGATCTCGGAGTTGAAGTGGCCGGAATTGCAGATGATGGCGCCGCTCTTCATGTTATTGAAGGCCGGCTCGTCGATGACGTTGAGGTCGCCGGTCACGGTGATCCAGATATCGGCCTCCTTGGCGGCATCCTCGGCCTTCATGACGCGGTAGCCCTCCATATGGGCCTCGAGCGCCTTGAGCGCGTCGACCTCGCACACGATGACCTTCATGCCCATGCCCGCGGCGCGCTTGGCAAGGCCGCGCCCGCAGTAGCCGTACCCGCTCACGACGAGCGTGCGCCCTGCGAGCAGGCGGTTGGTCGCCCGCACGACGCCGTCGAGCGTGGACTGGCCGGTGCCGTAGCGGTTGTCGAAGAAGTGCTTGGTATGCGCGTCGTTCACGTTGAACGAGGGGTACTTGAGTGCGCCGGCAGCCGACATGGCAGCCAGGCGGATAACGCCCGTCGTCGTCTCCTCGGTGCCGCCGATGACACCTTCCAGCGCGTCCTTGCGCTCGCCGTGGATGCGGTCGCACAGGTCGGCACCGTCGTCCATCGTGATGACGGGATGCTTGTCGATGACCTGGTCGAGGTGGTGGTAGTAGGTATCCGTGTCCTCCCCGCAGCGCGCAAAGACCTCGGCGCCGTAGTATTTGACGAGCGCGGCGGCCGTGTCATCCTGGGTGGAAAGCGGGTTGGAGGCGCAGAGCGCGACCTTTGCGCCGCCGGCGACCATCGTGCGCACGAGGTTGGCGGTCTCGGTGGTCACGTGCAGGCACGCGCCGATCTGGATGCCCTCGAACGGCTTCTCCTTTTCGAAGCGCTCGCGGATCTTGGCGAGCACGGGCATGTCGCGGTCTGCCCACAGGATGCGCTTCTTGCCGGTGTCGGCAAGCGAGATGTCGGTGATGTCGTAATCCATCTGGTGGTTCCTCTCGTAATGAGTACAGGTACGCACATACTAGCATGCTGCAGCCCCTTCGCAGCGCGGGCAGGCGACACGAGTCGAGGTAACGGGACGCAAACTAAAGTTAGTTATGTTTGACTTTTAGTTAGCAGAAGATAACATTAGCCTCAGTAGTACGTTGTATGCACACCGAAGACCACAGCGGCTCTCCGGCGTGAAAGATCGGTTTCCAGGAGGATTGCACATGCCCTATATTCTTGGAATGAGCCTCGGCGCATGGATCGTTCTCATCCTGATTATTGTGTGGGCGTTCATCGCCATCAAGGTCTACTTCTTCGGCGGCTTCAAAAAGCACAAGGCCCACGGGGGCGGGTGCTGCGACACCGGCGATGCCCCCAGCTCCAATAAGACACTCGACACGGATATCGAGCGCTACTGCTCGTTGAGCGATGACGAGCTGAGCGCGAGCCTGTGCGCCTCCTGCGGAAAGTGCGACTCTCCCGCGACCAGGAGAAACGCCGTGGCCCCCATCGTGAAAGAGGCGCCGACGAGCCCTGCGGCAGGGCACGAAGCCTAACGACAAGCGGGACGGCATCCACGCACGCCCCGCTCATATCGATATCGTCCCAGAACACAGCGCATATAGTCAAACCCGACAAGATTGCCCCGGATGCTTATGGCAATGTGCCTTTCGTTCATGCAAAATAAGGACGTGGCATTCCTTTGCGTCGGGATGACTTCGCCTGAACAGATGCAATTGGTGATAACGAGGTATGGCTATGAGT
>JBMNPN010000017.1:0-34896 GCA_050943615.1 Coriobacteriales bacterium
CGCCGTGGCGACCTTCAGCCCGCTGGCGTGGAACTGGGCGAGGATCGCCTCCTTCTCCCGTCTCGTGTACATGTCGGCTCCTTTCCCGGAGCCGCCCAAGCTGTCCAGGATTTTGTCCGTAGTCCCATACTGGAATTTTTTGACACGCGTTGGTTTCCAAATCGCTCTAGAGCTGAAAAGCACAGGACTTGTCAGCCAAAAATTTACAAATCCGTAGAAAAATTGACAGCTCGAAGAGCAGATGCGTCGGCCCCTCAAAATCAGGCACCTGCCATGGGCTCAGCAATAGACTCGAGCATCGCTGCGAGGGTCCGACGGAGAGCCTGCCCATGGGTCAGCACAACACCAAGGCGATCACATAGGCAGATCCGATGAAGAGCACTCGAGCAGGGAAGCTGGGCTTCGAGAGGCATCAGCACTCGGGACCAACCGCCCCGCTCGAAAACGTCAAGAAGTATTAGCGTTCCAGATCCGCGCGCATGCGACGCAGGTTCTTGATGCAGATCGAGACGGCCTCTTCCTCGTATCCATCGAGTTCGGGGATGTAGTTGTCGAACTCGATGGCGATCAGCCCGTCGTAGTCGATGGACTTGAGGAAGCCCATGAAACCCTTGCAGTCCACCACTCCCCAACCGGCGGGCACCGAGGAGAAGTAGGTCCAGTCATCGGGTGGCAGGCTGGGGTTGAGCTCTCCATCCTTCATGTGCACGGCAAATATCTTGTCGCCAAAGAGCTTCCACGCCTTGCGCGGGTCATCGCCCACGCGTATCCAGTTGAGCGTATCGAAGGTGACGCCGAAGCTGTCCGAATTTACCCCATCGACGATTTTTGCCACCTCGTGCAGCATCAGGTCATTGTGGTTTTCCATAGCCAGCTTGACGCCGTTTTCCTCGGCGACCTTGGCGGCCTCCTTGAACATCCTGATCTGGTCTTCGACCATCCTGTTGTGGTCCTCCCGGCGCAGCATGTAGCCGCCTCCGGCAACTCGCATGACGTCGGTTCCCAACAGCTTTACCAGCGGAATCTTCTCCTTGAGGTTCTCCAGCATCTTCTCGTTGGAGCCGCCCTCGAGTCCTGCGGGGTGTCCCCAAGCGTATATGCGCTTCTTGAACCCATAGTCGTCGAGTTTGGCTCCCAGCTCGCGCAGATATTCCTCGTCTTCGTTGGGCAAGAAGCACGTCTGGATGGAAACGCCGTCCGCCTCTACCGATTTGGCAAAGTCAAGGAAGTCGTCGATGGTCCACTCGTACTTGGGCTGTTCCTGGGTGTCGTAGACCTCTCCGAACAGCCGGTGGAAACAATAGGTGTCGATCCCGATGTTCAGCATGCGCTCGTCCCTTCTCTCTTTTCCGCTCGCTCTTCAGCGGAAAAACGTATGCGCACCCGAGCTGCTGTGTAGCACCCCGCAAGCCTGATGGGCAGCTGCTAACTGCATGCCGCGGGGATGACGGCGCAACACGGATGCCGGCTTACATGAACGAGTATGTTTAGGGGAGAAGATAGTTTCAATCGGGCAAATAGACTTTATCCCGGGGCCCGTCCGCACACGGACCGCGATTTGATTGTTCAAAAATGCAAATACCGCCGAGAGACATCGAGCGGCGCTCTGCCATCAGAACGTTCAGCAATCACTATACAGATACGGGCTTCCTCAGTTCGTGGTCATGAACCCATCGAAGTACTCGTGTTCCTCATCCAAGAGGTCCGCATGCACGCTGAGCATGTCGAGCAGGTTCTCGCTTGCCATGAACACCTGGGTCTTGCCCTCGAACACGCTATCGAGGTAACCGGCATCGAGCAGCTCCTGAAAGTCCCGGCGGGCAGTTGCATAGGAGATGTTGTGGTTCTCCTGATGGTAGCGAATCGTGAACCGGCGGTTCCTCCCCTTTGCAGCGCGCGCCAGGATGTTGCGCTGGCGTGAGTTGAACCACGAGTTCTCGAGCAGCGACCTGCGCACCTCCTCGCTTTGCCGAGAGAAGAAGTCGGCGTAGCGCAGCAGCTTCTGGGCTTGGATCAGGCCCAGCTGGGCAGTCACCGTCTGGATCAGCGTGATGTCGTACATGTTCAGGCGCTCTTCTTGCTGCTGCGTCTCCACCACATCGGTTGGGGTGAAGGAGACGCCGTCCAGCTTCTGAGGGCTGGTCTCCCAACGGTACCGGGCATACAACATGGAGAGCTTGCCCAGAAGCGGAATGCCCGACGTGACCACCGCGATTCGTGAGATAACGGCTCCCACCAGCGTGGCAAGCCCCGCGAGCGGAACAAACGAGTTGAGCAGGGTCGGAGCCAGCAGATGACGCATGATGCCCAAATCGGTGCGCTCGGCATTCTTCCCGGCAAGATAGTCCATAGCCAGCTGGGCGCGCTCGTCAAAGACCGGTTCTGTACAGGCTTCGTTGGCACTGTGGGGTACCAAGCAGGTGATGATAGGGCGGTGGGATGGCAGCGCTGCAAGATCTACCCCCTGGGTAATCGCCTGGTAGGTGCCCTTGAGCAGGTCAAGATTGAGAGCGGTGTCCGCGCTGCTGGCGTTGATGTCCATCAGAAGCTGAACCGCATTGGCGGCGAGCCGCACTTCGGGAGCAGGATTGGACAGCTTGCCCTCCAGCACCTGCACCACGGCGTCTTCGGAGACCTCGAATCCGTCAAGTGCGGCAGCGCACACCGTGTCGCGCACAGTGTCCCTGTAAAACGTGCGGTTGTTCTCGAAATCCGACATCACCTCCTTGCTGGCGATTTTCAGCAAGGTCAAAAGCAGCCGGTAGAAGCTGTCCACCATCTCCATCGAATAGCGGTAGAACACCGTTGCGCCCGGATAGAAATCGGGTAGGACGGAGCCGGCGCTGCGGTTGATCTCGTGAATCGTGCGCCACGTGGACTCCACCGTGGCGCCGCGGGGCGTGCGCATATCTAAAAAATGCTGCCACGAGACGGTGGTCTCGGTGATCTGCTTGAGAAGTTCCTGGAACGACTCGTCTTGACTTGAGAGGGAAACAGATGAGTCATCGTTTTCGAATGCGCTGCTGTTCATCGTAAGCATCTCCCGGAACTATTCTGAGCGGGTAATGTACCTGCGATTATCGTCTAATCGCATCAAGCAATAATCAATTATAGAATCATTTTTGACATATACCTAGCGGAATTCATCGAGTTTCTTGGCTACTAATAGCTAATTTTGAACATAAATTTAAGAAATCTCGAAATTTTCAGAGCAAAAAACTATTTCATTTGCATAATTGAGCATTCATGCTTCCGCTCGTAGCCTGATACCTGCAGAGGCGAGCGTTCGCTGCAGAGGACGTGCAGCCACTGAGGTTATTGCACCGCTAAGTCGACTAGATGTCGGCACCTGCACGCCATACGCAGACAGGGGGATGGCGCCACTTGCAGACTATCCAGCTGCAAGCAGCAGGAGACGGTGGAGGAGCGACGTTCCTTTCTATCAGAGGTGCGTCTGAGGGAAGCGAAAGAGAGGAAAGCAATGAGCGAAGAAATCAAGAGAGTCACATGCTACTTCTGCTGGCAGCAGTGCGAAGTCAAGCTCAGGATCAAGGACGGCATCCTCAAGGAGGCCATGCCGTGCCCAGAGGGCTTCATGGGCGGATTCGAGTGCGAGCGCCTCAAGGCCGCTCCCGAGTTCCACTACAGCGAGAAGCGCCTGAACTACCCTATGAAACGCACAGGCGAGCGCGGCGAGGGCAAGTGGGAGTACATCTCCTGGGATCAGGCACTTGACGAGATCTCCGAGAAGATGATGAAGCTCCGCGACGAGTACGGCCCCGAGATGCTCACCAAGATCGGCGGCACCGTGCACGGTCCCGGCGACTGGGCCTGCTGGCGCTTCTTCAACCTATGGGGCTCGCCGAACGCGTTCAACCAGGGCAAGAACTGCGGCCAGGCAAACAACCTCGCCGAAACCGCCATGTACGGCTGGGACTCGCTGGGATGCGGCCCTGTACCGGGCAAGTCGAAGACCGTCGTCGTCTGGGGCGCGAACCCCGCGCATTCTTGGATGACGAAGTGGAACGTCATCATGCAGGCCAAGGACGCCGGCGCTCAGCTGGTCGTCGTCGACCCGCGCCTGTCCGAGTCAGCTTCCTATGCGGACCTGTGGGTACAGCCCAAGCCCGCTACCGACGGCGCGCTGGCATGGTGCCTGCTCAACATCATCATTTCCGAGGACCTCTACGACCACGAGTTCGTCGAGAACTGGTGCACCGGCTTCGACGAGCTGGCCGAGAAGGCCAAGAAGTACACCGTGGACAAGGTCGCCAAGATCTGCGACGTCCCCGAGTGGCAGATCCTCCAGTTCGCCCACATGTACGCCGATGGCCCGACCTGCCTGGTCTGGGGCCTCGCCGACTGCCACATGGGCACGTCAGGCCAGTCCTTCGTATATGCGAAGGCCGCACTGCGCGCCATCACCGGCAACGTCGACCGCGAGGGCGGCAACAAGCTGACCGGCCCGCACGAGGGCATCGCCTGGTTCAAGGGCATCGCCTGGGACGAGTTCATCGACCACATCGACGAGCGCGCCGAGCCCGTTACAGCCAACAAGTTCCCCATCTGCTCGCTCGAGTCCCTCCAGCGCTACAACAAGTACATCAAGAAGGCCTGGGACGGCAAGGGCTATGGCTGCTCCTTCTACTTCATGTTCCCGAACTGGCGCGGCATCTGCGACGCCATCATCGAGGAGAAGCCCTACCCGATCAAGGCGATGTTCATCCAGTGCGGCAACCCGCTCACCACGCTCACGAACCAGGACTACACCATGAAGGCGCTCGAGAAGCTCGACCTCCTCGTCGGCATCGACTTCTTCATGACCCCGTCGCTGGCAATGTGCGACTACGTGCTGCCGGCCGCATCTTGGATCGAGCGCATCCACATGATGCTCCACTGGGGCCTCACCAACACCGCCTACGCTCGCGAACAGGGCATGCCGGCGCTGTACGAGCGCAAGGACGACTACTGGATCTGGAAAGAGATTGCAAAGCGCTGCAACGTCCCCGGAGAGTGGCCCGAGACCCTCGAGGAGATGTACGACCTCTTCCTGCGTCCCAAGGGCATGACGATCAAGGAGCTCATCAACAGCGACGAGTACTGGTCGCTGCCTCCCGAGAAGTGGGAGCGCTACCGCACGAACGGCTACGGGTTCGGCACGAAGTCGGGCAAGTGCGAGCTCAAGCCCTCTGTATGGGTTGAGCGCGGCATCGACCCGATGCCCGATTGGGAGCCGCAGTCCCAGTCCCCGGAGCGCACGCCCGAAATCGCAGCGGAGTACCCGTTCCGCCTGATTTCCGGTTCGCGTATCCGTCCGTATCACCACACCCAGTACCGCGAGCTCAAGACGTTGCGCTGGATGCACCCGTACCCCGTCGTCGAGATCCACCCGGCCGTTGCACGTGCGTACAACATCACGGACGGCGAGGAAGTCTACATCGAGACCCCGCTCGGCCGCGTGCGCCAGAAGTGCCGACTGTGCGAGGGCATCAGGCCCGACACGATTCACTGCGAGGCGTACTGGTACTACCCCGAGGAGCCCGAGGAGAAGCCCTCGCTGTTCGGGTTCAGGAAGTCCAACATCAACGGCATCCTCGACAACGACGACAAGTACGTCGACTATGCCGGCGACGACCCGTTCCGCTCGATGATGTGCCGCATCTACAAGGCCGATACGGCCACGGCATACGATCAGCCGGTGTTCGAGGGCGTCGACTAGCAGATCAGATTTCTTAAACGGTGTTCCTGAACATCAGGGATACCGAGAAAGGGAAAGCGCCGGGGCGCCTGATGGATTCATCGGGCGTCCTGGCTGCTAAAAAGGCACGGGAAAGAAAGGAAGGAGGCGATATGGGTTCCCCGCCAACACAGGGACCCTTTCCACTTCAGAGCGGACAGCCTAGGTACGTGACGGGACATTGCGGGCAGTGCACGAATCATTGCCTTCTCGCACTCGAGCTCGACGATGACGACACCGTTGTGAACGCGTACCGAACGGTCCCGAAGACTCGTTTCGGGATGCCTATCCGCCAACGGAGCCAATCGCCAAGCTGCAAAAACCAAGCAGCTTTGATTGGACTCCCTCTTTCCGAAGCGCGCAAAAAGCTGCTGGATTAGGAGCCCAGCAGCTCTTGCGCAGATGAAATGCAAACCCACTAGCAAAGGAGACGACATGTGTTTTAGACCTGCAGAGGTGTCCGGCCCGCGCAAATGCCCGAACTGCGGTGCCGAAGTAGGACCCGATGATGTGGCGTGTCCCGAATGCGGCGCGTCCATGGCAGTTGCAAGCTCGCTCAACGTGCCCGGCGCACCGACGACACGACATGGGGCGCCCGGCATTCCCGGCGCCCCGAAGGCTCCCGGCGCTCCGAAAGCACCTGGTGCTCCAAAGGCGCCGGGAAAATAAGCGTGTAGCGAAAATAGCGTGCAGCACATGCTGGCCGCAGAAGGCAGCCTGACGGGATATAGGCACATCTCGTCAGGCTGTCGGGCCGAAAGTCAAAGACCTTGTCACATCTGTCTTTCTGAACCAAGCCATTAGCCATAGTGTTTTGCGGGGACCGTAGTAGCCATAACGGTCCCCGCTCCCTGTGTTACAGTGCCTCAGTCGTCTACACGATTCGGCGCTTATGCAGAATGACCTGCAGAAACAACCATTAGAACATCCACGAGTCAATATGTACCATGACCGCGACAAGTCCACAGCCGCTCTCCCCTTTGACATTCCGGATCATATAGTTATAAATACCTCTATGTAGAGATATTTATTAAATGCTATAGGTGTGCGAAAGGGCACTGAAGCCCCAAGTCGCACACAGCATCATGAATGGAGGCAACATGAATCGAAACGACAGCTACCTGGTGATCTACGCGCATCGGCTCGTGAACCGCATGGACCACCTGACAGCCGACATCTGCCGCGAGCACGGGCTGACCCTCTCGCAGTTCGGCGTCCTCGAGGCACTCTACTCGAAAGGCGACCTACCTGTGGGAAAGGTCAAGGACCTCGTGCTGAGCAGCGACGGCACCATCCCGCTCATCGTGCGCAATCTCGAGAAGGCCGGTTACATCTCGACGAAGAAGGACCCCGCCGATGGCCGGCGCAAGATCTTGTGCCTGACCGATGAGGGCCGCGCCGTCGTGAAGCCCGCGATTGCGGAAAACGAGAAGGCCCTGGCAGGCGAGCTCTCCGATTGGAGCGCCGAGGAGAAGACCCGAATGATACGGGTGCTCCGCAAGCACGCCGTCGGGTTTTGAAGGCCAGCTGTGGACGGGCGAATCCTCGAGCTGCTCCCCTCCTGGAGCGGGTTGTACGTGCTCGACCTCGGTTGCAGCACTTGCGAGGAAGGAGAGGCGCTGCTCGATGCCGGAGCCAAGCTCACCTGCGTCGACCAAGACGCGGTAACACTTGCGGAGACGGCAAAGCGCTTACCCGATGCCACGTGCATCGCAAACGACGCCGCACGGTTTGCGCCTATTGACGGCGAGCGCTTCGATGTGGTGCTCGTCCGGCGCCCCGACGTAGCAATCCAGACCGAGGGATGGCGTGCCGCGTTCAGGAAGATCCCAACCTGGACCTCACAGAGCGGTCGCGTGATAGTGACGACCCCGGGAGCCATGGAAGCACGCATCGTGCGCACGTGGCTGCAGGAAACAGATGCGAGAAGAATCAAGGAGGCAGTCATGGACTGGAAAGACGAAGGGCATGTCCTCATCGCAGAGGGCATCGATCCGCGCGACGAGAAGCCGCAGGCCCCGAGCCCCGCGGGGCTGCTCGCCTGGGAATCGAGCGAGGTTCCTCTGGTCTGCGACGTGCGTACCGGAAAGTGCACGCCTGTGGGCAAGCCAGAAACTGACCTCTGATTCCAGTTTCTCTTTTACCCTATTACCTCTATGTAGAGTATTCATCGACGATTGCTCTTAGTTATCACAACATGTTGTTTTCGATAGAAAGGAAAAGACCATGAACACGACGACTGAGAAGGACACCAACCAGACGGTAGACAGCGAGAAAAGCGACCTCAAGGTAAAGGCGCTCGTCTTCACGGACCCCTATTGCTCGTGGTGCTGGGGCACCGAGCCGATGATCTTGTCGATGATGGAGCACTACCGCGACCAGCTGCACATGCAGTACGTGTTCGGCGGGCTGATTCGCGACCTCGACGACTTCTACGATGCCACCAACGACATCCGCGACGCCGCCGCAGTGGAACCGCACTGGGCAATGGTCTCGGGACGCACGGGACAGCCCATCGAAGAGAAGCTGTGGCGCGACATCGGCAAGATACGCCACTTCAGCAGCTGGCCTGCCAACGTCGCCGCCAAGGCCGCGTTCCTGCAGGGCGAGAAGCCGGGCTTCGACTACCTGCGCCGCCTGCGCAAGGCAGCACTTACCGAGCGCACCATCATCAGCAACGAGGAGGAGTACAACCGCCTGGCGCGCGAGGTGCCGACGCTCGACTACGAGAAGTTCCGTGCCGCAATCGATTCCGGCGATGCCGAGCGGGCGTTCCAGAAGGACCAGAAGACCTGCGCGATCTGGCAGGCGTACGGGTTCCCGACCATCCTCTTCTACCGCGCGAACGTCGACGTGAACGACATCTCCACGCTCAACAGGGACAACGCCGTCTACGTGGGCGGGCACCGCAGCATGGAGACCTACGACGAGGTCATCCACAAGCTGGCGCCTGACATCAAGCGCTACGACCCACGCCCCGAAGAGGAGCTGCTGAAGCTCTACGGTTCCATGACGGACCAGGAGCTTGCGCAGGTCTCGGACCGCGACAAGGCATCCGAGATCGACGTGCTCCGCGGGCTCGAAGAGCAGGGCAAGATCACGCGCAGCGAGCGTGTGCGCGGAAACATTTGGAGCGTTAACTGACCACAAGAACAGGAGGAAGACCATGAGCATCAGGGCACTTGAGACACGGGAGAACCTAACAGGGACGAATGCGCAGTTCGAGACGTCCATTGTGGCTCCACTCGACCTCTTCGTGCCCGAGGTGCGCGCCCAAGACGACGTCGTCCAAGAGGCGAAGCGGGCGTGCACGATGCTCGACGATCTGAACCGGGCGTGGAGGACGCTTCCCGAAGAGAAGCGCATCAGGGCGGAAAAGGCGCTGCTGGATGAGGAATCCGCGTGCTCGGCGGAGCTCGCAAGCCAGATTCCCACCGCCATGGGCCACGCCCCGCTTTCCGAGCGCCTCTCGTACGCCGACGCGGACACTCCCTCGGACGCGGACAGTCTGCCGAGAATCGAAGAGGACGCCGGAAACATCGGACGTGCTCTGGAGTACGTCTCGTGGCGCATCCACGAGCTGCCGATTTCGGGTCGCCTCGTGCAGGAAGTGCACGGCATCGTCCTCGACAACGGCCGCTATGACAAGGCGACCCCGGGCTGGTTTCGCACCTCGCCCGTCTGGATGGGCAATCCGAACTCCGCTATCGACGAGGCGATGTACGTGGCGCCCAACGTTGAGGACATGGCCGCATCGTGGCGCGAGCTCGAACAGCAGATGAACAAGGAGACAGGAGGCGCGGCGGGTCTGGTCTCGGTGGCGCTCGAGCACTATCAGTTCGAGGCCATCCACCCGTTCCTCGACGGCAACGGGCGCACCGGGCGTGTCATCACCGTCCAGTCGCTCGTGCAGCGCAGGCTCCTGGAAGCACCGGCGCTCCCGATTTCGTGGGCGTTCGAGCAGGACATGTTCGCCTACTTCACCGGCTTTCTGTCCGTGCAGCAGCAAAACGACTACCGCACGTGGGTGCTCATGTTCCTGAGCGCCGTGGAGTGTGCCACCGAGCATGCGCTCGGGCTGCTGAGAAGCGTCTGAAAACAGGGACTGGTTCTTGAAGACGGGCCGGTCGCTCTCAATCGCCTGACGTGCAGCAAAAACGGGGCCCTTGAAAGGGCCCCGTGCACATGCCTGACAAGTTTGCAGCTCAAGACGAGCCGCAAGTTCCATCAGTATCGCAAAAAACGGTTACAGATAGACGTCCGGCTTTTCGCGTCCGAACTTGGCGAGCAGCTCGTGGCATGGCCTGCAGGCAGCGCAATCGCAGAACTGCGCGCCGGCCTCCTTGCGCTCCTTTGCATGGGCGAGCATTCCCGCGGCGGTCTCCTCGCCGAACACTTCCTTGGCCTTGTCGGAACTTACGAAGGCGATAAGGGAGTCAATCGTGGTCTGACGTGCGCTGATGGCATCGAGCAACGTGTTGGTCGCCGCATCCGCGTCCTCGCCAGCGGCAACGGCGTCCTTCCAAGCCTGGGCGGCGTTCTTCGTCGTCTCGGAGGCGGAAGGTGCGGCGAGCATCTCGTCGACCTTTCCCGCGGTGAAGTCGAGTAGTTCCTTTTCCATGGCGCTCTCCTTGTTCTCTATGGGGAATCTTGAACCAGGCGCAGTGGACACCCCGCGCCTTTTCATCCCCTCGATTATCCGCCCTCTACACGCACGGGAAAAGCAAACGGGAGAAATGTCACAGTAACGCTGCTATTGCTTTTCGCCGTAACGCAGTCGTTGCTTGATGCATCTCTTGAGACCCGATATATTTTTTCTCAGTTACCTCTAGTTAGATGTTTTTTGTTCTGGCACATCTGCAGGACGGCAGACCGCCAGATGACGTGAAAGGAGCACAAGATGCAAGCGAAGATAGTTGACAGGACGAAGGGATCGCCGGCAATCGACGGAGCGGGCGTGCACCTGGTACGTGTGCTGGGCAACCAGACCGTCAAGACGTACGACCCGTTCCTCATGCTGGACGCCTTCGACTCCGGAAACCCCGACGACTGGAGCGCCGGGTTTCCCATGCATCCGCACCGCGGTATCGAGACGGTCACCTTCATGCAGGAGGGCTCGATGCTGCACCGCGACCACCTGGGTACCAAGGCCGTGGTGGGCAACGGCGGGGCGCAGTGGCTGACCGCAGGCTCTGGCGCCTACCACGAGGAGATGCCCCAGCCCTCCGATCGCATGCTCGGCATTCAGCTGTGGCTGAACTTGCCGGCAAAGGACAAGATGGAAGCTCATCCTGCCTACCACAGCATCATGCCGAAGGACATCGAGGAGATCGCATTCGAGGGCGGCAAGCTGCGCCTGGTCTGCGGATCGTTCCAAGGATACACTGGACATCAAGGCTCCTACCTGCCCCTTGACTTCTACGATATCCACCTCGATCGGGGCGCCTCGCTCGAGTTCGACGTCCCCGAGGGACGCTCGAACATGGTGTTCACCCTGCAGGGACCTGCCGTGGTGGGAGGCGAGCACCTGAATGCCAAGACCGCGGCAAAGCTCGACGGAGGCACCGACGTGCGCATCGAGACGCCCGACGGGCCGGCCGAGGTGCTGTTCATGAGCTCGACGGCGCTGCACGAGCCGGTCGCATGGTGGGGCCCGGTGGTCATGAACACCGAAGACGAGCTCGACCAGGCATGGATGGACATGCAGAACGGAAGCTTCGTGAAAGAATCGGCAAGCTACGACGAGCACTGAGCCGCCACAACTGTTCTAGCCGCCGGAGGAGGCGCCACCTGCGCACTTTTCTGGCGGCTTTTTCGTGCCGCGAAGACGCGCGAGCCCAATACACCCGCACCAGCGCCTCCCTGCTCCGCGCATTTTCTCCCGCATCTTCCCCTGCAATCGCTAGAATGTCATACCGCTACCAAGAAACGCGCACAAACAGAGAGGTGCCATGCCCAGCCTGCAAGAACAGATCGACTCACGGCGCACGTTCGCCATCATCTCCCATCCTGACGCGGGAAAGACCACGCTGACCGAGAAGCTCCTGCTCTACTCGGGAAGCATCCAGAGCGCAGGGATGGTCAAGGGCAAGCAGGGCTCGCACCACGCGGTTTCCGACTGGATGGACATCGAAAAGGAGCGCGGCATCTCCGTGACCTCCTCGGTGCTGCAGTTCGAATACGAGGGATGCTGCGTCAACATCCTCGACACCCCCGGCCACCAGGACTTCTCCGAGGACACCTACCGCACTCTCATGGCCGCGGATGCTGCCGTCATGGTCATCGACGGAGCCAAGGGCGTCGAGGCGCAGACCATCAAGCTGTTCAAGGTCTGCACGCTGCGCCACATCCCCATCTTCACCTTCATCAACAAGATGGACCGCGACACGCGCGACCCCTACGACCTCATGGAAGAAATCGAGACGGTCCTGGGAATCGCCACCTACCCCATGAACTGGCCCATCGGCAACGGCCGCAGCTTCCGCGGCGTCTTTGACCGGCAGACGCGACACGTGCTCGCATTCGAGGGCGAGGGACGCGGCAGCTCCTCGAAGAAAGTGGCAGAGATAGAGGCTGAGCTTGGCGACCCCAAGCTCGACGAGCTCATCGGCGAGGAGAACCACCAGACGCTCACAGAGGACATCGAGCTGCTCGACGGTGCCGGCGTGGAGTTCGATTCTGAGGCGGTGCAGACCGGCAGGCTCTCCCCCGTCTTCTTCGGTTCGGCACTCACCAACTTTGGCGTGGAACCCTTCTTGCACGAGTTCTTGCGCATGGCGCCCTCGCCGCGCCCCTACACCGACGTGCTCACCCACGAGCAGGTCGCTCCGACGTCCAAGGACTTCTCCGGCTTCGTCTTCAAGATCCAGGCCAACATGGACAAGCGCCACCGCGACCGCGTGGCCTTCGTGCGCATCTGCTCGGGCAAGTTCGAGCGCGGCATGGAAGCAACGCATGTGCAGAGCGGAAAGAAGCTCAAGCTCGCGACCGGCACGGCGATGATGGCAGACGACCGCGCGACAGTCGACGAGGCGGTCGCCGGCGACATCGTGGGGCTCTTCGACCCGGGCACCTTCAGCATCGGCGACACGATCTGCGCCACCAACGTCAAGGTGCAGTACCCGGCAATCCCGACGTTCTCGCCCGAGCACTTCGCGCGCATCACGCAGGCAAACACCTTGAAGCGAAAGCAGTTCGTCAAGGGCATGCAGGAGCTCTCGCAGGAAGGAGCCGTGCAGATCTACCGCCGTCCGGGCTTTGGCATGGAGAGCGTTATTGCCGGCGTGGTCGGCGTGCTGCAGCTCGACGTCCTCGAGACGCGCCTAAAAAGCGAGTACGGCTGCGAGGTGCGCCGCGAGAACCTGCGTTACTCCGACATCCGCTGGATCGAGAACCCGGAAGACGAGCTCGACACGCGCACGCTCGACATCACGAGCGACACGCTTCTGGTGGAGGACATGCGCGGCTCCAAGCTGCTCTTGTTCACGAGCCCGTGGAACATGCAGTGGGCCATCGAGCACAACCCGGGCCTGCGCCTTTCCGAAGTCGGCAACGTCGAGATCTGAGACGCGCTCACCTGCGAATCGAACCAGGCATATTGAGACGATTCTCGAATCGAATCAATATGAAGCATTACTGCGCAATGCGAGAGCTTCTACACGTATGAGCGTGTTAGCTCCACTACGCGGGATAGGGTGGAGCGAATTCCGCTTTCCGCTTTCAGAGAGGCGATTGCCAATGCTCTTGCACACAGGACTTGGGATGTCCCCGCCTCAATTACCGTGGCGATGCACCACGACCGCGTTGTGGTCACCTCACCTGGCTCGCTCCCTCCAGGGGTACAGGAGAAAAGTTACCTTGCTGGAGGACTTTCGATTCCGCGAAATCCCATTCTTGCAAATGTGCTCTTCCGTCTCGGCTATATCGAGCTTTTCGGATCGGGCATTCCGCAAATCAAGAATGCCTACGCCGAATGCACAGTACAACCGAGTTTCAAAATCCTCGATGCGAGCATACGCGTGACCCTGCCCACTATAGATGCCATGCCCGCACTTACTCCAGAAGAAAAAACCGTTCTCGATGCACTTCCCGAAAAGATGCTGCTTTCACGCGCTCAGCTCGAAGAGTCGACGGGCATGAGCAGATCCAGTGTCATACGAGCGCTCTCCGCTCTCGAAGACAAAGGGCTCGTCGAGCGGACCGGTCGGGCTCGCGGAACGCGCTACCTGCGCAGATAACGCCCTACTCCTTGTGCAGGAAGACGTTTCTGACAAAGAAGCCGAGAGCCACGATGATGATGGCACTGCCCAGCCCCAGCCACAGGACGTCGAGTCCGGAATGCCCCTCGAGGATATAGCCGAGGAAGTAGACCCCGAGCATGATGCAGATGACGCTTGCCAGGCGCTCTTTGAGGTCGTCGAAGTCGTGGAACTCGAGCCAGGATGGCAGCACCAGCTTGTCCGTGACGAACAGGCAGACCAGCCCGAGCGAGAGTATGTAGAGCGCAACTGCCAGCAGAAAGAGGTCGGCGCACTCGACGCACTCGATGGCAGTGCTCGAAAGGTCGATGGAGCCGTCGATGAGCTTTCCCACCATCTCGCAAACATCGACGAAGGTGGCAAGGGAGAGCGCGACGGCACAGATGAACAGTCCCACAGCCGGGACCGCCGCAATGAAGCGCGAGCTGCTGGTCGCCCGGCGCGCGCGGACGCGCGAGCGCTTCTCAGCAGCCTGCGATGCGGCATCGTTCTTTCCATCAGTAGCCATCAATACTCCCCATTATTGGAACCTGCATGTTGTAAATCGAGCGGCTCTATTTTGCCACGAAGCTATGGCATGCAGAAGTCTGGCAGAGCATAGCTGCTCGGCCCTCCTGCCTACAGACAGACAGCGTACAGCATCTCGGCGTCGCGAACGCCCGTACGTCAATATATGGAAGTATGAGAAAAGAAGCACCGACCTTATGGCGCCCCGTCTTAACTCCGCCCTATTTCGTTATTACTCGAGCGGTGCGTCAGAGCGTGCGCGACCAGCATCGAGACAATCAGAACACACATCCCGTCCCCTATTTCCGGGTTGCATTTCAGATTAACTTTAGCACTGCATACCCAACGGGCAGCGTGAGCATTTCGTGACAATAAACCAGTCCCCACATCCGAAAAATACCGCAGCGCAGATGAGCCGCGCGCCACAAATCGCGTCGGAGTATTCGCAGAAGAAAAGCCTGCCCGCTCGGAATTCGGAAAGTCTGTATCAGCTCTAGCTAATTGTCCTGGATGCTCGCATAGAGCGTCGCCTTGCCAAAGACGTCCTCGACGGTCTTTCCATCCAGCCAGTCCAGCGCAAAGAACTCGGAGAGGGTGGGCACGAGCTCAGAGCAATCGCTGAAATGCCCCTTCTCGTTGAGCTTGCTGCAGTCTTGCGCTCGCCAGTAGCCATCGGTGTGGGTGAGGTAGTAGGTCTTTCCGTCAACCTCGAGAAAGATTCGAGTCTGCGATCGCAGGTAATCGCAGAACTCATCGTAATTCAAATCGAGCGGTTCCTCGGCTTGCACTCCCATTCCGTGCTCCTTTCGGACGGGTACCAGGACGCAATAAGCCCAATCGACTCGATGGGACTTTGCATCCCGCTCTTACGATGTTGATACCATCATAACCGCAAAAGAGCGGGAAACACCCAAAACCCGTCTTGATTTGCAGATGTAGGACACCGCGTTGAAAGAATGCGCCCGCATGATACGCAAGAGCGCGCGGCTTTTCCCACGTCCCACGAGCAGAGAGAAAAATAAAGCTGCCTGCCCTTGTCGAGCACGTCAAGGGCAGGCAGCGATGCCACCTGATTCACCTAGTAGGTTTGCGTCATAGAAGCGGTTTCCTTGAGGACATAGAGCTTCTTCACGGTCTTGCCGCTGACGCTGAACTCGAAGGAGTACCCCTTACCGCTCACGGAAAGAGTGGTCTTGCCATCCGCCGTCTGCGTGACGGAACGCTTGATGTACGTACCGGTCTTGCTGGCCTCATTCAGGAGCTTTTGAATCTTTTTCTTGCTGGACTTGGTGGTTTTGAACTTGCCGGTATTCACCCTCGTGACCTTGTAGTACTTGGTCGACTTGTTGAGCTTGAAGGTCTGCTTGCACTTGACATGCGAATAGGAGATCTTGTGATGGCCCTTCTTGAGCTTGCCCTTGTACAGGTGCTTTCCACTGCCCCTCAAGAAGAGCTTCTTGCCCTTGATCTTGGCAGTCTTGACATAATGTTTGGCGTTAACGCCGGAAACGTTCTTGAACTCCGATGCGCTGTGGGGACCAAAGACATATCCCTCGTAACCGGACATGCCCGTCTTGATCTTGATCTTGGGCATGCTCTTGGTCGTCTTCGCTTCCGCCTGCTGCGGGGCAATTGCCAGAGCAGAGCTGAAAGCGATGGCCGTCACGGCAGAGAGCGCGATGACGCCTGCCCCCTTGGCGAATTTCTTGATTTTCATGATTCCCCCTATGAATCGAAGAACTTGCATCATCAAATATACCGCCATGTCCTAGTCCTGCTCAAGAGTCAGCAGTCCAAGATTTCCTAAGTTTTACATTTGATAATCGCAGGTCATCAGCGGTTTTTACATGTACGGAAGCGCGTGCATGCGCGCGCTGCATGAAAGCATGCACGCAAGGAGGATGTACGAAGGCCGAATCCCATGAAATACTCACTTTGAAAGTATCACGAGAAAAAGGGGACCCATGAAGACTTGGCTCATCACTGGCTGCACGTCGGGAATCGGGCTCGGTATACTGCACGCGGTGCTTGCGACAGGCGAAAACGTGGTGGCAGGCGTGCGACATCCAGAAGCTCTTGATTCGCTGACTGCCAAATACCCTGACACGCTCGCCATCGTGAAGCTTGACGTCACGGACGATGCCCAACGCCGCAATGCCGTGAAATCCGCACAAGAGCGCTTCGGGCAGGTTGACGTGCTCGTGAACAATGCAGGTTACGGTTACCGCGCTGCAGTCGAGGAAAGCGACCGTGAGCAAGTGGATCACCTGTTCGAGACCAACCTCTTTGGGCCAGCAGCGCTCATGAACCTAATCCTGCCCGAGATGCGCAAACGCCGAGATGGAACCATCGTGAACGTGACCTCTATGGGAGCCGTGCGTGCTGCAGTCGGCAATGCCTATTACTCTGCAACAAAGGCCGCGCTCGAAATGGTGAGCGACGGTCTGCGTAAAGAGCTTGTCGATCTGGGCGTGCGCGTGCTGATGGTGGAGCCAGGCGCGTTTCGCACAGGGTTCTACGATGCTCTCGAGGGTTCGGCTGAACACATTTCAGACTACGATTCCACTGTCGATGCTTGGCGCGTGGGTCCCGGCATCGAGCAGCGCCATGACCAGCCCGGCGACCCCGAGGCAGCTGGTCGCGTCATCGTGGAGACAGTCGCCAAAGACGAGATGCCCGAACGCCTCGTGCTGAGCCGCAGCGCCGTTGATGTTCTGCGCACAGAGTATCAGAAGCGTCTCGAAGAGCTCGACACATGGGAGGACGCCAGCATTTCTGCAGACTATGAATAGTCGCCTTGTTCAGCGCATTGATAGGTTCCCAAAGTCGGCGATTTCTGCCTCCACCGGCGAATCTGCAAGCGCCTGAATTTATCAGTGATGCTCTATACTCAAATGATCTGTTCATAAGGACTATTTAAATCAGGACCGGGCACAGCAGGAGGCAAGCGCAATGAGTGTTGTGACAATCGTCGTTGCCATCTGCATGGCAGTAGCGATTGGCATTGCGGTCTATCTGTGGTGGCGGCAGCGCAGCAGGACCACGCTCTCCTTCAAAACGCAGTTCGGGACCGCACGTGTCTACACCATCCTGCAAGACGAACGTACAGGGCTCCACCAAGCAAACCCGGGTGACGGAACGCCTGAAATCCCCATCCGCGTGCTCGAGCTGGGAGGCACGCTGCAAAGCGCGACGTTTCTGGACGAACGTTGCTACGACCTGGTATTCGACTACTTTCGCTGCTTCAACCGTGTCTTCGAGCTCCCGTTCGAAGTGGGGAGCGTCCTCATGTTGGGCGGCGGGGGCTACGCATGGCCCAAGTACGTCATCAGCCACTATCCCGAAGTGCACATGGACGTGGTGGAAATCGATCCCGTCATCACCTCGATTGCCAAGCGCTACTTCTACCTCGACCGGCTGATCGTGGAATTCGAGACGGAAGAGACCGGCCGGCTGGAGCTCATCTGCGACGATGCCCGGCATTACCTGGAAACGAGCGGCGCAACCTATGACGTCATCGTCAACGACTGCTTTGCGGGAAACGATATTCAGGGCCCGCTCGATAGCCCCGAAGTCGTCAAAGCCATCAAGGAGCACCTCTCCCCTGGCGGTGTGTACGCTGCAAATGTGATCTCGGCGCTGAAGGGAAAGGATGCCCGCGTCATCGCGCTTGCTGAAACGCTCAAGGCGCAGTTCGCGCACGTCTGGTGCCTGCCCTGCAGCGACCGTCCGCTCGAGAACATGGGCAACAACGTCGTCTTTGCCACAGATGGCCCCTACAGGTTCCGCGGCGCAATAGAGCTGTTGGGTATGCAGCGCGGACATGAGAAGCCCTGAGATAGAGCATTGTCCTTTTCTGCGCGCCCGGTCCACAATCGAGACAGTAAACATGCGGCATGAGGCTGCAGCCGACAGACAAGGAGACACGAGATGAAGGTACTGCTCGTCAACGGAAGCCCGCACAAAGAGGGGTGCACGCACACGGCGCTCGGGCTCGTCGCCAAGGCGCTGCAAGAAGACGGCATCGAGACCCAGGAATTCTGGATTGAGCACAAGCCCATCGCCGGCTGCATCGCCTGCCTCAAATGCCGTGAAACGGGGCGTTGCGTTTTCCGCGGCGATAGCGTCGAGAAGTTCTTGGAGATCGCCCCCGATTTCGACGGCTATGTGTTCGGCTCGCCCGTGCACTACGCCGGGGTCACGGGCAACATGAAGGCCTTCATGGACCGCATCTTCTATGCCGGGCGCTGCACGGTCCCCGGCTGCTTTGTCCTCAAGCCCGCAGCGGCCGTGGTCTCCGCACGCCGTGCCGGCACCACCGCCACGCTCGAGCAAATCGACAAGTACTTCGAGATCGAGCAGATGCCCATCGTCTCCTCGCGCTACTGGAACGCGGTGCACGGCTACACACCCGAAGACGTCATGAGAGACGAGGAAGGCGTGCAGGTCATGAAGGTCCTCGGCCACAACATGGCCTGGATGCTCAAGGCGTTCAAAGCAGCCGATGACGCCGGCATTCCCCGTCCCGAGCCCTACAAAGACCGAAAGCAGACCAATTTCATCAGGTAGTCACCAGACGACCCGCCTTCCAGTTTGGGTGGGCCGTCTCCGTGTTCTTCACACTTGCTGGTCCCAGAACTCCACGGCACGGTTGATCCAGCCTTCCGCGACCGTGCCCGTTCCCAGCCCAAAGCCGTGGGATAGCCCGTCGAAGACCTCGATTTCTGCAGGCGTGCCGTTGGCCTTTATGCGCTCGATGCGCCGCTGCATGGTGCGCCAGTTGGCAATGCCGTCGCTCGTGCCCACGCATGCGTACGTCGGCGGCTCTTCGCCCGTGACCTCCGATACTCCGGTGTACTGCATGACGATGGCAGCAGGCTTCGGGCTCTTCTCACCTGTGAACTCCCGCGTACCGTATGTCCCGACCCAATCGGCCATCCGCGCACCCGCAGAGCCGCCCCAGATGGAGTAGCCGTCCATGGAGACGCCGAGCTCATCGGCATGTTCTCTCACGTAGACAATGGCACGGGAAAGGTCCTCGCAGGCGGTCTGCGAACCTGGTCGGTAGATGATCGCGAAGGCGTTGTAGCCCTTGCGGGCAAGCGTGAGCGCATGCGGAAAGCTGTCGTGCATGGCGCCCACATAGGCAAAGCCGCCTCCTGCGCAGCAAAACGCCGTGCGGGCGCCCTCGTTGCCGCGGAAGAAGAAAAGCCCCGTGTCCGCCTTGGCAGAATCCCTTGCGATCTCGTCACTGCTGTAGATCGGAATGAAGACCTGTTCTCCCGCTTCTGCCCGCCCGTGCAGGTAATTGCAGATATCGACCGTCATGTCGGGATCGATCTCGCTGTACCAGACGAGCCCCAGATTGCCGAGCGTGTCGCCGGTCATGTAGCCGGTCTGGACGGGGAAGATGAGACGCCCCCAGTCGGAAAAGACTTCGTCGTTTCTCACGTCGTCGATGCGCGTGTCGCGCGTGTAGGGGCCGCTCGCAGTCACAGCGCTGCTCCCCTCCTGCCGTCTGCCGTTGAAGAACAGGCGCATGCCGTTGTAGGTGTACTCGTTCGCCGCATCGCCATCATGCTGATATCCCATGCGCTCCCGAAAGGCGATGTTGCCATCGTCTAACGAGGACGCGTTAGTGAACATACCGTCGCCGTCGGTGAGCATCGAGTCGATCTGCGAGCTGATGCCCGAGAGCGCGAAGTCCTGCGATCCCGACATCGAGTAGATGAAGAAATCCCCGCTTTCATGGCCCTGCTCGGTGACCATATGCGCCATCTGCCTGCCACTTGCACCCAGCCCGCCGCTCATCGGCATGAACCAGCGAAAATAGTCCAGGCAGTACTGGAACGTGTGCCACGTGTTGACCGAGCCCATGGAAAATCCCGCGAACCCCCGATGATCGCGGGAAGCGGCAAAGCCCTTGCGCGTCGGCTTTTCCGCATAGGTGCTGTAGCGCGATTCCACTGCCGGCATGAGGTCACCGACGAGCTCGTTGTGGAAGTTATTGGTCAGGCGCAAGGCGAGCTCGTAGTCGCCACTGTCCTGGTTGCTCGTGTTGTTGTAGGTCAGAAGGACGATGAGCAGCGGCTCGATGAGGCCGTCCTGGATGGCATGGTCCACGATGTGCTTGAACGGCTGCTCGTGTCCCGACGTGCCCATGAGCGTCGTCTCGTTGCTCCATCCACCGTGGCTCAAGTACAGGATGTCATATTGCCTTTCCCTGTCATAGCCGTATGGCACGTAGACCCACGCCGTCTTGTGGAGCTGTTGGCTCTTTTTCTCGTAGGTGAACGACTCGTACGTGCTGTAGTCGAGCTGCTCCAGACTGCCGGCCTGCTCTGCCGGCTGGTCATAGCCTTGCGGCACGTACTCGAGCTCCTCGGGAATCTGCCCCACATCGTAGCCACCGTCCGAAGCTGAGGAGCTTGCCGAAGAGCTGCTAGAACAGCCGGCTAAACCGAGCCCCGCAAGAGCTGCCGCTCCTGCAAGCCCAAAAAATCCCTTTCTCGTCATGATTCGATCTCCCATATGCACGACCCGCTTCCACCGCATGAAATGTCATGTTTGCCTAACATGATTATTTCAAGCGAAAAGAGGCGAATACACTGCCATCTCGGCAAGCTTGGATGCACTCAATGCATGCAGGAGACGGACCTGATTGGCACCATGGCTACATTGGGTAAAGCAATACGCTTTTCACGGACGTCCAGCCATCAGAAGTTGGGGTCGTGGTGCTTCTTCGTGTGAGCCGGCAGCGAGGTGTCGAGGATGCGCTGCTCGTTTTGGATGATATCGGGGGCCTCGTAGAGGCGGTTGCGCTGCGAGTCTCCGATCTGCCGCAAGATCCCCTTATCCACGAGTACGTTGATTGCCTCGGAGACCGCCGAGAAGCGCTTGCCCGTGAGCTCCATCGCGCTCGAGGAATCGAGAATCGGCAAGCCGGGCAGCTCGCGTACGAGCACATCGAGCGCACTGCCCTGCCGCAGGGAGCCGAGCCGGGCGCGGTAGTAGGCATCGATCTTTCTGAGACTTGCCATGTACGCGCGTACCACCTGCACTGATTTTCCCAGGTCAGAGACACAGCAGCGAATCCACTTGTCAAGCGCCTGCAGATAGTCGAAGGCAATGGAATTCGAGGCGTAACGGTACGGCATGAGCAGACGCCGGTAGTTGTCGTAACCCGACGCAAGTGGAAATCCTATCGTGGGAATCAAATGCTTCGAGACGCCACGCTGGTGCAGAATCGAAAGCGAGAGGCAACGCTCGGTGCGGTCCATCGACGAGGCAAAAGGACAGATTGCCTGCAGTTGGAAATGGGCGACCGCCGCCTGCATGGTGGGCGTCAGACGGGGCGTGCGCAAATAGGCAAAGAGGTCGCGCATCAGCAGCGGGACCTCGTCAGGAGAGGGTGGGACATACGTCTTCCCGATGCAGTCGCCCCCTGGCTTTTTTGGAGAAAGGGGCTGGCGCCGATAATGGAATTCGCCACGGTTCTCTTCGTTTCGATAGATTCCATGCGCGAGAAAGAGATGGCGGTCGATGAGCTCCTTTTCCGTCACGCGATGCTGCGGAGACGTAAGCGCAATCCCCTCTATCACCTTCTGGTAACGAAAGGCGACCCGCGTCGCCTCGACAACATCGGGAGCAAGGTCAAAGGGTCCCTTGGGGACCTTGCCGCTGGAGATCTTTCCCTGCACGTCCTGCGAGAGCAGCCAGATCATCTGCCGCAAGTCCGGGACAGGTCCCGTGATGGAGGCAGTCGAGATTGCCTCGAGTCGGCTGAGCGCCCTTCTCAACGATGAGCCAAAGGGAAAGCGGACGCTCTCCTCGTCCGCGCGCACGTACTCGCTTTCTGTCTCCGTGGAGAACGCGACGAGCTCCTCGGAAAAGCAATAGACGCGATTTGCAATCGGCTCAGGCCTGAATACCATGGATATCCCCGTACTTCTCTATCTCTGCACAAGACCAAGTTATCACAGCAAACCTGCGACGAGAGAGGTCCGCGTCGCGCAATAGCGGGTATTTCACGGTTTATGTTTCAAACCACGATAAGCGTGGGACAATTTCGCGATTCTGTCTTGTCCTGCGTCAAAAAGCGGTCCACCATCTCAATCACTGAAGTTGCGCAGCTTCGCCACGTTTTGGTTCGACACGTAAAGACCTAATCGCACGGAAGAGTTTTCGGGTGGAGGAGCCCGAAAGGCCTATCTCGTTTCGTGCGCATGCTACGTGTCAAAGAGAGAGAAAGGCGGAGCAAATGAAACCTGGGCAAAAAGCCGTCAGGACCATCTGCCAGGGTTGGGGTTGCCACGATCACTGCGTCCTCACGACCATCGTCAACGAAGACGGCAAGATCGACCACATGGAGCCTCTCCAGCTTCCCGACCACATCAAGAACGACCCGACCATGCCGCCCCACGGCGGCCTGAACGAGCGCTGCGTGATCTGCGCCAAGGGCGCCGCAACCGCAAAGTCGCCGTATATGGACGAGCGCATCAAGTACCCGATGAAGCGCGCCGGCAAGCGCGGCGAGGGCAAGTGGGAGCGCATCTCCTGGGATCAGGCACTCGACGAGATCGCCGAAAAACTCAACGACATCCGCGCCAAGTACGGCAACGAGTCGGTCATGATCAACAACTTCCCCTGCGGCATGCCCGCCTGGGATACCTCGATGACCTGCATGATGATGTACCGCTTCATGGAAGCGACCGGCGCGAGCAACCTGGAATGGGAGGGCATCGACCTCTCCCCGATCATCGGCCCGTCCATGTGGAACAACGACATGGAGATGGTCTTCTACTCCAACCCGGACCGCATGGCAGACGCCGACTACATCGTTATCTGGTCCGGCAACCCGACCGGTGCGACGCGCTCCGGCTACACGACCAAGCTCATGGCCGACAAGAAGGATGCCGGCGTCAAGATCGTCGACATCGGAATCGTTTTCGACGCGGCAGCGGCAAACGCCAACCAGTTCATCGGCATCAAGCCTGCGACCGACAGCGCCTTTGCCTTTGCCGTCGCAAAGATCATCTTCGACACGAAGCGCTACGACGCCGAGTTCCTCTGCGGCCAGACCGACGCGCCGTTCCTCGTGCGCAAGGACAACGGCCAGTTCCTGCGCGAGCGCGACATCGTCGGCGGTGACTCCGACAGCTACGTCGTCTGGGACAAGAACACCAACGGCCCCATCTGCATCCCGAAGGGCTATCGCGCAGCCGAGGGCTTTGACGCCGACCTGTTCGCGAGTGTTACCGTCGCGGGCATCGAGTGCGAGACCGTGCTCTCCAAGCTGCGCCGTCGCGTCTCTCCCTACACGCCCGAGTTCCAGGAGACCATCACGGGCGTTCCCGCACAGACCGTGCGCACCTTTACCGAGGAGTACCTCGCGCATGAGAACGCCTTCATCTGGATGGGCGCCGGCCTGCGCTACAAGAACTCCGTGTCCGAGGCGCGCGCCGTTCAGATGCTCCCGCTTCTGACGGGCAAGGTCTTCAGCAAGGCGGGCGGCATCATCTTCGAGCCGAACGCGCAGTCCTTCCCGCTCGGCCTCAACGCCCACGACGTGGAGTTCGGCGGGCTTCCCGAGGGCACCAACACGCCCACCGTCACATTCCAGACCGTCCTCGACAGCTTCAAGGACCCGACGGCAAAGCAGTACAAGGCGCTCATCGTCACGTACTCGAACCCCGTGCACAACTGGACGCCGCGCAAGCTGTGGACCGAAGAGGTCGTCCCGAACCTCGACCTGCTCGTCGTCTTCGAGATTCGTCAGACCGAGACGACCGATCTGGCCGACTACGTCCTGCCCGACACGACCGTCTTCGAGCGCGAGGAGATCGCGAACGTCGGTCACTGCCTGGTGCACTGCCCGCCTGCAATCGAGCCGCTCTACGAGGTCAGAAACCAGGCGCAAGTCTACATCGACCTCGGCAAGCGCATGGGCCTGGAAAAGTACTTCGACAAGACGCTCGACGAGTACTTCGACATCTGGCTCGACTGCGATGACCCGTACGTCAACACCGTGGAGCCCAAGGTCACGCTCGAGCGCCTGCGCAAAGAGGGCATCATCAAGATGAACACCCCTTCGCGCCCGTTCGACATCTTCACCGACAACTCCCCGCTCACGGAGTCGGGCCGCATCAACTTCTACCTCGAGGACATGGTCGGCATTCCGGGTGGCCCGATCGTCGATCGCACCTCCGCGCTCATCGACGACGACGCACGACGCAAGAAGTACCCGCTGCACCTCTTCATCGGCCGTTCGCGCTTCTTCATGCAAGGCCAGCTGCGCGAGATCGAAGAGCTCGACAAGCTCTCTGGTGACGGCCCACGCCTCGGCATGAACCGCGAGGAAGCCGTCGCCCGCGGCCTGAAAGAGGGCGACATGGTCGAGATCTTCAACGAGAAGGGCGTCGTCAAGGTCCCGCTCGTCATCGTCAACTTCCTGCAGCCCGGCATGGTCCACCTGTGGTACGCGTACGGAAAGCGCTGGTACGACGAGTTCGACTCCGAGCCCGCTCAGGCCATCGCAAGCTACGTCAGCTGCCACGAGGCGGTCGACGAGATCTGCGTGAAGTGGGTGCCGAAGATGTTCAAGCTCTATCACGACCTCGGACTGCCCGACGGCATGATCAACACCTGCGGCATCAGCGGAACCGAAACAATCTGGGACGTCCTCTGCGACGTTAGGAGGGCCGAGTAATGACAAAGCAGACTATCCTCGTTGACCTGGGCCGCTGTGTGGGTTGCTGGAGCTGCGGCATGGAGTGCAAGTTCGCCCATCATCTGGAAGGGGACCATTATCGTCTGAGCGTCCGCACGCTGGGGAGCGGTGGCATCGACGAGCCGACGGGCACCTTCCCCAACCTGCACATGAGCTGGATGCCGGTGTTCTCGACCGACTGCACCCTGTGCGGCGACCGCAAGGCCGAAGGCGAGCCTGCCTATTGCCAGCTCGCCTGCCCGGCACAGGCCATCATCCACGGCGACCTCGACGATCCGGAAAGCGACGTCTCCAAGAAGCACGAGGAGCTGCTCGCACGCGGATATCGCGAGGTGCACCTGCCCGAATGGGAGAACACCCGCAAGGAAGTCATCTACATGTCCGAGGGCAAGTAGTAGAAAACATTCCTTCTATACCGGTACTCAATAGCCATAAGTTAAGCCTTTCCTCTTAGGTTTGCGCCCCGAAGGATCCTGTCAGCCAACATGGGTTCTCCGGGGCGCGCCGACATTTTGGGGCAACATGAAAAGCGTCAGCGACTGCTCTAGCGTTCCCTGATTTTCCACACCACCCAGGTATTCTCGGCCAGCAGACCAAAACTTTATGTATCGGCACGCGTGCCATCTGTCTTGGATAAGCTAGGATAGACACCGTATCTATTCGAGAGACTCGACAGGGCAGCTAGCGTGAGACAAGCCATCAACCCACGAACCAAACGAGCTTATGACGCGGTGATCAAAGCCACTATTGAGCTTCTGGGCGAATACCCTGCAACTGAGATCACCTTCAGGATGGTCGCCGAGCGCGCCGGCGTCAGCAGGCCCACGGTCTACAAGTTCTTCGACGATGTGCCCTCCCTCGTGGCAAAGTGCACCGTCGATTTTCTCGAAAAATCTCTGGAGGACGCCGAGGATGGTCTTTCCATGCTCGATTTCGAAGGTGACATCGACTATCTGACCGAGCTGATGCGCCGCTTTGTCAAGCTCATCTACGATAAGCACGTCTTTTGCGAGCATGCCGTGTTCAGCCCCGCCTCGCCGCAGATCGTCCGGGAGGCGATCCCGCTCATCGACGAGCGCATGAGCACGCGCCTCGTGAGCAAGCGCCTCTCCTCGAGCGGAGACATCGGAAAGGACTACCGCAACGCGCTATCCGCCGGTGTCGTGTGGCTGTTGATCGTGTGGTTGCGCAGCGATTTCAAGGGTCCCAATACCCCCGACAACTTTGCCGACCGCCTCGGGCAGACGCTCTACCAGTTCTCCAACGTCTCCGAATAACGGCATTACAGCGCCTTTGGCGATTACGCATCGAACTTGCTTCTTCTGTCTGGTGAGGTTCCCGAGACGACTTTGCCAAAATTTAATTTACTCTAGTAATTGATTTATTGCAGTATTTAATTTACTCTGGTTAACGATGATGGAACATGAGCGATCGGAGGGGTCACCATGTCGCACAAACTGGGTAAAGGAGACGTCCACTTCCATCCAAACTGGGGCTATGTGCTGCTTTCCGTAGCATGCATTGCAGCTGCCCTCTACCTGTTCTACTGGGGAATCTGGCTGATGCCGCTATCTGGAGCGCCTCATGTGCTGCTCGCCATACTGGCGACCCTGGTCGCGCTGTTCATCTGCTTTTCTGCCGGCATGCAGCTCATCTTCGAGTTCTACTGCAAGGGCGTCTGGGCGACTCCCGAGGAAATGGAGATGACGCTTCCCGGCCAGGACCTCGTCCAGGACCCGGAAGGCCGAAAGATCATCCGGCTGCGCCAGGCCAGGGACCTTGACGCCCCGCTCGAGGAGGTCTGGAAGCACGTGTACCAGCTCGACCCGACCAAAGGCGGCATGTACGCCTGGTCCAACTGCGAGCGGCTCTTCGGCATGAACGTCGACAACGCCTACGTGCTCGAGGACATGTGGCAAGGGCCCGATGCCTGCCGCCCCGGTGACTTCTGGGCGTGGGGCTATGCCGGTTTCGGAGCAGAAGTCGCCGACGTGGTCCCGAACAAGTACATCGTGTGGTACTGCGACACCGACCAGCCCGTCCGCACGCCCGGTGCGTCCTACATGCGCACGCCCGGCAAGAAGTACGTGAAGTGGTACTGGACCATCGCGCTGTTTCCGCTCGACGGCGGCAAGCGCTGCCGCATCATCAATGGCTGGGACACCGCCTACGGTCCGCACAACCCGTTCAACTGGTATACCGAGCATTTCATCATCGGCTGCGGTGGCACGATGATGGGACGCAGGATGTTCAGGAACCTGGAGCTTTCCGCGCTGCATAAGCGAAGGAAATCGATTCCCCTGCGCCTGCAGGCGGCGTTCATGGGCCGCAGCTGGGAATACGACGAGCGCCTGCACGACATCGTCGCCTACCCCGACCTGCGCTGGGGCCGTGACTGCCCGCGCGTGGAAAAGGTGCGCGCCCCCTTCACCGACGACCCCAACTGGCCGCCGAAGCCCGGCGAGGACTACGTTGCGCCCATCGAGGAGAACAATGCAAAGCACGGATGGACGCCCGAGCGCGCAGACGAGATCGACCGAATCGCGGAGGAAAAGGAGCGCGAGCTTCTCGTGGAGCTCGGGCTCGAGAACAGAGAGGAGTAAGAGGCACGCCGCTTTTCCATGTTCTGAGCGCATGCAAGTATTCTCAAACTGCAAGTTCGAAACGCCGACAGCTTTCTAAACTGAGAAGGTGAAAACAGGCAGGTTCGCTTCTCCTGGGCGGCAATCCGAAATTGCGCGGCTCATCAGGGGGAGCGCAGCAGGTGAGGAGAACGGTATGGAAAAGCGCTTCCTTGGAACATCCAAACTCGAGGTCTCTGCCCTGGGTCTAGGATGCATGGGATTTTCGCACGCGTACGGCGCCCCGATGGACGAGGCCGAGGCGATCCAGGTCATCAGGACCGCCGTCGAGATGGGCTACACCTTCTTCGACACGGCAGAGATCTACGGCCCCCAAGACGACCCGAACGCAAACGAGCGGCTCGTCGGAAAAGCGCTCGCGCCCTACCGGGACAAGGTCGTCATCGCCACGAAGTTCGGCATCCACTTCGACCTTTCGAGCGACCAGGTGCCCTACCCCATCGTGACCGACTCGAGCCCCGCGCGCATTCGCTCATCTGTCGAAGGCTCGCTCAAGCGCCTGGGGACCGATCACATCGACCTCTATTTCCAGCACCGCACCGATGCCAACACCGAACCGGAAGAAGTGGCGAGCGTGATGGCAGACCTCATCAAGGAGGGAAAGATCCGCACGTGGGGCATCTCCGAGGCAAACGAAAGCTATCTGCGTCGCGCGAACGCCGTCTGCCCCGTGACCGCCATCGAGAACCGCTACTCCATGATGGCGCGTTGGCACGAGGCGCTCTTCGGAACGCTCGAGGAGCTGGGCGTCGGCTTCGTCGCGTTCTCCCCCATGGCAAACGGGCTGCTCACGGGCAAGTACACCAAACCACAGGCATTCGATGAGAAGTACGACTACCGCTCCAACATGCCGCAGTTCTCAGACGAGAGCTATACCAAGAACCGCGAGCTCATCGAGTTGCTCGAGCGCATCGCGAAAGAGAAACAGGGCACACCCGCGCAGGTCTCTCTTGCCTGGATGCTCTGCAAGAAGCCCTACATCGTGCCCATCCCCGGAACGCGCAAGACCTCGCGCCTGAAGGAGAACGCCGGAGCTACCGCCCTCAAGTTAACGGCAGACGAGATCTCCCACATCGATGCGCTGCTCGATGAGATTCCGATGTCCGACGTGTTCGGCGGCTCCAAGGTCACGCCCGAGAAGAACTAGCGCCGCTCAGCTAGCTTTCCTTGCTGCTGGACGAGCTGCTGCCGGACTTCTTATTGCCGGCGGACTTCTTGAGGTCGTCGAGGCCGTGGTAGTTCTTGGCGTTCGCGTTGTTGACCTGGATGTGCGTGTGGTTGCCGTCATCGCCTTTGGCCGTGTAGTACTTGAGCTGCATCGAGCCGCCGATGAGCTTGTAGACGTCGCGTATGCGGGCGATGGGCGTCTTTCCTGCCTCGACGGTGTCGCCCGCCTTGCAGCTCACATGGGTCAGGTGAATCAATACGACGTCGAGGTCCTCGCGGCCCGTCGGCTGGATATGGACCTGGTAGTCGGTGTACATATCGTAGAGCTTGTACTTCTTGACCAGCACGACCTTGCCCGAGACCGGCGCGTACACCTGCGTTCCCGCCTTGCCGCCGCAATCGATGGCGCTCATGCGCGGACCCGCGTTGCCTGCCCTGTAGCAGCGGATGAACTTGCCCGTCATCCACTTGTTTCCCGTCGGCTGCTTTGAGGCGTTGCGATGCGTGCCGTGCTCCTTCATGACCTTTTCGTTATCGGCTTCCTTGAGCTTGGTGGTAATCGGCTCGGCATACGAGTACGACGCGTTGTGGATGAGGATCTCCGTGAGGTCGTCCATGGCAACGGCGGAGTGCAGCTTGATTCCCTCGCTCTCGGCCATGATGGGCGTGGGGAGTTTGTCATTGTAGGCGCTGCTCGCGAGCGCCGAGGAACCCGATCCCGAGAGCTTTCCAGACCCCGAGACCTTGCTGAGCGAGCCGTTCACCACAAGCCCCGCAGCCGCGATGACGACCACGGCGAGGACGACGAGCGCGACGATCAGCGGCCGCTTGCCGGGCACAGCAGCGCTGCCGGCATGAGACGTGCGGCCCGAACGGTGACGGTACTTTTCCAAGCTCGATGCATAGTCGCGTGCCTCGTCAGAGGCCTGCGCGCGCTGACGGGCCTGGTCTTGCGCCTGATGGTAGGTGCGCTTCACGCGGCTCTGGACATCGCCGCCTGAAGAGTTCCCTTTAGTATGCGAATGTTTGCCTGTCATAGGCAGAAATGCTACCACGACACACGACAGCGCGCGTAACACGGCCCTCACGCTCAGCTGCTCTGCACCGCGTGCGGGCTGTTGGACGCGCGTTCGCCGCGATTGCACCACTCGAGCACCCGTCTTCACGCGCGTGACGTCTACCATGGGCGCATGCCAAGTTGGAACATCCATATCGCCCACGTCCAGCGTCTTCTCGAGAGAGAAGATGCCTCTGATATGGGCATCCGCGACGTCAATGCGTTCCTCGTGGGCAACTTCGTGCCCGACATTTACGTCGGCTTCATGGTTCCCGACGCATCACGTCACATCGACTACAAGCTCACGCACCTGTCTGCCCGCGAGTCAATTCCCCTGCCCGACTACCAGATGTTCTGGGACTTCTACATCGACTCCCAACGCCGGCCCGTGACCGACCTGACGCTCGGCGCCTGGGCGCACCTCGTGGCAGACCACGTCTACAACCAGCGTGTCCGCGAGCTTGCGCGCAAGCGTGGGCTCGAACCCGGTGAGAAGCTCCGCGTTGCCAAGCAGGGCGATTTCGCGTACTTCGGAAGCACCCTGCCCTTGGAGCTCATGCCACATGTGAACGATGCGCTGATCGAGCAGTGCAGGCATTTTCGCCCCTACTCCATCGGCCCCGGCGACGTGCGCGCGACCGTGGAAGTCGCGCGCGGCATCGTCGAGCAGGCCCAGGGCACGCGGCCCGAGAGCGGTCACGTCTACGAGCTGCTCGACGAGGACTTCTTCCATGCCGCCTTCGAAAGAACCGAGGAGATCGTTCGGGCAGGGCTCGAGCGCTTTGCTACTGGTAGTGCATCGTCTCGGCGGGGTTGAGCTTTGCCGCCCGGCGTGCCGGGTAGTAGCCGAACACGATGCCGATGGCCGTGCAGACGGCGAACACGATCAACACGAGCTCGGGCGATATCTGCGGGGTCAGACCCGAGAAGCTCGAATCGACCCGCGTGAGGATGGCGACAAGGCCCCACGCTCCCGCGTAGCCGGCGATGATGCCGATGACACCACCGGTCAGGCAGAGCGCGACCGACTCCGCCAGAAACTGAAGCGTGATATCGCGCGGACGGGCGCCGAGGCTCTTCCTGAGGCCGATCTCGCGGATGCGCTCGCTGACGTTGGTGAGCATCATGTTCATGATGCCGATGCCGCCGACGAGAAGCGCGATGCCCGCGACCAGCGCGGCGAGCGCATCGAAGGTGAGCGTGTAGTTCTCGAGTGACTCGAGAGCGGACTCCGTGGTCGAGGCGGAGTAGACGCTTTGCGTGCCGTCGTCATCGTATTCGACGCCGTGGCGCGCAGCCAGCATCCCGACCGTCTCATCGGCTACCTCTCCGACGTCCTCGCCTTCCTTGGCCAGGCACAGCAGCGTGTCCACCTGCTGTGCGTTCAGCATGGTCCCGCTCATCGTCTCGTAGCTCACGTAGGCCATGGAGCTCGACGCACCCATGCTCGAGGCAGAAGACGACTCGACGACGCCGACGATCTTGTAGGAGTCGTTGCCCAACGTCAGGGTCTGTCCCACCACGTTGGTGCTCGAGTCCCCGTAGATGTTCTCCACGGCGTTCTCGTCGAGCACGATCTGCTTTTCTTCCGTGTCGGTGTAGGAGGTACCGCTCGAGAAGTCGAGGTTCTCCAGGTCAAAGTACGATGAGTTCGCCCCGACGACCTGCAAGCTGACCCCGCTCGAAGAAGACGAGGAGCTCGAGGTGTCCGACGTGCTCGTCGTGGACGTAGTCGTGGTACTCGTGCTGGAATCCGAGCTCGTGGCATCGACCGTGTAGCTCGTGGTCGCAACGGGAATCACGCTCTCGTACTTGTCGCTTGCGCTGGTGAGAAAGGACGCGTCGTCGTACTGGAGCTCGTAGCGGCTGTCGTTCGAGGTCACCGTGACGACGCGGGCGGACCCAAGTCCCATGCTGTCTTCCAGCCAGCTGGAAAAGCCCGTGATGACCGAGACCATGACGACAACGGCCATGATGCCGATGACGATTCCCAGAATCGTGAGAACCGACCGACCCTTCTTGGCGCTCAGGGACTGGTGCGTCTCTTGCGCCAGGTCCAGAAACCTCATGCTATCGCCCCCTGCAGGCGCGCGGGGCCAGCAGACGGTGCTCCTTGGTCAGTGCCCTCGATGAGCTCGCCATCGCGGATGGTTATGATGCGGTCCGCCGCTGCGGCAACGCCCATGTCGTGCGTGACGAGCACGACCGTATGGCCCTCGGCGCGCAGCCGCTGGAACGTCGCCAGGACGTTCTTGCCCGTCTTCTGGTCGAGGTTGCCCGTCGGCTCGTCGGCCAGGATGATCGCCGGGTCGTTGACGAGCGCGCGGGCGATTGCGACGCGCTGCATCTGGCCGCCTGAAAGCTCGTTGCTCTTGTGCTCGGCGCGATCGAGTGGGAAGTCGGCCGCCGCCAGCGCCTTGAGCGCGCGTTCCTGGCGTTTATCCACCGGGCAGGTCCGCGAGTAGATGAGCGGCAGCATGACGTTTCTGAGCACGTTGGCGCGCGGGAGCAGATTGAAGCTCTGGAACACGAAGCCGATGCGCGTCGCGCGCAGCTCGGCAAGGGTGTCCTGGTCGAGCTTGGAGGTGTCGATGCCCTCGATCTTGTAGGTGCCCGACGTCGGAGCGTCGAGGCAGCCGAGGATGTTGAGCAGCGTCGACTTGCCCGATCCGGACGGTCCGACGACGGCGACGAACTCGCCTTGCTCGACGCTGAAGCTGATGCCCTTCAAGACATGTGTCACCGTCTCGCGCGTGAAATAGGCGCGGTGGATGTCGTGCAGTTCGATGACCTTTCCCATAGCCGTCACACCCTAGCCCTGCTGGCCGGGGGCGCCGCCCTGGGCACCGCCGCCTTGGCCGCCGCCCATCTGACCGCCGCCCTGGCCGCCTCCGGCCCCGCCGGACATGCTGTTGGTCATGCCGCTCAGGTTACTTGAACCTGAACCCTGAGCTGAGCTCGAGGAGGAGGTGTCGCTTGAGATGGTGTAGGTCACGACGACCGTGTCGCCTTCGGCAAGCTCGTCGCTGGTGACGGCGCTCGTCTCGTCGTTGCCGCCCTCGACGCTGACGCTCACGGTCTTGGTCGAGCCGTCGGTACCCTGCACGGTGACAGTCGAGGTGCCGTCCTGGTTGGTGCTGATCGCCGCCGTCGGCACGAGCAGCGCGTCGGAATAGGATTTGTAGACCACCTCGGCGGTCGCGTTCATGCCGCTCAGCATGCCGGAAGTCGGGTTGGGGATAATGAGGACAACGTCATAGTAGGTTGTGCCGCTCGAAGATCCGGTCGAACCCGAGTTGGATGTGGAGCTGCTCGTCGTCTTGGAGACGGACTTCACCTTTGCCTTGACGGTCTTGTCGAGCGCGTCGACCGTCACGGTCGCGGACTGCCCCTTCTTGATGTTGCCGATATCGTATTCGGAGACCTGGATGGAAAGCGTCATCTTGTCCATGTCGGAGATGACCATGGCGGCGCTGCTCGACGAGGTCGAGGAGCCCGAGGCGCTCGTTCCGGCCGTAACCGTGTCGCCCTTGCTGATGGAAATCGAGGTGATGGTACCCGAGGCCGTCGCTTTGACGGTCAGGTTTTCCTTGTCCTCCAGGGCACTCTCGTATTCGCTTTTCGCCTGCTCGTAAGCACTCTTGAGCTGGCTTACGCTGCTGGACGAGCTGGAGCTTGAGCTGGTGTCAGTAGTCGAGGTGCTGACCTGCTGCGTGGTGGCGGTGGTTCCCGAATTCGTCGATGAGCCTGACGAAGACGTTCCGTTGGAACTGTTGCTCGAATTGTTCGAGCTGCTGGAGCTGCCCGAGTTTGACGTAGAGGACGTGCCAGAAGAGCCCGATGAAGTCGAAGAGCTGCTCGACGAAGATGCGGAGCTCTTGGCCTCCTGATAGGCCTCGTAGGCTTCTTCCATAGCGGTCTTTGCCTCGCTGACCGCATCGGTGACGTCACTGCTCGTCAGCGTGAACAGCGTATCGCCTTTCTCGACTTCGTCACCTTCGGAAACGTAGATCTTCTTGACCGTCCCGCTCACTTCGGCAGAGACGCTCGTCGTGCTGGATGCCGCAAGGGTTCCACTGCCCTCGACCGTCAGGTCGAGGTCACCCGAGGTCACCTCTTGCGTGTAGGTTCCCGTCGTCTGCTCGGAGCTGTCGTCGTCTCCGTTTGCAAAAAGGAGCAGCCACACCACAACGGCCACCACGACGACCGCGACGACGATGCCGATGATGATGTTTCGCCTGCGCTTCTTCTTGTTCTGCTCGAGCTTCTCTAGAAACTCGGCGGGGATGCCGTCTTGAGCATCTGTATCCGCAGCTACTTCAGGTGCATTGTCGGGACCGATGACCGGCAGATTCGCCGTGACGTCTCCCGACGAGGTGTCGCCGGACTTTCCAGTAGGGCCCGTGTTCTTTTCCTCCATGTGGCTGGTTCCTCTCGCATCCGTTGTTTAATTGATTGCTTTGCATTTAATTGCCAAGCGTGAACATACGAGAAGAGCCTGAAGAAGCGCTTAAGCATTTTGAAACGAACCTGAAAACCTCGCTGTAGCAGCTGGTGGGATACGCGCACAGTATTTCCCCGATTCCCGCCATTTGGGCTGTGGGTGTGCGCGCGTCTTGGATTTCCCGATGCCGCGCACACTATTTGCCCGATTCCCGCCATTTGGGCTGCAGGTGTGCGCGCTTCCTTGCTTTCTCAAATCCGTGCACCGTATTTCCCCGTCTGGTGCCAAATGGGGCGTGGGCGTGCGCGACTTAACGATTTCTCGTAGCCACGCACAGTATTTCCCCGATTCCCGC
>JBMNPN010000018.1:0-34734 GCA_050943615.1 Coriobacteriales bacterium
GACCTGCTGGAAGTACGTGAACTGCGTGACCTCCATGCCGTTGAGCCAGACCTCCCAGCCAAGCCCCCAGGCGCCGAGCGTCGGGCTCTCCCAGTCATCTTCCACAAAGCGCACGTCGTGCTTTTCGGGCTCGATGCCGATGGCGCGCAGCGATTCCAGGTAGAGCTCCTGGATGTTGTCGGGGGACGGCTTCATGATGACCTGGAACTGGTAGTAGTGCTGCATGCGGTTGGGATTGGCGCCGTAGCGGCCGTCGGCGGGACGGCGGCAGGGCTGCACGTAACAGGTGCGCCAGTCACCCGGCCCCAGCGACCGTAAAGTCGTTGCCGTGTGGTAGGTGCCCGCCCCGATCTCGGAGTCGTAGGGCTGCATGACGACACAGCCCTTGTCCGCCCAGTAGCGCTGCAGCGAGAGGATGATGTCTTGAAAGGTCAGCATTGCTCTTCCTGTCTGTTGTGAGACGCCTTGCTAATCCAACGAGCCGATGCGGTCAAGCGGCCAGTAGCGCACGACCGCGTGCCCGGTGATGTTCGAGACGGGAACCGACCCGAAGGCGCGGCTGTCCATGGAGTTGGTGCGGTTGTCGCCCATGACCCAGACTTCTCCTTCCGGTACCGTGTAGGGGTACTGAATGTCCTCGCCGGTCTCGGATTCGAGTGGGTAGCTGGGCTTCCCTTCTGTATAGGACTCGTCGAGCTTCTCGCCATCGACGTAGACGTCCCCGTTTTTCAGATCGACGGTCTGCCCGCCGACGGCGATGACGCGCTTGATGAGGATACGGTCGTAGTCTTCCACGTCATGGAAGGTGATGATGTCGCCTTGTTTGGGGTCCTCGAAGTGATAGGAGACCTTTTCCGACAGAACGCGGTCGCCCACTTCGATGGTATCGGTCATCGACTCGGAGGGAATCTCATAGGGCTGGACGACAAAGGTCACCACGACCCATGCGATTACCGCCGCCATCGCGACGATGACGACGAACTCGAGAAATGCCCCAAGCGCTGATTTCTTGGCGTGTTTTCCTGCCACTGTTCTTAGCTTCGCTCCTAACGCTTTTCCGAAAGATGGCCATATATCGGACTATGATAGCGCGCCGGCATTGGAACCGCCGTGGTTATCTCGTGCAATCGAGTCTGCGAATGCGCGTTCCTCATCAGTGAGCACGGCGCCCTCGAGAAGGTCGGGCCGCAGACGCGCCGTCTTCTCGATGGCGGCACGGCGCCGCCAGGCATCGACGGCGCCGTGGTCTCCCGAGAGCAGCACCTCCGGCACCTCCATGCCACGATAGGTCGCCGGGCGCGTGTACTGCGGATATTCGAGAAGGCCTTCCGTGAACGACTCGTCGACGGCGCTCGCCTCATCTCCCAGCGCTCCGGGGAGCAGCCGCACGATGGCATCGGTGACGACCATGGCGGCGAGCTCGCCTCCGGTGAGCACATAGTCGCCCAGGCTGATGCAGCGATCGGCCAGGGTGAGCGCGCGCTCGTCGATGCCCTCGTAGCGCCCGCAGACCATGACAAGGCGCTCTTCGTGCGAAAGCTCCAAGGCGAGCTTCTCGTCGAATGGCTCGCCTGCAGGGGTGAAAAAGATCACCGTCGGCTTGGGGCCAGAGAAGGTGATGTCGTCGAGTGCCTCGAAGATGGGCGGGCAGGTCATGAGCAGTCCCTGGCCGCCTCCATAGGGCTCGTCATCGGTGCTGCGGTGCCTGTCGTGCGTCCAATCGCGCAGGTCATGGGCTATGAACTGGAAGATGCCCCGCTTTTGCGCTCGGCCCAAGATGGAGGTGGACATCGGGCCTTCGAACATATCGGGAAAAACCGAGAGCGTCTCGACGATCATGCGTCCCCGCCTTCCCGGGCACCTTCGTTGGGGGCTTGTCCCTCGATGAGGCCGTCCATCACATGTGTGAGAATCAGGTCACCGTCATTTTCCGGAACGGACACGATGACCTCGTCGATGATCGGAACGAGCACCTCGCCGTATGCCCCCGTGACCACGAGCACGTCGTTTGCAGGCGTCTGAAGGTACTCGGTGACCTTTCCAAGCTCGCCATAGCGCTCGTCCACGACGCGCGCGCCGATGAGCCAGCCGTCGAACTCCCCAAGATCGAGGTCGTCGAGGTCCGCGAGCAGATAGCAGCCGGAAAGTTCCTCGACGTCGTCGATGGACGAAAGGCCGGAAAAGCGCACGCCGAACGAGTCCCCTCCAAGGTCTCGCACAGCCTCGACGACCATGCGGCGCGGGCCGTACAGAGACGGGGGCACGGCAAAGACCTCGAGCCCTTCATACAAGCAGAAGGGAAGGCCAACGGCCGCAACGGCCGTAACCTCCCCTTCCAAACCCCGTGGCTTGATGACACGGGCAGCGTATTCGTAGCGCGTTGCGGGCACTGGTTCTTATTCCGCGAGCTCGACCTCGACGCGAAAGCCCTCTTGCGAGGCAGCGGCGCGCGACAGGGTGCGAATGGCCTTGATGATGCGGCCCTGGCGGCCAATCACCTTGCCGATGTCGCCTTCGGCGACGGAGATCTCGACGTAGAGCTCGCCGTTCTGTTGCTCGGTGCCCGTGACCTCGACGGCATCCACGTCATCGACGAGTTGCTCGACCAGCGTGCGGACGAGCGCGGTCACATCGTCAGGAGACTCGACCATCGTTTACGCTTCCTCGGCCTCGGCTGCCTCGTCAGCTGCCTCAGCGGCTGCCTCAGCCTCGGCGGCTGCTTTCTCCTCTGCGGCCTTCTTGGCTGCAGCGGCCTCGGCGGCCTTCTTCTGCTCGTCTTTAAGAGCAGCGCGAGCGGCGATCTTCTCCGGAAGGTCCTCGCCCTTGAGCTGGGCGATGATCTTGGCGACGCGGTCAGAGGGCTGGGCGCCCTTCTTGATCCACTCCTCGACCTTCTCGAGGTCGAGGTCGACGATGGACGGGTCGCCAGAGGGGTCGTAGGTGCCGACCTGCTCGATAATGCGGCCGTCGCGCTTCTTGCGCTGATCGGCGACAACGATGCGATAATACGGCGCATTGTGGGCACCATGACGTGCCAGACGGATAACTACCAAAACTTCTCCTTCAAATTCTCGCCTGCACCCATTGCAGGCGCATATTTGAGACCGAGTGCGATGACGGGTCGCACAGCAAGTCACGATTGTACATGAAAACACCTTGAGAAAAATGAGGATTTGCTGAGAAATGTACGCGTTCCATTCAAGCGGCGCGCACATCCACAGCCCAAATGGCGGGAGGAGGGGAAATAATGTGCGCGGCCCCCTCTCACCAGCAGGTGCGCGCACATCCAGAGCCCGAATGGCGGGAGGAGGGCATATATTGTGCGCGGGTTCCGTCCCCGGCCGAGACGCGCACAGTTATTGCCCGTCTGACCGGATTTTCGGTCAGACGGGGATATACGTTGCGCGGATCTCTCCCAGCAGCGGCCGGGCGCACAGTATTCGCCCAAATGGCGGGAAACGGGGAAATAATGTGCGCGGCCCCCTCTCACCAGCAGGTGCGCGCACATCCAGAGCCCAAATGGCGGGAGGAGGGCATATATTGTGCGCGGGGCCTGGCAGAGAAGTCCGCACGGCTGTATCGGGGCTTTCGATTATTGCTCGCGGGAAGAAATCGGCTATTCTTTCTTGAGTAGGAAGAAGGACGATGCGCTATCTGATAGACGGATATAACGTGACCAAACGCGACCCCGCAACCTGCCAGCTCTCGCTCGAGGCGCAACGCGAGGCACTGGAGGAGCGTATGCGCACGCACGCCCGTGCCCTCATCGGAACGACCGACTACCTCATCGTCTGGGATGGTGCGGGCGGCAGGGGCGTCGTGCACGGGCACGACCGCAAGAGCGCCTACACCCGTCTTCCCACCGCCGACGATTCCATTGTCGAACGTGTCCGAGAGACGTCCGAGAAAATCTGCGTGGTCACGAGCGACCAGGGGCTCCGGGCACGCTGCAGGTCGGCAGCACGTGTGCGCGTCGAGTTCAAGCCCTCGGACGCGCTCTTTGCCGACAGCCGCATGTTCTCGGCTCTCGACGAAGATGCCGTGGCGCTGCCCTCCAAGAAGAACGCGGGCAAGGGCAAGGCGCATACGAAGGGCAACGGAACCTCGCGCGCCAAAGGATCGGGCACGCCTTCGAGAAGATCGCAGCACGTCTCCCCTGACGTCGGCATCCCCGAAGGCGCCAACGAGATCAACGAGGAGCTCAAGAAGATCTGGGGCATCGAGGACGACTGAATCTCCCCTTTCGCATAGACGAGCCGCATGCACAAGAAAAGCCGGCCAGCACCTGGGTGCCAGCCGGCTAAAGCAGCAATCTATCTCACGCAAGAAGCGCTACTCGACCGTCTTGGCCTCGAGCGCCCCCATCGCTTCCTCGACGGCCGCCGTGGCATGCGCCACGATCTCGTCGACGGCGACCTCGACCTTCTCGCCGCTCGCGCGGTCCTTGAACTCCACGACGCCGTTCTTGGCGCCGCGCTTGCCCACGACCACCTGATACGGCCAGCCGATGAGGTCGGCATCCGCGAACTTGACACCGGCGCGCTCATCTCGGTCGTCGAGCATGACCTCGAGACCCGCCGCATCCAGCTTATCGGCAATCCTTTTGGCGAGCGGCTCGACGAGCTCGTCTCCCATGGAGAGCGGTAGCACGCAAACATGTGCCGGCGCGACGCTGACCGGCCAGTACATGCCGTTCTCGTCGTTTCGCTGCTCGATGATGGCGGCCATCGAGCGCGTGACGCCGACGCCGTAGCTGCCCATGAGGAAGGGACGCTCCTCATTGTTCTCGTCGAGAAAGGTCGCACCCATGGATGCGGAGTACTTGGTACCGAGCTTGAAGACCTGGCTCACCTCGATGCCACGGTCGCCGGAAAGCGGCTTTCCGCAGTTGGGGCACAGGTCGCCCGGCTTGGCGAGCACGAGATCTGCCCAGGCATCGGGCGTAAAGTCGCGTCCCGGCTCGGCGCCCAGGTAGTGGTAGCCGTCGTCGTTGGCGCCGACCGCCCAGGCGTGCGTGCCCTTGAGCGACTCGTCGCAGATGCAGATGACGCCTTCCGGAAGCCCGACCGGCCCGATGGAGCCCTTGGGAAGCTTGGCCTCGATCATCTCCTCGTCGGTGCACAGGCGCCAGCCCGGCACGAGGCCGGAGATCTTGATGTCGTTGAGCTCGTGGTCCCCGGGGATGAAGAGCGCGCGGATCTTGCCGTCGTCGCCTGTGCCGACGAGTGCCTTGACCGTCGCATCCTCCCCGATACCCAGAAACTGCGCAAGGTCTGCGATCGTGTGGACTCCCGGCGTGGAGATCTTCTCGAGATCGTGCACCTCGGCATCAGGAATCGTCAGGCCCACCTTGGCAGCCTCGGCATCGGCCGCATACCCGCAGGTGCAATGCACGAGGTCGGACTCGCCGGCATCGGCAAGCGCCATAAACTCGCAGGTCTCAGAGCCGCCGATTTGGCCGCTGTCGGCTTCGACCTTGCGGAACTCGAGCCCGAGGCGCTCGCAGATGCGCGCGTAGGCGATTTCCATCTGTTTGTAGGTCTCATCGAGCGATTCCTCGTCGGCGTTGAAGCTATAGGCGTCCTTCATGATGAACTCGCGCGTGCGCAAAAGCCCGAAGCGCGGGCGTATCTCATCGCGGAACTTGACCTGGGTCTGGTAGAGGACGACGGGCAGCTCCTTGTAGCTTCTGAGCTCGTCTCGCACGAGGTCGGTGATGAGCTCCTCGTGCGTCGGCCCCAGGCAGACCTCGCGGTTGTGGCGGTCGGTCATGCGCATGAGCTCGGGACCGTAGTCGTCCCAGCGGCCCGACTCGTGCCACAGCTCTGCCGGCTGCAGGATCGGCATCAGGATCTGCTGGGCGCCGATGCGGTCCATCTCCTCGTTGACGATGGCGATGACCTTGTTGAGCACCTTCTGCCCGAGCGGCAGAAACGTGTAGGTGCCCGAGCCCATCTGGCGGATCATGCCGGCGCGCAGCAGGAGCCGGTGGCTCGCGATATCGGCACCGGCCGGATCTTCTTTGAGCGTCGGCGCGTAGGTCGCGCTCATATTCATGACTGTCATGCTTGCTCTTCTCTGCTCTTATTCGCGTGCACTTACAGGTCGATGCGAATCGACGCTTCCTTGAGCTGGCGTGCGCTCACCTCGGAGGGCGCGCCGGTCATCGGGTCGCCACCCGAAGAGGTCTTGGGGAAGGCGATGACGTCGCGGATGGAGTCCTTGCCCGCGAGCAGCATGACGAGGCGGTCGAGGCCGAGCGCGATGCCGCCATGGGGCGGAGTGCCATGCTCGAGAGCGCGGATGAGATGGCCGAACTTCTCCTCGATGCCCTCGTCATCGACGCCGCAGCGGCGCAGCACGCGCTTCTGCAGCTCGGCGTCGTGGATGCGGATGGAACCGCCGCCCAGCTCGAAGCCGTCCATGACGATGTCGTAGGAGTAGCTGCCCATGTGAAGCGGGTCGGTCTCGATCTTGTCGATGTCCTCGACGCGCGGCATGGTGAAGGGATGGTGCTCGGCGGCGTACTTGCCGGTCTCCTCGTCGTACTTGAACATCGGAAAGTCCACGACCCACAAAAGCGCATGACCCTTTCGCTCGATGCCGAGCAGGTCTGCCATGTGCAGGCGCAGCGCGGAGAGCACCGCGGATACCGTGGCAAAGTCGTCGGCTGCGAAGAGCAAAAGGTCGCCGGGCTCGGCGCCTGCCGCCTCCTTGATGGCGGCGTGGACCTCGTCGCCCAGAAACTTGATGATCGGGCTCTTCTCCTTGCCGTCGGTGGTGTAGGCGATCCAGGCCATGCCCTTGGCGCCGTTGTCGGCTGCCACCTCGGCGAGCTTCTCGATGTCGCCGCGGCTCCAGTCGCCGGCTCCCTTGGCGTTGATGCACTTGACGATGCCGCCCTTCTCGATGGCACCGGTGAACACCTTGAAGTTGCAGTCTTTCACGATGTCGGTGAGGTCGACGAGCTCCATGCCGAAGCGCACGTCGGGGCGGTCGCAACCAAAGCGGTCCATCGCCTCTTTCCAGGGCATGCGCTTCAAGGGGAACTCGTGCTCGACGCCGACGGCCGCAAGGACCTCTTGCATGACGTCTTCCATCATGTCGATGACCTCGTCGCTTTCCACGAAGCTCATCTCGACGTCGACCTGCGTGAACTCGGGCTGGCGGTCGGCGCGCAGGTCCTCATCGCGAAAACAGCGCGCGATCTGGTAGTAGCGCTCGACGCCTGCGGCCATGAGCATCTGCTTGAACTGCTGCGGGCTTTGGGGAAGCGCGTAGAAGTTGCCGGGGTTGGGACGGGACGGGACGAGGAAGTCGCGTGCGCCCTCGGGCGTGGAGTTGGCCAGAATCGGCGTTTCGATCTCGAGGAAGCCGCGCTTGTTGAGGGCGGCGCGCATGGCCTGGGCGACCTGGTGGCGCAGCAGGATGTTGGCGTACATCTCGGGGCGGCGCAGGTCGAGGTAGCGCCACTTCATGCGCGTGGTCTCGTCGGTCTCGATGCCGTCTTCGATGGAGAAGGGCGGGGTGACAGACTTGTTGAGCATCTCGATGCCGCTTGCCAGCACCTCGATCTCGCCGGTGGCCATGTTGGGGTTGACGCTCTCCTGGCCACGCGCGCGCACCTTGCCGGTCACCTTGAGCACGTCCTCGCGGCCGATGTGCTCGGCAAGCGAGAACTCCTCGGGCGTCACGCACTCGGGGTCGACGACCACCTGCGTGTAGCCCGCGCGGTCGCGCAGGTCCACGAAGATGAGGCCGCCGTGGTCGCGCTTGTGCCACGCCCAGCCGGTGAGCACGAGCTCGCGGCCGACGTCCCCGATGCGAAGTTCACCGCAGGTAGCGGTATGGATGCAGTACTCGTTCAGAAAGTCCTCAGGCACTGTATGCCCTCCTCGTTGAATGCGGCTTGCCATAGACGGTGGAAAGCCGCGCCTCCAAAACCTATATCTTCATGCAGGTGCGCGCCACAACAGGACCGTGGGGCACGCATCTGCACAAGTATCCTCATCTGCTGCACGCTTGTGAAGCCCTCAATCGTTCGATGCGAGCAGGCAAAACGGCAAAAGACGAAGCTAGAAAAGCCCCCTCACCGCGTCGACGACATCGTCGAGGGCGACGCGCTTCTCGTCGTGGGTCTTCATATCGCGAAGGGTGACCTGCCCTTCGGCAAGCTCGTCGGGGCCGACCACGACCGCGCAGCGCGCACCGGACTTGCCGGCGACCTTGAACTGCGACTTCACCGATCGTCCCTGGGAATCCCCCACAGCCGAGATGCCGGCATCGCGGAGCTGCTGGAGCACCTTGAAGGATGCGGCACGGGTGCTCTCGTCGAAGTTCACGACGTAGGCGCCCAGGTCGTAGCCCCCATCGAGGTCGACGCCCGCCGCCTCGAGGGCGAGCATGATGCGCTCGAAGCCCACGGCAAAGCCCAGACCCGGAAGGTCGCGGCCCGATATCTCTCCCATGAGCTTGTCGTAGTGTCCGCCACCGCCGATGGCACTCTGCGAACCGAGGCCCTCGGTGACCTGCACCTCGAAGACCGTGCCGGTGTAGTAGTCAAAGCCGCGCACGAGTCGCGGGTCCTCCACGAAGTCGATGCCCGATGCGGTGAGGTAGTCCTTGACGGTGTCGAAGCGCGCCTTGCAGTCGTCGCAGAGGTAATCGGAGAAGCGCGGCGCGCCATCCATGACCTCGTGGCAGCGGGGGTTCTTGCAGTCGAAGGCGCGCAGGGGGTTGGCCTCGGTGCGCACCTTGCACTCGTCGCAGAGCTCGTCAGCGTGCGCGCGCATATAGTCGCGCACGGCCTCGGTATAGGCGGGACGGCAGTTCTCGTCTCCCATGGAGTTGATGAGCAGCGTCATCGACTCGCGCTTCAGCCCTAGCTCCTCGAAAAAGCGCATGCACATGATGATCATCTCGGCATCGGCGGATGCATCGGTTGCACCCAGGCACTCGATGCCCACTTGGTGAAACTCGCGCAGGCGCCCCTTTTGCGGGCGCTCGCACCGGAACATCGAGCCGGCGTACCAGAGCTTGGCGGGCGCCCCTCCCTGGGGCACGAGGTTGTGCTCGGCGATCGCGCGCACGACGCTTGCCGTTCCCTCGGGACGGAGCGCGAGCTTCTGGTCTGCCTTGAGGGGCTGGCCGGCTTCCATCTTGGCAAGCGCGCCAAGCGAGCGCACGGCGAAGATCTCCTTGCTCGCGATGTCAGTCCCCTCCCCTGCCGAGCGCGTGAACAGCTCGGAGAGTTCGAAGACCGGCGTTTCAATCGGCTCGTAGCCGTAGCGCGAGAACACGCGGTTGGCCGTTGCGGTGAACGCGTGCCATGCGCGTGCGCGGGAAGGCAGGAGGTCCTGCGTTCCCTTCGGTGCTTTGTAGGGCATGAACTTGCTTTCCTTTTCCTTATTTATTGTCGCTATCCTGCTCGGCAACCTTGGAGGCCTCGGCGGCGACATCGTCGGCAGCGTTCTCTTTTTCCTCGGGCTCGGCCGGCTCGACGTCGATGACCTTCTCGGATGCAGAGGCGGCATCCTCGCGCGAGAGTTCGTCTTTCAGCTCCTGGAGGCGCGTGTTGCACGCCTCGATCTCGACGAACAGCGACTTGTTATTGTCCGTATAGGCCGGGTCATCTTTGACCTGGTCGTAGATGGTCTCGCCGAGCTTCTTCATCAAGCGGTCGTGCTCGAGGCTCTGCTCTGCGATCTTTGCCTTGATCCTGCTGCGCGTGGCAAAATCCCCTGCCTGGTTGGCAAGGTCAGAGGCGATGTCCCTGCTTTTGTCGAACATATCGGAAGCCGCATCCCTGCTCTTGTCGAACATCTCGGATGCCGCATCCACGCTCTTGTCGAACATTTCGGATGCCTTGTCGAAAAGACCGTCAGCCATGGGAGCTCCAATCACGCGAGAATTTACGTAGGTTCAGTCTAAAACAACAGGAGGCCCGAAACGGGCCTCCCATCGCAATCACCTTATTATTCCGACATTTTCAAAGCCCCGAGCACGCATGTGACGGGAGCTTGGAAACGCCAGCGCGGCGCGAGAACTTAGGCGCGCGTGACCTTGCCCGCCTTCAGGCAGCTCGTGCAGACATTCGCCTTGCGGACATGGCCCTTGGCATCCTTGATGGTGACCTTCTGGATGTTCGGGCGGAAGACACGGTTGGTCTTACGATGGGAATGGCTGACGTTCTTGCCAGCAGACGGCGACTTGCCGCAGATCTCGCATACCTTGGACATTTCGTTCTCCTTGCTACAAGCGACGTTTCCGACGCCGCCTACTAATCGTACCGGTCGCGGGCATACCTGAACCCACGCGAGTTCATGACTATAGCATAAGTTGTCGAGGCGGGGAAAGAAAAGCTTGTGGAGATTTCCTCGCGATGAACGGGCGCGGCAAAGACGTATGCCTAGGAGCGGGGATGGGCCTGCTTGTAGACGTCCTTCATGCGCCCGAGGGAAAGATGCGTGTAGATCTGCGTCGTGGAAAGGGACGAATGGCCGAGCATTTCCTGTACCGAACGCAAGTCGGCACCGCCTTCGAGCAAGCTGGTCGCAAAGGCGTGGCGCAGGTCGTGCGGGTGCAGCGAGGGATCGAGGCCCGCGGCGGCGGCACGCTGCTTGAACACGCGCCGCAGGGCATCGGCAGACATCGCGTTTCCCCGCGTCGATATGAAGAGCGCGTCGCTCTGCTTACCCGAGAGGAGCTCGGGGCGCCCGCCTTCGAGGTAGCGCTTGACCGTTTCGAGGGCGAGGTCGTAGAGGGGCACGATGCGCTCCTTTGAGCCCTTGCCGAACAGGCGCACCGTACGCGAGGCAAAATCGATGTCGCCGAGCTTAAGCCCCGCGACCTCGGAGATGCGGGCACCGGATGCGTAGAGGAGCTCGAGAAAGGCGCGGTCACGCAGGTCTACGGGCTCGTCTCCCGAACAGGAGTCGATGAGCGCCTCGATGCTCGCATCGGAGGTCTTGCGCGGCAGATCGCGCGCGAGCTTGGGCGAGGCGGCAGCGGCGGCGGGGTTGGTGGCCACGATGCCGGCAGCGTTCATATAGCGGAAAAACGAGCGCACGGCTGCCAGGCGCCTGGCGACGGTGCGCGTCGCGTACCCCGCCGCCCTGAGCTCAGCCAGGAAACGCCGGAAGCTGTGGTGGTCGAGATGCAGCGGGTCGACCGAGTTGCGCGCCGCCCAGTCGAGATAGGCGCGCAGGTCGATCGCATAGGCGCGCACGGTGTTCTGGGAAAGCCCGCGTTCGATTTCGAGTTGGCGCAGAAAACCGCGAGCGGCTTTAACCGCGTCTTTGTCGAAGCGCGCGTCATCGAGATAGGCATCGATATCAAGCAAGCCGCTCACGGTTCCGCCTCCAGGCCGAGCCCGCGCTGGCTCTGGGCACGCGGGCGTTCGAGAGAGTCCCGGTCACGTACACAGGAAAAGAGGTCTGCGCGCTCTTGCACGAAGCCATCGATGGCAGCGCGAGCACGACGTCCGTAGGCAGCTTTGCGCTCGCGCTTGTTTCTAATCTTGGGCACGATGGGATCGATGATGCCGTAGTTGACGTGCATCGGCTGATAGTCCTGGGTAGCGGGGTCGGTCGCGTAAGCGATGAGACAGCCGAACAGCGACTCGCGCGGAAGCACCGGGGCGGCTAGACCGACGAGCTCGGCGTAGACTGCCAATGCCACGAAGAGCCCCGAGGCGACCGCCTCGAGATAGCCTTCCGTTCCGGTGAGCTGGCCTGCGAGGTGCACTTTGGGATGCTTGGGCAGGGCGAGCGTCGGCGTGAGCACGTGCGGGGTGTCAACGAAGGTGTTGCGGTGCATGACGCCGAAGCGGGCGAACTCCGCGTTCTCGAGACCGGGGATCATGCGGAAGACGCGCTCCTGTTCGCCGAAGCGCAGGTTAGTCTGGAAGCCGACCAGGTTGTAGGCAGTGCGTTGGGCGTTCTCGGCACGCAGCTGCACTGCCGCCCAGGGACGGTGCCCCGTTGCCGGGTCGGTGAGCCCCACCGGCTTGAGCGCCCCGTGCGAGAGCGCATCGAGCCCCGTGCGGGCGACCTCCTCGATGGGCTGGCAGGCGGCGAAGAGCTCGCGCCGCTCGAAGTCGCGCTCGATGACGCGCCTGGCGCCCACGAGCTCGTGGATGAAGGCCTCGTAGCCCTCCTTGTCGAACGGCGCGTTCAGGTAGTCCGCCCCGCCCTTGCCGTAGCGCGACTGCGCGAAGACGACATCGTAGTCGAGCGAATCGGCCTCGACGATGGGGGCTGCGGCATCGTAGAAGGCAAGGCTCTCGCACCCGAGTTCGGTCTCGAGCGCCGATGCGAGCGCATCCGAGGTCAGAGGGCCGGTCGCGATGATCGCAGGGCCCGTCGGGATCTCCGTTGCCTGCTCGTGTACGACGGTGACGAGCGGATTTTTCTCGATAAGGGAGCGGACCCTGGCCGAGAAGACGTCGCGGTCCACGGCAAGGGCCCCGCCTGCGGCAACCTCGCTTTCCCATGCACACGAGATGAGCTGCGAGCCCAGTGCCCCGAGCTCGTACTTGAGGTTTCCTGCGGCGGTATCGGGGTCCTTGCCCTTGAGCGAGTTGGAACAGACGAGCTCTGCGGGCTCGCCCGTCTTGTGCACGGCGGTCTGCGTCTGGGGGCGCATCTCGACCAGGCAGACGGGGACGCCGCGCAAGGCGAGCTGGAGCGCGGCCTCGCTTCCCGCAAGGCCCGCCCCGATGACTGTGACTTCAGGTAGCTTTTCCATGCCGCCATTCTCGCACACCTCGCACGCACAGCCATGGCCCATCTGGCGGCAGATGAGGAAATACGGTGCACGAACCTCTCCGATCAATCATCGCGCGCACAGCTATTGCCCATTTGACCGGATTCTCGGGCAGATGGGGAAATATCGTGCGCGAGTCCCCTTCACCAGCTGTCGGAGCACACACCTCTCTCCCACTCTCCGCCCGGATGCAAGAGGGCTCACGTCTTCTTCTTTCCTGGCACCTTGAGGCAAACTTGGTAGCGTCCATCCCGCCCGCGCTGGACAAGCCCTTGAAGCTCGTATTCGGAAAGCCTGCGCGAGAGCTCCGCCGGCGAGAAGCCGAAGTAGGCGGCAAGCTCCTGCGGCGCATAGGCATCGGCGGAAAGCGCGCGCAAAATCGGGTCGTTCTCGAGGAGCGCCTGCATCGAGCCGTCCTCCTGCTCTGGCTCGAGCTGGAGCATCGAGAGCGGGTAACGGGAAAATGCGGAGCTCAGGGCAGAGTCGAAGCTTTCGCTGTCGACAATGGGCGTCGCACCCTGCGAGAAGAGGTAGTTGACCCCCTTGGCATACGGGGAGGTGATGGCGCTCGGCACGATGCAGACGTCCTTTCCCTGCGCGAGCGCCTCGTCTGCCGTCGTGAGCGTGCCGCTGGGAAGCCCCGCCTCCACGATGAGCAGCAGCACCGAAAGGCCCGCGATTATGCGGTTGCGGCGCGGGAAGGTCCATGGCTGGGCGGGAAAGCCCCAGGGATTCTCCGAGACGATGCAGCCGCCCTGGGAGATGATGCGCTGGAAGAGCGGACGACCACTCTTGGGATAGGGCACATCGGCTCCCGATCCGAACACCGCGACCGTCGGCGTCTGCACCTCGATGGCAGCCTTGTGGGCCTCCTGGTCGCAGCCGCGCGCCCCTCCCGACACGACCGTCACCCCGCGCAGCGCCGCATGCGTGGCAAAGTACTGAGCACAGGAAAGCCCATAGGGCGTCGCCTTGCGCGCCCCGATGATGGCGACGCCGGGCTTGAGCGCATCTGCATTTCCCAGACAGTAGAGGAGCTTGGGTGGATCGGGTATCTCGCGCAAGATTTCAGGGTAGCTGCGCGACTCGATGTCGATCACGCAGCTCGATCCGTCTAGGTTTCCGTGTTCCATTTCCCCTCCCGAATTCATCCTATCTTCCTATTTATTCATATTTGTATAAAGCATGATAAATAACATCAAATTGAGAGTACATCAGATATCTTGCTTACCATTTTATTCATTATTGAATAATCAAAGTACTTCGCATCTTTTCTTATTCGAGCGTGTTCTCCACGCGGTACATGAACGCCTCGTAGAGGAAGTCGTCGCTTATCGCATCGGACTGCTCCAGATCGGCGATCGTACGCGCGACGCGCAGCACGCGCATGATGCCGCGCCCCGAGAGATTGTGGGTGCGCGACATCTCCTCGACGAGCCTTCGCTGACGCGTCGTCAGCCCACATGCCTCGACGATCTCGTGCGGTGTGGCATTCGCGAGCTCGCGCCTCTCGTCTCCCCTGTGCTGCGCCCGTTCGCGCGCGGCGAGCACCTGCTGGGAGAGCTCCGCCGAGGAGGTCCCGTTGCCGCTGTCCAGCACGCGCGCAGGGTCGATGCGCGTCACCTCGCAGATGAGGTCGATGCGGTCCTTGAGCGGACCGCCGAGCTTTGCCTGGTAGCGGTTGACCTGGATGTCGCTGCACTTGCAGACGTGCTCCTTGTCGCCCAGATAGCCACACGGACAGGGGTTGGATGCGGCGACGAGCTGGAAGCGCGCGGGAAAGACCGCACGCCCCTCGGCCCTCGTCAGGCAGACGCGCCCCTCCTCGATCGGCTGGCGGAGCGCCTGCAAGGCGGCGTTGTTAAACTCGCCGAGTTCGTCGAGGAACAGGACGCCGTTGTGCGCAAGCGAGGCCTCCCCCGGCTTGAGCATGCGGCCGCCGCCGACCAGCGAGGCCACGGACGCGGAGTGATGTGGGCTTCTGAAAGGACGGATGCCCGCCGTGATCGAAGAGAGATCGAGCCCGCAGACCGAGTGGATGAGCGCCGTCTCGATGCGCTCCTTGTCCGAAAGCGGCGGCAGTATCGAGGGCAGGCGCCGCGCGAGCATGCTCTTCCCCGCCCCCGGCGGGCCGATAAGCATGACGCCATGGCCGCCTGCCGCCGCGATGGTGAGCGCCCGCACGGCGTTTCCCTGCCCGACCACGTCGCGATAGTCGAGCCGCTCCGGCTCCTCGACGGCGGAAACGACGCGCGGCTCCATAAACGACCCGGTCCTGATGCGGCCCAGAAAGTCGAGGCAACGATGCTCGAGGCCGGGAAGCTCCGGCATGTGCGTGTCCACCGGTCCGCTCAGCAGCTTGAGCTTGTTTTCCCTGGCACAGAGCGCATAGGCAAAGAGCCCCTCGGTAGCGCGCACGTACCCTTCGAGCGAGAGCTCGCCGACGACGAGGCAGCCCTCGACGAGCTTCGGGTCGATCTGACGCGTGGCGACCAGGTAGGCGAGCGCAATGGGCAAATCGAAACCCGAACCGCTCTTGCGCAAAGATGCAGGGGCCAGATTCACGACGGTATGGGCGTTCTCGATGCGAAACCCCGCCGCCCTGCACGCACTCTTGACGCGCAGGCGCGCCTCTTGCACGGACGTATCCGCCATACCGACGATGTGCATGCCCGGAAGGCCGCTTCCCACCTCGATCTCCACTGTGACGGGCACAGTCTCCACGCCCTTGATGGCGCAGGTGAGCACCTGCGCGCGTACCGGGCTACCAGTTGCGCCCATTGAAGCACCCCCGATGATGCCTGAGCAGCGCGCGGTTCTCGTCGGTCGCGCAGATGCCGATGACATCGAAGCGAATCGTCACCTCTTCCTCCCAGTCGGATTCGACCAGATAGGACATGGCGATACGCTCGTAGCGACGCTGCTTTGCCGTCGTGACCGCCTCTTCGGGCAGCCCCGCCTGGATGCCGCGCCGCGTCTTCACCTCGATGAAGACGAGCGCTTCCTCCTCGACATCGAGCGCGATTATGTCGGCCTCGCCGTAATGGCAGACCCAGTTGCGCTCGAGGATCTTGAACCCGCGTCTCTCAAGGAAGCGGACGGCGGCCTCCTCCCCCCGCTGCCCGAGCTCCTTGGTCGTGAGCTCCGACACGCTCTTCTCGTACATGTCCTCGCCGTCTTCTCCGGTCCCCGTATCCGGCTGTTCGGAACCCGCTGCACAAGGCTGCCCGGCGGCCGCTTGCGCTGCTGGCGCGTCGTCATTTTGCGCTGCTGCCCCGCCCTCGCCCTCATGAGACCCTGAAACCTCATCTCGCGATGCGGCGGGAACCGGATTCCCCACGTCCCCCCGCGCCATGTTCTGCGCTCCGCCGGGGGCATCGCCTCCGGCTGCCGGAATATCTTTCGCTTCTTGCATTGCATCTTCCATGATCTCTTTTCCCTCCTCGTCCTTGCGTCCTTCTGCCTTTTCCTTGTCGACCGTGAGACTTTGCATCGTTTCTTCTCCCTTCCACGAACGAATGCAAAAAAGCATCGTGGGCCACAGTTTGAACGCTCGACCTTGCCAAAACCCCGAATCGTTTTGGACTGAAACTCTGAAAACCTCAGGAAAACGCAGGTCAGAAAAGAGAAATTTCATTGCCCACAATCTTTGCCGCGCACCTGAGCGGCACTGCCGGGGCGCCCGCTGCCCCCACCACCGGACAGCAGGGGAGAAGCGCAGTTCAAGCGGGTATACTGAGCCTTGGATGTGCCGCAAGACTCGAGGCGCACAATTTCGAAGGGACGGATAGATGAAACGCGAACGTGCAGAATATATCGAGACCGTGACCTCGCTTGGCGGAGATATCGCGGGACGCCGTCAGGCACTTGACGACCTTGAGAAGTCCGATGTCTGGGTCGCGGGCGCACCGGCGCCGTTTCCCTATGTCCCCTACCTGTTCAACGAGGACGACTGGGACTACATCTCGGGCATCGCCAAGATGACGCACCGCATCCTGTGCAAGGTCATCGAGCGCTACCTGAAGGACCCGGCGTATCGCGAGATGTTCGCCCTGCCAAAAGAGGTCGAGCGCCTCGTGATGCTGCCGTGCGGCTACGATCAGCTGCTGCCCATCTGCCGCTTTGACATGTTCTTGGACGAAAGCGACAAAAGCTTCAAGTTCTGCGAGTTCAACGCCGACGGCACGGGCGCCATGTCGCGCGATTCGGAGGTCGCGCAGGCGCTCATGAAAACCGAGAGCTTCAAGCGCTTCTCCGCCCACCGTGACGTGCAGCCGTTCGAGCTCTTCGACACCTGGGTCGAGGCCTTCATGCGCATCTATCAAAGCGACAAACACGCCGTCGCACATCCGACCGTGGCCCTCGTCGACTTCAGGGAGAGCGGCGTGATGAGCGATTTCAGGCGCTTCATCGCCGCATTCGAGCGTGCGGGCATCCCTGCCCGTTTCGTCGACATCCGCGAGCTTGCCTTCGATGGAGAGGAGCTCGTGGATTCAAACGACGGCACGCGCATCGACGCGATCTACCGTCGCGCGGTGACCAGCGAGATCCTGCAGCACCCCGGGGAATGCGATGCGCTCATCGACGCCGTCGCCGCCGAGAAGGTCTGCCTGATCGGCCATTTCCGCACGAGCGTCGTGCACTCCAAGATGGTCTCGATCGCGCTGTTCGACCCCCAGACGCGCGCGTTTCTCACCGACGAGGAGGCAGCCTTCATCGACGCCCACCTTCCGCACACCCACGTGCTCGACCGGACGCTCGACCCGACGCTTCTCGAGGCGCTCAAGCGCGACAAGGACGCCTGGATCATCAAGCCCGCCGACGACTACGGCGCCCACGGCGTCTTTCCCGGCGTGGACTATTCGCAAGAGGACTGGGAGCGCCTCGTGGACGGGCACCTCGACGCCAGCTACATCATGCAGGAGTTCTACCCGCCACACACCGTCGACATCATCGATTCGAAGATTGTTGAGGGGAAGGACCCCTGCGAAATCGAGAGCTGGAAGTCCATGCCCGGCTGCTACGTCTACGACGGCAAGCCCATCGGCATGTACTGCCGCCTCGGGCAGGGCGGCGTCATCGCCATCGACCACGACGGGCTGTGCTCGGCAAGCTTCCTCGTGAAGTAGCAGCCGTCCAGAACCCGCGCGAACGCGAAGGCCCCGCCTGCAGCTCACATCGCTGCAGGCGGGGCCTTCCTCAGCTCCACGGGCAAATCGTTCAGCGCAATCGTGCCAGCGCTCTAGTCGCAGGCCATCTCGGCTGCCTTGGCAAGGCGCGCAAGCGAGCGCTCGCGGCCCAGCAGCTCGAGCGACTCGAAGAGCGGCGGGCTCACCTGGCTTCCCGTCACCGCCACGCGAATCGGCTGAAAGACCAGGCGCGGCTTGGACTCGAGCCGCACCACCAGGTCGCGCAGGGCCGACTCGATGCTCTCCGTGTCCCAGTCGCAGCTCTCGAGGACCTTGGCGCCCTCGACAAGCGCGGTCTTGGCACCCTTGCCCTCCTTCTGCAGGATCTTCTTCACGCTCTTCTCGTCATAGGCAAGCTCATCGCAGATCAGGTACTCGAGCATGGGCACGGCCTGGTCGAGCGTTTTCACGCGCTCGGCGACGATCGGATAGGCGCGCTTGAGCAGGTCGCGGTCCGCATCCCCATACCCGGCGCTCGCAAGATAAGGCTCGATAGCGGCAACGAACGCGTCGGCGCCCATCGCCTGGATGTAATGGTTGTTCATCCACTCGAGCTTGTCGAAGTCGAGCGAGGAGGGGTTCTTGCTCACGCGCTCGAGCGTGAACTTCTCCGCCATCTCGTCGCGCGAGAACACCGTCGTCTCGCCGTCGGGCGCCCAGCCGAGAAGCGCGAGGTAGTTGAAGAGCGCATCGGAAAGGTAGCCCATATCGCGGTACTCCTCGACGCTCGCGGCGCCATGGCGCTTGGAGAGCTTCTTTCCATCGGGACCGCAGATCATCGGGATGTGCGCGAATACCGGCGTCGGGTAGCCCAGCGCCTCGTAGACGAGGATCTGGCGCGGCGTGTTAGAGAGGTGGTCGTCCCCGCGGATGATGTGCGTCATCTTCATGTTCACGTCGTCGCAGACCACGGCAAAGTTATACGTCGGGGTGCCATCGCTCCTGACGAGGATCATGTCGTCTTGCAGCGAGGCGTCGAACTCGGAGTCGCCGTGGATGACATCGTGCACGACGATGGTGCCGCGGTCCTCGGGCACCTTGAGGCGCCAGACATGCGACTCGCCGGCCTCGATGCGCGCACTTGCCTCCTCGGCGCTCAAAGAGCGGCAGGGGTCGGGCTGGCGCTCGGCGCCCTTCTGAACGGCCTCGCGGCGCTGTGCAAGTTCTTCAGAAGTGCAGAAGCACGGATAGACGTTGCCGGACGCTTTGAGCTTCTCGAGCGCGGCCGTATAGGTATCGAAGCGCTTGGTCTGCAGGTAGGGGCCGTAGTCTCCACCGACCTCGGGTCCCTCGTCCCAGTCGAGCCCCAGCCAGCGCAGCGCGCGGATGATGAGGTCGATGTTTTCCTGCGTGGAGCGCTCGGGGTCGGTATCCTCGATGCGCAGGATGAACTTGCCGCCCATCGCACGGGCAAAGGCCCAGTTGTAGATGGCGGTACGCGCGCCACCGATGTGCAGCTTTCCCGTGGGTGATGGGGCAAAGCGAACGCGAACTTCAGACATGTCTTTTCTTTCGTCTCCTCAAAGCGCGCCCGCACGTCCACGGGCGCTTAGGTCTTGTCGTGCCTGCAACGAAAAGGACCCCAGCTCCCCCGCGCCGCTCCCTTGGGGAAGGCGCAAGGGGTCCGCCGGGGCCCCATCGATTCCGTCAAGCTGCCGCGCTTGTCAGCGCCGCGCTGCTGACTAGTCGCCCAGCGCGATGCGGGCGAAGTCGACGACCTTGATCTTGTCGCCGAGCTCCTTGGCAACGCCGTTGACGTACTCGGTCACGGTCTTGTCGTTGTCCTTGACGAACTCCTGGTCCATGAGGCAGTTCTCCTTGTAGAACTTCCTCATGCGGCCCGTGGCGATCTTCTCCTGGATGTTCTCGGGCTTGCCGGACTCGGCGGCCTGAGCCTTGTAGATCGACATCTCGTGCTCGCGGATGTCCTCGGGGACGCTCTCCTCGTCGAGGGAAACGGGGTTGGTCGCGGCAATCTGCATCGCGACGTCCTTGCCCATCGCGGTGAAGCGCTCGTCGGTCGCGGTGGCCTCGTTGTCGAACTCGAAGGCAACGAGCACGCCGATCTTTCCGCCCATGTGGATGTAGGGGACGAGCGCGCCGGTGCCGGAGACGGCCAGGCGCTTGAAGCTCGAAATCTGCATGTTCTCGCCGATGACGTGGATGGCCTCGGTGAGCGCGTCTTGGACCTTGGTGCCCTCGTACTCGGAGGCGAGCAGCGCGTCGACATCGGCCGGGTCGTTGGCGATGACGGCCTTGGCGAAGGTATCGACGTAGCCCTGGAACTTGTCGGTCAGGGCGACGAAGTCGGTCTCGCAGTTGACCTGGCAAACGGCGCCGACCTTGGGATCGTCGGCGCTCACGAGCGCGTTCACACGGCCCTCGTTGGTGGCACGGCCGGCCTTCTTGGCGGCGGCGGCCAGTCCGCGGGTGCGCAGGACGTCGACGGCCTTGTCGAAGTCGCCGTCGGCCTCGGTGAGTGCCTTCTTGCACTCCATCATGCCAGCGCCCGTGGCCTCACGGAGCTCCTTGACCATTGCAGCGGTGATCTTTGCCATTATTCAGCAGCCTCCTCGGTCTTCTCAGCAGCGGGTGCAGCCTCGGTCTCGGCCTTGTCTGCCTCGGCGGCAGGCGCCTCGGCCGCGGCGGGTGCAGCCGCAGCGGTTTCGGTGGTCTCGGCGTTATCGCCCTGCCCGGCCATCTCCTCTTCGGTGACCTCGATGTCCTTGCCGGCGATGATGGCGTCGGCGGCAATCGTGCACAGCAGGTTGACGGAGCGGATGGCGTCGTCGTTTGCCGGGATGCCGTAGTCGATCTCGTCGGGGTCGGCGTTGGTGTCGATGAGGCCGACGATCGGGATGTTCAGACGACGTGCCTCGCGCACGGCGTTCTCCTCGTGCTTGGTGTCGACGATGAAGACCGCGTTGGGGAGCTTGTCCATCTCGCGGATGCCGCCCAGGGCGAGCTGCAGTTTGGTGAGCTCCTTGTTGAGGATGGCCTGCTCCTTTTTGGTGTAGGCCTCGAAGGTGCCGTTCTCCTTCATCTGCTCGATCTCGTTCATGCGCTGTACGCGCGTGCGGATCGTCTGGAAGTTGGTGAGCATGCCGCCCATCCAGCGGTAGTCGACATAGGGCATGCCAGCGCGCTCGGCGTTGGACTTGACGGCCTCCTGCGCCTGCTTCTTCGTGCCGACGAACAGTACCTTCTTGCCGGCGGCGCCGAGGTTGGAAAGGAACGTGTACGCGGAATCGAGGGCGTACATCGTCTGCTTGAGATCGATGATGTAGATGCCGTTGCGCTCGCCGAAGATATACGGTTTCATCTTCGGGTTCCAGCGGCGGGTCTGGTGGCCGAAGTGAACGCCGGCCTCCAGCAGGGTCTTGATGGATACAGTCGTAGCCATGTAGTGCAAACCTCCAGTTTTCGTTAAGCCTCTGCCCCCGGTCATCGCCGTGCTCCCGCAACCTTCCGCAAAACGAAGGCCACTGGCGGGGCGGCTCGCAAGGGCATGTGTCATTTCACGTGTGCCCGAATGGGCACAGCTTTTAAAGGATATCCCTGTTTATGCGCGCGGACAAGACTTTTCTTTTCGCGAACAACAAACGTATAGAGCGTCTCACGCGCCATGCCCGCAGAAGGACTGCAGAACCTCCGCCCGCGAAAACGCATCTTCATAGAGCTCGTCTGCAAGAAACGAGAGGGCTTCCCGCGTGGCCCCGCCCGTTGCCCTGCCTGCCTCTTTGAATGCGGAGAGTACACCCTCGCCAAGCGGTTCGAGCAGCTGCCTGAGCGCAGTGACTGAAATGTCCAGCTCTTCGGCCAGGCGTCCGAACGAGGCGGGGTGTGATGGCGTCGATGTCGCGCATGCCGCCGATCGCGATGGCCATGTCCCGGCTGAAGCGCTCGAAGCGCGTCGTGCACACGAGATCGTAGGCGGGTGCCAGCCGAAGCGCCGACTTCCCGGCGCGGTCCTGTCTGACAAGCGAGAAGTTCTTCAGGTGCGCATCGCAATCTCCGATGAGGTAGCAGAACGCGAGCTGCCGGCAAAGGACGCGCCGGCGACGGCAGGCCGCACAGCCGACGTCCTCAGCAGAGAGGCCACCGCGCGCACCGTCCCCTCGGGCAGCTGCGCGTACTTGGAAGCGGGCAGGACACCCAGCGCCTGGGCAAAGTCCTCCTCGTGCAGACGGTGCACGCGAAGAGAGCCCGGACCGTCATCGAAGACTTCCCTGTCGAAGCACTCGACTGCCAGCACGTTTCCGTCAAAGGGCAGCAACGAGGCGGCTGCCACATCGATGTCGCAGCACTTGGCGGCGCCCATGCACAAGAACTCGATTTCGGGAATGTCGCGCAGGTAGCTTCCCTTTAGGATATGCGTCGTTGCGGCAAGCATTTATGCGTACGCATAGATTCACGGACAAATAGGCTGAACTTGTGCGTACGAATAGATTCTGTAGCTACTCGTTCCCCCAGCGCCGCACGAGGGCACCGTCGCTACTTGAACGCGGTCAGGGGGACGTAGCTTCCGTTCTTGAGCTTGGCGAACAGCATGTGGTAGCGGTTCGTGACGACCTTCACGACCTTGAGCTTCTTTCCCGCAGAATACGTCTTCTTGACGCCGCGCTTGTTGGCATAGGCGTTTGCGTAGGCATTCACAGAGCTCTTGAGCGTGAGCTTGCGGCTCTTTGTCGAGACAAGTTGCTTGATGGCGAACAGCCGCTCGGTCTGCTTCTTTGTGAGCTTCGTGTAGCGGTTCACCTTCTTTGCGGTATAGCTCGGCGTGCTCGCGGTGCCGCGGATGGAGAGGTAGCGCATCTGCACCCAGCCGGTCTTCTTGCCGACCTTGACCTTGCCCCACCAGTAGCCGTCCTTGCCCATCTTGATGGCACGCGTCTTCACGATGCGCAGCGCGGGAACCGTCATGCGCGCCTTGGCCTTGGTAGAGGCGCTCTTGCGCATCGTGACCCCTGTGGTGACAAGGTAGTAGCGCTTGTTCTTGTGAACCGTGTAGAGATGGCCCGTGTGGGATTCTTTGTAAGACGTGCCATTTTTCACGTATACGCACTTGACCTTGGCGACGTGCTGCTTGGAAAGCGTCTTCCCGCACAGACGGCACTTCTTGAGCGAGACGAGCTCCTTGAAATAGGCATCCCTTGCCCCGTAGACCTTGAGCACCTTGCCACCCGATGTCGAGCCGTGCTTGCAGTTGCTCGGCTTGTAGGTCTTGTAGAGCGCCAGAGCATCGGCACGTTCGTTGACATAGACGCGTCTGAAGACCGAGACCTGCACGGCCGCCGTCGAGGAGAAGTAGTGCTTGAGGTAGCGGCCGCTCAGCTTGTACTTCGAAACGACGCTCTTGAGGTCCGAATTGAGCGAATCGGTCGTGATCTTGACGGCGTTACCGCTTTCTGAGCTCTTCTTCCACTTGGCCGTCCTGCCCCACTCGTTGTAGATGGCGTTGATGAGCTTCTTTTCGCCCATGCCCGTCTTCCATCCGCCCAACGTGCTCAAGGCGTTCTTGAAGATCTTGTTGGCAGAGCCTGTCGGGCCGTTGGCAATCGTGGAAGAGAAGATGACGCTTCTCAGAGCGATGCTGTAGTCAGTCGGATCGAAGCCGGGAGCGACCTTCTTCCAGTTCTTCACCGCAGGCTTGTAATAGACCTTGATCGCATATTTGTACTGCAAGCTCAATGCATTCTTCTTGTTTCCCGCGGGAATCGAGTTGGCATAGGTACCACTGTAGTCCTTCTTCTTGTAGGCGCTGAGCACCTTCGCGTACCGCTTCTTCTGCTTTGCCGAGAGCGTGCCGCCGGCGACCGCCTTGTAAGTCGCATTGAAATAGACGCCACCGTCCTTGCCCTTGTCGAGGGTGTCATGAGCAACGACGAGCGCGCGTCCCCAGGCACGGTACTTCGCCTTTGAGTTCTTGGAGAGCCACACACTGTAGTTGTAGGCGGTGTCGCCGAGCATCTGGTAGGCGCCGTACCCCCAGTCGGGATCGGCGACGGTGGGATCCCCGCCCGTCTCGTACTTGCGGCTGAGCGTCCCCAGGTCGAGCGCCTGGGCATCGGGCGCGTCAAAGAGCGCGAGCGCCCCGAAAGAGAGAAGCGCGCCGGCAAAGACCAGCACCACGAGCACGAAGGTCATACGTGCAGTGGGGCCAGATGTGAGTTCTGCTGTTCGCGTTTGCATCAGCATCACGCCTTTTCGTGTATTAGGGGTACTTTCGCGTGAGGTGCAAGTAAGGATACTCGCTCTCGAGCCCGATTTCCACCGAGGAGCATCCTGAAAACGTCAAGGCGCGGTTCAGCCGACCACGGCGGCGAGCACCCCTTTGGCAACGGATATGTGCGCCTCGTCCCCAAGCGCCTCGTTGCTCACGCCGAGAGGGAAGCTGCCGGAGAGCTCGGCGTCCTCGAGCTCCCATTTGAGCCCCTTCTCGCAGACGCCGATTGCTTCGGGCGTCCACGAAAAGACCGAGACACGGCAGCCTGGGCTCGTCGGCACAGTGCAGCTTCCATCCTCCGGGAGCACCAGGTAAAGGTCCTGACCGGCCCCGTGGAGCACACCATGCGCGCCCGCTTTGCGCAGGTAAAGGAGCGTCTGGATATTCGCGAGCGTGTGGCCGAGGTCGCCACCGAGCGCCGCGTAGAGCTCGAAGCGCGAAAAACCGCGCGCGAGCCCCTCCTTGACGGCGGCGAGCGTGTCGGTGTCGTCCTTTTCCACGGGCAGGTCCACACGTGGGCAGGAGATCTCGGACAACAGCTCTGCCGGGAGGCTGTCGGCGTCGCCGATGTACAGGTCGGGCTCGATATGAGCGTTTCGGCACAGGAGATAGCCGCCGTCTGCGGCGATCACGAAATCGTCCGACTCTCTTTTCAGGGAAAGCTCTCCGGCGGTTCCGGCGCAGACGATATGGCAGCAGGGTTGCCCGTTCATTTCGATTTCTTCTTTCCCGAGGAGTCCAACGTGGCGTCCAGGTAGTCGAGAATGTAGCCGTGGTGCGCGGGTATCTTGCGGTCGATGCGGTGCGTCTTGAAAAGCCAGGCGAAAAAGCCGTCCCAGCGCGACTGGTCGATACTCCCCCATTCGCCCTCCTCATCGAGCAGGTAGGGCGCGAGCTTTCGCAGGTCTCCTCGGAGCTTTTTCTCGTCCACCTCGATACCGTGTTCCCTGCACTGGGCGCAGACGGGCTCGACCTCTTTTTTTGGATGAGAGGCGATGAGCTTGTAGGCCTTGGCAAACGCACCTACCGTCGAGGTGGCGATATCCTCCCGGTTCACGAGGAAGGCATCGTTTGCGATGAGGACAACGGCATAGGAATCGCGGGAGACGAAATCCGCAGTGCGCGCAGTTGCCGGCGCGACCCTGTCGGTGATGTCGTGCTGGACCACGGCGGCGACCGCTGCGACCGATGCCGGCTCGTCAACGGCAAAAGCTAATGCAAGCGCCTCTTGCGAGGAAATGCCAAGATCCGCGTGCCCGGCGTTCACCGTCTCGAGAACGTCAGCGCCCTCGTCGGGAGTGACGAAGGAGAGCTCGACATCCTCGGAGAAGAGCCCCTCTGATTGCGCAGCGAGGAAGATGCCGGCGCTGTAGGAATCGAACGTGTCCTCGAGGCAGAAGACGACCTGCTCTTTTTGCGTGTCCGACGATTGGCCCTGCGAGCAGCCCGAAAGGGCAGCGAACGTGGCCGCCGAAGCAGCGAGCGCGCCGCCGAGAAAGGCGCGTCGCGTGACAGGCGTTTCGAACTGTCCCGTTGTGGCGTCCATGACCGGCAGGCCCTAGCCCTCGTGTTCCCGATTACCCGCGATAGCAGCGGCGCAGCGGCGGGCGGCGGCCTCGATGTCGGGCGCGGCGATGATTCCCGAGACGATCGCGTAGCCAGCCAATCCGTAGCCGGCAAAGCTCGGGATCGATTCTTCGTTGATGCCGCCTATGACCACGCAGGGGATGTCGACGGCGTTGCAGATCGCACGCGCCTCATCGTGCGAGACCACGCGTGCATCCGGTTTGGTCGGCGTGAACGTCATCGCGCCGATGCCGAGGTAGTCGGCACCGCGCGCCTGCGCCTCGAGCGCCTCGTCCACCGTGCCCACGGAAACGCCGATGACGCGATCGGGCCCGACGATCTTTCGCACCTCGTCGACCGCCAGGTCGTCTTGCCCCACGTGCACGCCGGCGCAGTCCGCCTCGACGCAGACCTCGGGCGCATCGTCGATGATGAGCCCGACCCCGTGGGAATCGCAGATGGGCTTGATTTCCTTGGCGATGCGCACGTACTCGTCGTGCGCGCAGTGCTTCTCGCGCAGCTGCACGAGGGTGACGCCTCCCCTGCAGGCCTGCTCGACGGCCTGGGTGAGCGTGGGCGTGGACATGAGGTCGCGGTCCGTGACCAGGTAGAGCGTGTAGTCGAGCGTGGGTTTTGCCATGGCTTCCCTCACGCCACCTCGACCTTGGCGTGCAGACGGTAGTCGTCTGCGTTGAGCAGCGAGAGCCGGTCGATGATGCCGATGTGCAGGCTGCCCGTGCCGACGAGCGCGCCCATGCCCTTGAGATCCTGCTCGGCAAGCTCGCCTGCCAGGCCCATCGAGCAGATGGCAGCCGCCGTCGCGTCGAGCAGGGCGTCCGAGTCGGTGAAATCGTCGAGAGCCCCTGCAAAGCAGCCGATGACGCCGTCGCACATGCAGCCCGTGCCCGTGATCTTCGACATGAGCGGCGTGCCGTTGGAGATCTTCACGACGCGCGTGCCGTCGGTCACGATATCGACGGCGCCGGTGACGGCGGCCACGCAGCGGTACGCACTTGCCACGGACTGGGCTACCGCGATGGCGTCGTTTTCGGAGTCCGCAGCAGCCGAATCGACGCCGCGCGTCGAGGCATCGAGACCCGCCACGAACGACATCTCGGAGAGGTTGCCGCGGATGACCGTCGGGCGTACCTGGTCGAGGAAGGCGCGGGTGGTGTCGTTTCTGAGCGTGCTCGCCCCGGCGCCGACTGGGTCGAAGATGACCGGCGTCTTGGTCTCGTTGCCCTGCTTTCCGGCCTCGAGCATCGACTTGATGGTACGGGAGTTGAGAGTGCCGATGTTGATGTTGGTCGCGTTGGCGATTTTGACCATGTCGGCAACCTCGTCGATGTCGTCTGCCATCAGCGCCGAGCCCCCGATGGCAAGTTCTGCGTTGGCGACGTCGTTGACCGTCACGTAGTTGGTGATGTTGTGCACCAGCGGGACGCGAGATCGCACCTGCTCGGCAAAATCTGAGATCGTCTTCACCATATCCATGTCATGCCTCCAAAGAAGAAGTCCTCGTTACCTGTTTCATTCGCTTGCGAGAAGGCCCGGATCGACCTGCTCGAGCGCCTTGTTGACCGTGCGGACCGCGCACATCTTGCCGCACATCGTGCACGTGTCGTCCTCGCGCGGCGGCGCCGACTCGTAGTAGGCACGCGCCCGCTCGCCGTCGATGGCAAGCTCAAACATGCGCTCCCAGTCGAAGGAGCGGCGCGCCTTTGCCATCTCGAGGTCGCGCTCCTTGGCACCGGGAACGCCCTTCACGATATCGGCAGCATGTGCGGCGATGCGCGCGGCGACGATGCCGTCGTGGACGTCATCGACGTCGGGCAAGCGCAGGTGCTCGGCAGGTGTCACGTAGCATAAGAAGTCCGCCCCGCTTGCCGCAGCGATTGCCCCGCCGATGGCGCTCGTGATGTGGTCGTAGCCCGCGCCGATGTCGGTGACGAGCGGGCCGAGCACGTAGAAGGGCGCGCCGTGGCACAGGCGCTTCTCGAGCTTCATGTTGGCCTGGATCTCGTCGAGTGCCATGTGGCCGGGGCCATCGATCATGACCTGCACGTCGTGTTCCCAGGCGCGCTTGGTGAGGTCGCCCAGCTCGATGAGCTCTGCGATCTGGGCGGCGTCGGTGGAGTCGTCCAGGCAGCCCGGACGGCAGGCATCGCCCAAGCTCACGGTCATGTCGTGCGCGTAGAGGATGTCGAGCAGCTCGTCGTAGTGCTCGAAGAAGGGGTTCTCGTTGCCGGTGAGCTGCATCCAGGCGAAAAGAAGCGAGCCACCGCGGCTCACGAGGTTCATCGTGCGGCCCTCGCGCCTGAAGGCCTCGACGGTGCGGCGGTTGATGCCGGCGTGTATCGTCACGAAGTCGACGCCGTCTTCGGCATGCGCCTCCACGACGTCGAGGAAGTCCTGCGCCGTGCACGAGCCGAGCTCCTTGTCCAGATAGCCGACGGCATCGTACATGGGGACGGTGCCGACCATCGCCGTGGAGCGGGCGATGAGGTCGCGGCGGAACTTCGAGGTCTTGCCGCAGTTGGAGAGATCCATGATAGCCTCGACGCCAAAGCCGAGGGCCATGTCGACCTTCTCCATCTCGGTATCGTAGTCGTGCAGGTCGCCCGAGACGCCGAGGTTCACGTTGACCTTGGTTGAAAGCCCCTCGCCCACGCCCCAGGGGTCGAGTGCCGCATGCGCGTGGTTGGCGGGGATGACGGCGTGCCCGCAGGCAATCTGGGAGGCGAGCCATTCCACGTCGCGCTGCTCCTTTTGCGCGACGCGCTCCATCTGCGGGGTGATGATGCCCTTGTGGGCGGCTTCGAGCTGAGTGGAGTATTGCTCCATACGTTGTCCTTTCTCCAGTAACCGCGCAACGGCGCCAAACGCACCGTGCACGTCGAGGTACACGGTCAGGCGCGGTTTTCCACGTCGAGATACGAGAGCGGGTCGATGAGCTTTGTGCCGTGGCCCAAGTCGATGGGATGAGCAAGCGCGCAGGCGAGGAAATCGCGTGCCTGGGCCACCGCTTCCTCGAGCGGCAGGCCACAGGCGAGGTTGCAGGCAATGGCCGTGGAAAGCGCACATCCCGTCCCATGGAATTCGCCCGGAAGGCGCTTTGAGTGAAACGAGCGCGTGCCGTCACTTGCGTAGAGGCGATCGACGATATCTTGGCTTTCCGGCGCGGCATGTCCGCCCTTGATGAGCACCGCCCGCGCCCCGAGAGCGAAGAAGCGCTCGGCACAGGCGCCGGCGCTTGCATCGTCTACGACCTCGACGCCGGTGAGCGCTTCGGCCTCGGGCAGATTGGGGGTCACGAGCGCGGCACGGGCAATCAGCTCCTCTTTGATCACGGGCAGCGCGAAGTCGCTCGTGAGCTCTCCGCCCGTCGTCGCCACGAGCACGGGGTCGAGCACGACTGGCGTCTCAGGGTGCTTGGCCAGCTCCTCTGCAAGCGCATGGGCGATGCTGCTCGAGCCGAGCATGCCGATCTTGATGGCGTCGGGCACGATGTCGGAGAACACGGTCGCGACCTGCGAGCAGACGAATGTGGGATCGAGCCGCACGACATGCCTGACCTCGGTAGTGCTCTGCGCTGTCACGGCCGTCACGGCGCAGGTCCCATAGACCCCGTGCGCCGCCGCCGTCTTGAGGTCGATCTGCATGCCCGCGCCGGCAATGCTGTCAGACCCCGCGATGATGAGTATGGATTTCGTCATGTTTCCTTTCGGCCCCGCATTACCGGAACCGTCCCTTCGGTCGCGATGATATCGCCTCTCAGCCGCCCGCATTCGGCAGCTCCCGCAAACTGTCAGCTGACTGCCATGGTAACACGTGCATAAGGACATGATGCTAGAATCCCGTTACTGGCATGCAAACGTGCAATCGCGCGTTTGCCCGTCCGGCATCAGATGCGTTTGGAGGAAGAGAGACACGATGGGAAAGCACGACGATAAAGATGGGTCCGTTGCCGGCGGTACCGACGCCGCAGCGGAACAACCCAAGAAGAAGCGTAAGAAACGTGCGTTGCTCATCGTCGAGATCATCTGCATCGTCGTCTTCGTCATCTGCGCTGTCCTTTTGGGGCAGCAGATCTACAAGTACTACGTTGCCGACCAGGACTTCAAGGAGGTCACCCAGACCTACCAGCGCGATATCGAGCGTCTCAAATCCGCCAACAAGCAATGTCAGGGCTGGATCCAGGTCAAGGACACGCGCATCGACTACCCCGTCATGTACACGCCCAAGGACCCCGAGTACTATCTTCACCGCAACTTCAAGGGCGACTACTCGTTTGCGGGCACGCCGTTCTTCGGGGAGAACAGCGCGCCGAACAATCCCACCACGAACAGCATGATCATCTACGCGCACCACATGCGCGATGGCAGCATGTTCGGCGAGCTCGAGAAGTTCAACGACTCCTCCTTTGCCAAGTCACACAAGATCAAGTACAAGGACCGGCGCGGAAGTTACACCTATCACGCCGTCTACGCGTTCTATGTCGATCTGAGCAGCGGCAGCTACTACCGCTACTGGGACCATGTGGGCACGCTCGACAAAAAGCAGTTCGAAAAGTTCGCCAAGAACGTCAAGGAGCGCTCGATCTATTCGACCGGTGAGGATTTGAAGTACGGCGACCGCGTGCTCATGCTCTCGACCTGCAGCTATGGCACGAGCGAGCAGCGCTTCGTGGTCATCGCCGTCCGCGACGAGAACTAGAGGCCGCTGCTGCGACGACGGGCGCACGAGCGCACACGGTATTTACCCTCCCCCCGCCATTTGGGCTCTGGTTGTGCACGCCACCCATGAATCCCCGAACCCGCGCACGTTATATGCCCGTCTCCCGCCATCTGGGCTCTGGATGTGCGCAAGGCAGTCTGCCCAAGGGTTCGCGCACATTATTTTCCCGATTCCCGCCAAATGGGACGAGGACGTGCGCGCCCCTCACGGACTGCCGAAGCCGCGCACGTTATTTGCCCGTCTCCCGCCATTTGCGCTCTGGTTGTGCGCGCATCGTTTGGCTGATGCTACTCGCGCACATTATTTCCCCGTCTCCCGCCACTTGGGCCCTGGGTGTGCGCGCGTCGGTTGGCCGATGCTACTCGCGCACGTTATTTCCCCGTTTCCCGCCATTTGGGCCCTGAGCGTGCGCGGGGTGGGTGGTCGGTGCTGTGCGAGCATCGGATAGCGGCGCGCAGCCGCCTCCCTACCCCAGAATCTCGTGGCCGTAGGGAGTGCGACCGGCACTGCGGTCGGAGAGCTCGTCGAGGACGCGCTGCAGGTCGTCGGGAAGCTGGTCGCGAAAGGTCAGCTGCTCGTGGGTGATGGGGTGCTCGAAGCTCAAACGATAGCTGTGCAGAAACTGCCTGTCGAGCCCCATCTCGCTTTTCGTTGCATGGTCGCGATTGCGTGCCTTGGCATTTGCCGCCCGACCGTAGAGCGGGTCTCCCACCACGGGGTGCTTGATGTAGGCCATGTGCACGCGGATCTGGTGCGTGCGCCCCGTGAACAGGTGGCACTCGAGCAACGTGTAGCCCTCGTCGTAGCGCCCCGCATAGAAACGCTCGAGCACGGAAAACGTCGTGATCGCCGGCTTGGCCGTGTAATCATCGCTCACGGCCATGCGCGTGCGGTCGGTCACGCTGCGCGCGATTGGGGCGTCGACCTTGGCGGTATCGGGCGCGATGTTGCCGTGCACCAGCGTGATGTAGCGTCGGTCGATGTTGCGCGTGCGAATGCCGTCCTGCAGCGCCGCAGCGGCAATGTCGGTCTTGGCCGCGAGCATGAGCCCGCTTGTCAGATTGTCGAGCCGGTGCACGATGCCAGGGCGGTCCTCCCCCTGCACGTGCGAGAGGTTCTGCTCTCCGCAGTGGGCGACCAGCGCGTTGGCAAGCGTGTCGTCATAGTGCCCCTTCGCGGGATGGCAGACGAGCCCGGCCTGCTTGGAGAGCACGATGAGCTGGTCGTCTTCATAGCGGATGTCGAGCGGAATAGAGTAGTTGGGAACGACCGAGCTCTCGGCAGGCGTGCGGGCCACGACCTCGATGTGCACGACGTCGCCTTCCAGTACGAGACGCTTCTTGGCAGTCTGCGCGCCGTTCAATAGGATGCGCCCGGATTCGATGAGCCGCACGACCGAGGAACGCGAGGCGATACCGTCGATGCCAAGACCTGCGACGAGCACGTCGAGACGCGTCCCCTGCTCGTCGGCGGTCACGATATGGTCGTAGCTCTCGTTCACGACTGCCCGCTTTCCTCATCGTCTGTGCCAAAGAGCGTGCTGCCAAAGACGAGCCAGATCAAGAAGAGCACGACGCCGCATGTCACGCACGTGTCGGCGACGTTGAAGACGGGGAAGTCGACGAAGGTGAAACGGAAGAAGTCGACCACGTAGCCCGTCGTGAGACGATCGATCATGTTGCCGATGCCGCCTGCAGCGACAAGCGAGACCGCTATGACTTCGAGTAGGCTGTGTTCCTTGTAGAACCACAGCCAGCAGCAGATCGCCACGACGACCGCAACGGCAAAACCGGCAAAGACCAGGCCGGCCCCCTCCCCCATGCCGAAGGCGGCGCCCCGGTTATGGACGAGGGTGAGCGCGAGCGGACCCAAATCAATCCCCGGATTCCCTAGTGAAAGCGCGCTTTCCGCGCAGGCCTTGGTCACGCGGTCGAGCGCGATGAGTACCACCACGAGCACGGCAAATATCGTGAAGCGCTGAATGCGCGGCATTGTCGCCGCCCCAGTGCGCAAGTCGTGACCAGCAGCGTCTTCCTGCTGGTCACGTGCCCTTTCATCGCTTTGTTGCGCGCTCGGCATCGTCTCTACTCGTCAGTTGCGGGAAGCGCGGCCACGACTTCATGGCAGCGAGCGCACAGCCCGTCGTCTCCCAGCTCGCGGATGTTCCAGCAGCGCGGGCACTTCTCGCCTTGTGCCACCTCGACCTCGGCGCTCATCTCCTCGGCATCCGAGACCTCGATTGCCACGCTCGCCACGATGAAGATGTCGGCAAGCGTGTCCAGCCCGACGCCCTCGAGCAGCTCGGCTGCCTCCTTGGAGCAGGAGAGCGTCGCCGCCGCCTCCTGGCTCTTGGTGAGCAGTCCGTCGTTGCGCGCGTCCTCGATGGCCTTGGTCACTGCATCGCGCGCGTCCATGACCGTCGCAAAGCGCTCGAGCAGCTCATCGCGCTCGGCGGCCGGGATCTGCGGCTTGAAGTCCTCGTCGCGGGTCCAGTCGGCAAGCTGGATGGAGGCCTCGTGGCCGGAGCCTTTGAGCCCCTCGGGGTACTTCTCGTAGACCTCGTCGCAGGTAAAGGTCAGAATCGGCGCGAGCTGGCGCACCATCGCGTCGAGCATGTTGGCGAGCACCGTCTGGGCGCTGCGGCGCTCGACGCTCTTCTTGCCGTCGGAGTACAGGCGGTCCTTGATGGCGTCGAAGTACACCGACGAGATGGAGACCACGAAGTCGTACCACGCGCGAAACGCCGTGTGGAAGTGGTAGGCATCGTAGGCCTCGGTCGCCTCGGTGCAGACCTTCTGCAGGCGTGCCATCGCCCACTTGTCGAACTCGAGCATCTCGTCGGCGGAAACGTAATCGGCCGGCGTGAAGTCGTAGAGGTTGCTCAGCAGGTAGCGGAAAGTGTTGCGGATGCGGCGGTACGACTCCGAACAGCGCTTGAAGTTCCCCTCGCTCACGCTCATGTCCTGGCTGTAGTCGACCGAACCGACCCACAGGCGCAGGACGTCGGCACCGAGCGAGTTGCACACCTCGATCGGGTCGATGGTGTTGCCGATGGACTTCGACATCTTGCGGCCCTGGTCATCGACCGTGAAACCGCAGCTCATGACCGCCTTGTACGGGGCCTCGCCATAGGCGCCCACACTCGTGAGCAGCGAGGACTGGAACCAGCCGCGATGCTGGTCAGAACCCTCGAGGTAGAGGTCGGCGGGACGGTGCAGGTAGGGCCGCGCCTCGCAGACGGAGGTGTGGGAGACGCCGGATTCCCACCAGACGTCGAGCACGTCGTGACTGCCCTCGAGCTCGTGGCTTCCGCAGTTGGGGCAGCAGACCTCGACGGGCAGGAAATCCTTGGGGTCGGTCGTGTACCAGGCATCGGCGCCCTTCGTGCGGAAGAGCTCGATGATGGCATCGAAGCTCGCCTCATCGGCGACAATGCTGCCACACTCCTTGCAGGTGAACACCGGAATCGGCACGCCCCAGTAGCGCTGGCGGCTGATGCACCAGTCGGGACGTTCCTCGACCATCGAGCCGATGCGATGCGATGCCCACTCGGGAATCCACTGCACGTTGGTCTCGATCTGGTCGAGCGCGCGCTGCCTGAGAGATGTGCGGTCCATGGAGACGAACCACTGCGTCGTCGCACGGAAGATCACCGGCTGCTTGCAACGCCAGCAGTGCGGGTAGCTGTGGCTGATGTCCTCGTGGAGGATGAGCAGGCCCTTATCGTCGAGCCACTCGATGATCTTGGGATTGGCCTCGTCGACCGACATGCCGCCCCAGGGGCCGCCCGTGCCGATGCCCTCTCCCCTGTAGAAGCGCCCATCGTCATCGACGGGCATGACCATCGGGATGTCGAACTTCATGCCGGCGTTGTAGTCGTCGACGCCATGGCCGGGAGCGGAGTGGACGATGCCCGTGCCGTCTTCCAGCGTGACGTAGTCGGCGTAGATGAAGCGCCCGGTCTCGCCCTGGTCGGCAAAGATAGGCTGCTTGTAGACGTTTCCTTCGAGCTCGACGCCCGTGGCATGCCAAGGGTTTCCATCCTCGTCGCGCACCAGGTCGTAGTCCCAACCGAACTTATCGCAGCACTTCTCGGCGAGCGCTTCGGCAAAGATGACGGCGTGTCCGCCATGGAGAACGGCCACGTAGTTTGCCTCCGGGTGCAAGATGACGGCCTGGTCTGCCGGAAGCGTCCACGGCGTCGTCGTCCAGATGGCGACCTCGGTGCGGCCGCGGTAGTTCTCCAGGCCT